>CAZIXQ010000153.1:0-9387 GCA_964543155.1 uncultured Enterobacteriaceae bacterium
CGTCGGCACCACCGGCGCGCGCCCCGGCGGCGACGACTCGGCAACTAGCGCAGCGACGATCTCGAGCACTTGCGGGGCGAGCGCATCCGCGTCCGGGGCGGGCCCGGGCGGCGGGGTGCGAGCGGTGGCGGGATCCATGCGGGCAATCGTGCTGCGGCGGCGCGCTGCTATCCTACGACGCTTTCGCAGGCCGACCCGTGCAACCGCTGCGCATCCTGTTCGCGACCTCCGAGTGCGCGCCCTGGGCCAAGACCGGCGGGCTCGCCGACGTGAGCGCCGGATTGCCCGCGGCGCTGGAAGCACTCGGGCACGACGTGCGCGTGCTGCTGCCCGCGTATGCGTCGGTGCTGGCGCAGGCCGAGCATCGGCGGCCGTTCTACGAGGTTCCCGCCACCGCGCACTTTCCCGCGTGCACGCTGCACCAGTCGCCGCTGCCGAGCGGCGTGCCGGCGTGGCTGGTCCACTGCCCCGAGCTCTACGAGCGCGCCGGCGGGCCCTACCAGGACGAGGACGGCGCCGACTGGGCCGACAACGCGCGCCGCTTCGCCCAGCTCGCGCGCGTGGCGGCGCTGCTCGCGGGCGCGGCGAACCCGCTCGACTGGCGGCCGCAGGTGCTCCACTGCAACGACTGGCAGACCGCGCTCGCGCCCGCGTACCTGCGCTTCGCCGGCGGCGCGCGCGCGGCCACGGTGATGACGATCCACAACCTCGCGTTCCAGGGGCTTTTTCCGCCGGAGGAGGTCGCGCGCCTCGGGCTGCCGCCCGCGGCCTACGCGATCGACGGCCTCGAGTTCTGGGGGCGCATGTCGTTCCTGAAGGGCGGCCTGCAGTACGCCGACGCGATCACCACGGTGAGCCCGACGTATGCGCGCGAGATCCAGAGTGAGCCGCTCGGCTTCGGATTGCACGGCCTGCTCGCCGCGCGGCGCGACGCGCTGCACGGCATCGCGAACGGCATCGACCTCGCGCAGTGGGATCCGTCGGCCGACCGCCTGATTGCGCAGCGCTACGATGCGGACCGGCTCACTTCGAAGGCGTTCAACAAGGAGGCGCTGCAGGAGCGGCTCGGCCTGCCGCAGGAGCCGCGCGTGCCGCTGCTCGGCATGGTGAGCCGGCTCACGCGCCAGAAGGGCATCGACCTCGTGATCGAGGTCGCGCGCGAGATCGTCGGTCTGCCGGCGCAGCTCGTCGTGCTCGGCACGGGCGAGCGCGACCTTGAGGCGGATCTGGAGGGGCTCGCGCGTGCGAGCGCGCAGCGCATCGCGGTGCGGATCGGCTACGACGAGCCGCTCGCGCACCTGATCGAGGCGGCCGCCGACGCGTTCCTGATGCCCTCGCGCTTCGAGCCGTGCGGGCTCAACCAGATGTACAGCCAGCGCTACGGCACGCCGCCGATCGCGCGCGCGACCGGGGGGCTGGCGGACACGATCGTCGACGCCACGCCCGAGGCGCTCGCGGCCGGCACCGCGACCGGATTCCTATTCGAGGAGGAGAGCCCGCTCGCCCTGCTCGACGCGATCGAGCGCGCGGCCGAGCTCTACCGCGAGCCGAAGACCTGGCGCCAGATCCAGCGCACCGGCATGGCGACGGACTTCGGATGGGTAGCTGCGGCGAAGAAGTACGCGGAGGTCTACGCCAGCGTCGTGCCGGCGGACGACACCGCCGGCTGAACCGCGCGCGGCGCGCGGCCCTAGATCCACACCATCAACCCGAGCTCGAACGGGTGCGCGAGCAGCGCGTGGCGGGGGTAGGCGCGGATGCGGTAGTCGAGCCGGCCGCACAGCTCGGGCGCGAGCTCGAGGACGAAGCGGTGCTCGCCGCCTTCGGTGCGGGTGCCGTCCGGCGCGAAGGCGTGGCGCATCGGCGCCCCGTGCGGCTCGAGGGCGCCGCGCGCGAGAATGAGCTCGACGGCAACGTCGGCGGGCGCGAGACCGTCGAGGTTCATCGCCACCTCGACCCGCACGCGCTCGCCGAACTGGATGCGCTTCTTCGGCACGTCGAGGCGGCGGATCGACACTTTCGGCCAGGCGGCGCGCACGCGCGCCTTCCATTCGGCCACCGTCTTCGCCGCGCCGAAGCCGTCCGCGGCGTACATCCGCCCCTGCGCCGCGGCGGGCACATACAGCTTCTCGACGTACTCCTGCAGCATGCGCGCCGCATTGAAGCGCGGCAGGATCGAGCCCATCGAGCGCTTCGCGACCTTGATCCACTCGGGCGAGAAGCCCTGCGGCCCGCGCGCGTAGTAGAGCGGGATCACCTGGTCCTGCAGGATCTCGTACAGCGTCTGCGCTTCTTCGCGGTTCCTCTTGTACTGCTCGAGCGCCTGCGCCGCGGGCTTGATCGCCCAGCCGTTGTCGCCCTCGTACCCTTCGCCCCACCAGCCGTCGAGGACCGACAGGTTGATCACGCCGTTCATGCCGGCCTTCATGCCGGAGGTGCCGGAGGCCTCCAGCGGGTAGATCGGGTTGTTGAGCCACACGTCGACACCCTGCACCAGCCGGCGCGCGAGCCGCAGGTCGTAGCCCTCGACGAGCAGGATCTTGCCCTCGAACTCCGGCATCCGCGCCACCTGGACGACCTGCCGGATCATGTCCTGCCCGGGCGCGTCGGCGGGGTGCGCCTTGCCGGAGAAGACGAACAGCACCGGCCGCTCCGGGTCGCCGGTGATCCGGCGCAGCTCGTCGAGATTCTCGAACAGCAGCGCGGCGCGCTTGTAGGTGGCGAAGCGGCGCCCGAAGCCGATCGTGAGCACCGTGGGATTGGCCGGATCGGCGAGCTTGAGCAGGCGATCCACGTGCGACTCGCTCACCTGGTTGCGCAGCTGCTGGTTGCGGATGCGGTGGCGCACCAGGTGGATCATCCGCGCCTTGAGGTACTGCCGGACGCTCCAGAAGATGTTGTCGGGGAGTTCCTCGAGCCGCTTCCACAGCTCCGGATCGCTGAGGTGCTGCGACCAGCCATAGCCGAGGAAGCGGTCGAAGATGTCCACCCACTCGAGCGCGAGGAAGGTCGGCACGTGCACGCCGTTGGTCACGTAGTCGACCGGATTCTCGTCGACCGGGATCTGCGGCCACAGCTCGCCGAGCATGCGCGAGGACACCTCGCCGTGGATCCGCGACACGCCGTTGTGGTGGCGCGAGCCGCGCACCGCGAGCGCGGTCATGTTGAACTCCGCCTTGCCCGGCAGGCTGCCGAGCGCGTGCAGCTCGTCGGGCGCCATGCCGCACTCCCGGCACAGGCCCTCGAAGTAGCCGCGCATCACGTCCGCGGCGAAGTAGTCGTGCCCGGCCGGCACCGCGGTGTGGGTCGTGAACACTGTGTTCGCCGCGACCGCCTCGAGCGCGGCGCGGAAGTCGAGCCCCTGCCGGATCACGCCGCGCATGCGCTCGAGGATGAGGAAGGCCGCATGGCCCTCGTTGATGTGCCACACGGTGGGCTTGAGGCCGATCGCCGCCAGCGCCCGGACCCCGCCGATGCCGAGCACGAGCTCCTGCTCGATGCGCGTGGTGCGGTCGCCGCCGTAGAGCCGGTGCGCGATGTCGCGGTCGTGCTCGCCGTTCGCCTCGATGTCGGTGTCGAGCAGGCAGAGCGTGACGTGACCGGCGCGCGCCTGCCACACCTTCACCTCCACCGTGCGGCCGGGGAGTTCGACCGGCACGTGGAGCTCGCGCCCGTCCTCGCCGACGACCGGCGCCACCGGCAGGTCGTCGAAGTCGGAGTCGAAGTATTCGGCGTGCTGGCTGCCCTCACCGTCGATGCGCTGGATGAAGTAGCCCTGGCGGTAGAGCAGGCCCACGCCCACGAACGGCAGGCGCAGGTCGCTCGCCGCCTTGCAGTGGTCGCCGGCGAGGATGCCGAGGCCGCCGGAGTAGATCGGCAGGCTCTCGTGGAAGCCGAACTCGGCGCAGAAGTAGGCGACGAGGTCGGACGCGGGCAGCGACGCCGCGCCGTTGGCGCGCAGCGGCTCCGAGTGGTAGGTGTCGAACGCCGAGAGGATGCGGTTGAAGCTGTTCAGGAAGACCGGGTCCTGCGCGGCGTCCACGAGCTTCTGCTCGTCGATGCGCTTGAGCAGCGCCTTCGGGCTGTGGAAGACCGCGTCCCACAGCGTCGGGTGCAGGCGCGCGAACAGCTCGCGCGTCGGGCGGTCCCAGCTGTACCAGAGGTTGTTCGCGAGCTCCTCGAGCCGCACCAGGCGGCGCGGGATCCGCGGGTTCACCTCGAGCGTGAAGGAGGTGCCAGGCTTGGTCATGCAGCGATTCTAGCGAAAGCCGTGCCAGATCCGGCCCCCGGCCGGGCGGTTTGCGCTGGGTCAACGCCCGGGACGGGGCGCAAGGTAAGTTGCAGGGGATGGAATCGATCCGCAAGACGCTGCGGGTGACGCCGAACCTCGCCGACTACGACGCCGCGCGCGCGTCGTTCTCGTGGGCGCGCGCGCGCGCGTGCCTCGCCGGCCTGCCGGGCGGGCGCGGCCTCAACATCGCGCACGAGGCGGTCGACCGGCACGCCGCAGGCGCCTCGCGCGATCGCGTCGCGATCCGCTGGCTCGGGCGCGACGGCGCGCGCCGCGACCTCACCTACGCGGAGCTCGCGGCGCAGTCGAACCGCTGGGCGAACGCGCTCGAGTCGCTCGGCGTGCGCGCGGGCGAGCGCGTCTACGCCCTGACCGGCCGGATTCCGGAGCTCTACTTCGCGGCGCTCGGCACGTGGAAGGCGCGCGCGGTGCTCTGCACGCTGTTCTCGGCGTTCGGGCCGGAACCGATCCGCGCGCGCATGGCGATCGGCGCGGCGAAGGTGCTCGTCACCACCGCCGCGCTCTACCAGAAGAAGGTCGCGCCGATCCGCGCGCAGCTGCCCGCGCTCGAGCACGTGGTGATCGTCCCCGAGGGCGACGCGGCGAATGCCGTGCCCGGCACCCGCGACTGGCGCGAGCTCCTCGCCGCCGCGCGCGATTCGTACACCATCGGGCCGACCGATCCGGAGGACATGGCGCTGCTGCACTTCACGAGCGGCACGACCGGCACGCCGAAGGGCGCGGTGCACGTGCACGCCGCGGTGGTGGCGCACCACGTCACCGGCGCGCTCGCGCTCGACCTGCATGCGGAGGACGTGTACTGGTGCACCGCCGACCCCGGCTGGGTCACCGGCACGTCCTACGGCATCATCGCCCCGCTCTCGAACGGCGTGACGAGCGTCGTGGACGAGGCCGACTTCGACGCCGCGCGCTGGTACGAGATCCTCGAGCGCGAGCGCGTGAGCGTCTGGTACACCGCGCCGACCGCGATTCGCATGATGATGAAGGCCGGCCTCGACCTCGCGCGGGCGCGCGCGGCTCCGGCGCTCCGATTCCTCGCGAGCGTCGGCGAGCCGCTCAATCCCGAGGCGGTGCGCTGGGGCATGGAGGCGTTCGGCCTGCCGTTCCACGACAACTGGTGGCAGACCGAAACCGGCGGGATCATGGTCGCAAACTTCGCCGCCATGGACATCCGGCCCGGGTCGATGGGGAAGCCCGTTCCCGGCGTGGAGGTCGCGATCGTCGAGGCGCAGAAGGACGGCACCGTGCGCGTCATCGAGGCGCCCGGCGTGGAGGGCGAGCTCGCGCTCAAGCCCGGCTGGCCGTCGATGTTCCGCGCCTATCTCAACGAGCCGGAGCGCTACGCGAAGTGCTTCGCCGGCGGCTGGTACCTCTCGGGCGACCTCGTCAGGCGCGACGCCGACGGCTATCTCTGGTTCGTCGGGCGCAAGGACGACGTGATCAAGACCTCCGGCCACCTGATCGGGCCGTTCGAGGTCGAGAGCGTGCTCATGGAGCACCCCGCGGTCGCCGAGGCCGGCGTGATCGGCAAGCCCGACCCGGTCGCGGGCGAAGTGATCAAGGCGTTCGTCGGCCTGAAGAAGGGATACGAGCCGGGCGAGGAACTGCAGCGCTCGATCCTCGCGCACGCCCGCAAGCGGCTCGGCGCGGCGGTCGCGCCGAAGGAGATCGCATTCAGCGCGAGCCTGCCGAAGACCCGCAGCGGAAAGATCATGCGGCGCCTGCTCAAGGCGCGCGAGCTCGGGCTGCCGGAGGGCGACACCTCGACTCTGGAAAGCGCCTAGATGTCGGTCGAGCACCGCCCGCCTCACGCGCCCGCGCTCGAGCGCGAGCACGCCCACGAGCTGCTGCGCCAGATGCTGCTCATCCGCCACTTCGAGGAGAAGTCGGCCGAGCTGTACTCCGCCGGCAAGATCCGCGGCTTCCTGCATCTCTACATCGGCGAGGAGGCGGTCGCGGTCGGCGCGATGGCCGCCCTCTCGCCCGACGACGCGATCGTCGCGACCTATCGCGAGCACGGCCAGGCCCTCGCGCGCGGCGTCCGGGCCGAGGCGGTGATGGCCGAGATGTACGGCAAGCGCACCGGCTGCTCGCGCGGCCGCGGCGGCTCGATGCACATGTTCGACGCGTCGCGGCGGTTCTACGGCGGACACGCGATCGTCGGCGGCGGGCTGCCGTTCGCGGTCGGGCTCGCGCTCGCCGACAGGATGCGGGGCAGGCACCGCGCGACCGCGTGCTTCTTCGGCGAGGGCGCGGTGGCCGAGGGCGAGTTCCACGAGTCGCTCAACCTCGCGGCGCTGTGGCGGCTGCCGGTGCTGTTCCTGTGCGAGAACAACCTCTACGCGATGGGGACCGCGCTCGCGCGCTCCGAGTCGGAGACCGACATCCACCTCAAGGCGCAGAACTACCGCGTGCAGGCCGAGTGGGTGGACGGGATGGACGTGCGCGCGGTCGAAGCCGCCGTCGCGCGCGCGGCCGAATCGGTGCGGCGCGGCGACGGCCCGTACTTCCTCGAGCTGCGCACCTACCGCTACCGCGCGCACTCGATGGCCGACCCCGAGCTCTATCGCAGCAAGGACGAGGTCGCGGAGTGGAAGACACGCGACCCGATCACGACCTTCGCCGCGCGGCTGAAGGCCGACGGGCTCCTCGCCGACGCCGAGCTCGAGGCGCTCGAGAAGAGCGTGTGGCAGGACATCGACTGGGCGGTCGACGCCGCCGAGCGCGGCGAGTGGGAGCCGGTCGAGGAGCTCGAGCGCGACGTGTACACCGGGGCGCGGTGATGGCGAAGACGACCTTCCGCGAAGCCGCCCGCGCCGCGATGCGCGAGGCGATGCGCGCCGACCCGCGCGTGTTCCTGATGGGCGAGGACGTTGGCCGCTACGGCGGCGCGTTCGCCGTCAGCCTGGGCCTCCTGGACGAGTTCGGGCCGGAGCGCATCCGCGACACCCCGCTCTCGGAGTCGGCCTTCGTGGGTGCCGGCATCGGGGCGGCGGTCGGCGGCATGCGGCCGATCGTCGAAGTGATGACGATCAACTTCTCGCTGCTCGCGCTCGACCAGATCGTGAACACCGCGGCGACGCTGCGCCACATGTCCGGCGGGCAGCTCGGCGTGCCGGTGGTGATCCGCATGGCGAGCGGCGGCGGCCGCGGGCTCGCCGCCCAGCACTCGCACAGCCTCGAGGGCTGGTACGCGCACGTGCCCGGCCTCAAGGTCGCGACGCCCGCGACGGTGGCCGACGCGAAGGGCCTGCTGCTCGCGGCGCTCGACGACCCCGACCCGGTGATCGTCTGCGAGAACGCGACGCTGTACCCGATGCAGGGCGAAGACGACGACGGCACCCCGATGCGGCTCGGCGTCGCCGCGGTGCGCCGCGCCGGCAGGGACGTGTCGCTCATCACCTACGGCGGCTCGCTCCCGAAGGCGCTCAAGGCGGCCGATGACCTCGCCGCGCAGGGCGTCGACGCCGAGGTGCTCGACCTGCGCAGCCTCCGCCCGCTCGACGTCGAGGCGATCGTCGCGACCGTCGCGAAGACCCACCGCGCGGTGATCGTGGATGAGATGTGGCGCACCGGCAGCTTCGCGGCCGAGGTGACCGCGCAGATCGTGGAGCGGGCGTTCGACGAGCTCGACGCGCCGGTCGCGCGGGTGTGCTCGATCGAGGTGCCGATGCCGTACGCGAAACACCTCGAGGACGCCGCGCTGCCCTCGCCCGAGCGGATCGTCGCCGCCGTCCGCGGCCTCCTCTAGCGCATGCCGAGCGCCGACTTCCTGATGCCCAAGCTCGGCGCGGACATGACCGAGGGCCGGGTCGTCGAGTGGCTGAAGAAGCCGGGCGAGCCGATCGCCCGCGGCGAGGCCGTGCTCGTGATCGAGACCGACAAGGCGAACGTCGAGGTCGAGTCGTGGGCGGCGGGCACGCTCGAGAAGATCCTCGTCGAGCCGGGCGAGGACTGGCTGCCGGTGGGCACGCCGCTCGCGGTGATCGCGGCGGAAGGTGCCATTGCACCGCCGCCGAGCGCTGCGGCGCCCGGCTCCGTGGCGGTCGCACCGCAGCCGGCGCCGGCCGTTGCGAAGCCGGCTGAGCGGCCGGCAGCGCCTACCGGGCGCATCGCCGTGTCGCCGCTCGCGCGCAGGCGTGCGGAGGCGCTCGCCCTCGACCTCGCCGCCATTGCGGGCACCGGTCCCGACGGCCGCATCACGCTCGAGGACGTCGAGCGCGCGGCCGCGGCGAGGCCCGCGGCCAGGCCCGCAAGACCGGCCGACAGGCAGGCGCGCATGCGCGAGGCGATCGCCGCGGCGATGGCGCGTTCGAAGCGCGAGATCCCGCACTACTACGTCGGCACTACGATCGATCTGTCGAAGGCGCTCGCCTGGCTCGCGGCGCAGAACGCGAAGCGCAGCGTGACCGACCGCCTGCTCTACGGCGCGCTGCTCCTCAAGGCCGCCGCGCTCGCGCTGCGCGAGGTGCCGGAGCTGAACGGGTTCTTCGTGAACGGCCGCGCGGAGCGGCGTTCGAACATCCACCTCGGCGTCGCGATCTCGCTGCGCGGCGGCGGGCTGGTCGCGCCCGCGCTCCTCGACGCGGACAGGCAGCCGCTGGAAGCGCTGATGCGCGCGCTGCAGGACCTCGTGCAGCGCGCGCGCGCGGGAAGCCTGCGCGGCGCGGAGATGACCGAGCCGACGGTAACCGTGACCAACCTCGGCGAGCGAGGGGTCGAGACCGTGTACGGCGTGATCTACCCGCCGCAGCTCGCGCTCGTCGGGTTCGGCGCCGTGGTCGAGCGGCCCTGGGTCGTCGGCGGCCAGGTCTTGGCGCGGCCGCTCGTCAACGCTACCCTGTCGGCCGACCACCGCGCGACCGACGGCCACCGGGGCGCGATCTTCCTCGATGCCCTCGCCCGGCTGCTGCAGGAGCCCGAAAAGCTATGAACGACGATGAGATCCGTGCCCGCGTCCTCGAGGTGCTCGCGCGCATCGCGCCCGAGCTCGACCCGGCCGCGCTCGCGCCGGGGGCGAACCTGCGCGACCAGCTCGACGTCGACTCGATGGACTTCCTCAACTTCGTGATCGG
>CAZIXQ010000154.1:0-9334 GCA_964543155.1 uncultured Enterobacteriaceae bacterium
TGTCGAGCGTGCTGTTGGGACCGGTCTCGTAGAGCACGCCGTCGCGGCGATGCGTGGCGATCACGCCGCCCGCGTGCGCCGCCGCCTCAAGCACGCGCACCGCGTGGCCGCGGCGCTCGAGGTGGAAGGCGGTCGCGAGGCCGGAGATGCCGGCGCCCACGACCACGACGTCGCACTGCACGCGCGCGCCGGCCACCGCCCGCGCTCAGGGAAGCGTGTTGTCGATGACGACCGCGACGCCGCTCGCGCCCACCTTGACGGGCCGCGACAGCCCTTCCAGGTCGCCGCTCTGCGGCGCGGCATTGCCCGAGCGCGAGACCCGCGCCCCGACCACGACCTCCGCGAAGCTCGAGAGCTTCATGTTCGGCGCCATCGCCATCGAGTCGTCGAGCGCGAACTCGACCGGGAGGTCCTTGACCTGCCTGCGCAGGATCGCGAGCGGCATGCGCGGGCCCTCGGCGGCGCGCGCGAAGACGAACACGGTGTCGGTCGGCGCGACCTGCGCCTTGAGCGCCGGGCTCAGGTCGACCTTGCCGCTGACCCGGCCGGTTGCGGGGGCTGCCGCGACGGCGGGCGCGGACGGTTTCGCGTCGCCTTTGATGCCGCCGAGCTCGCGCGCCTCCGCGATGCTTGCCTCGATCTGCTGCCGCATCGGCGAGTCGGGCGGCGCGGTGGCCTTGAGCTTCTCCCAGTACGCGATCGCGGTCCTGTAGTCCTTGCGGTTGAACGCCTCGGTCCCGATCAGCGCGAGCGCCTTCCAGTGCGTGGGGTCGGCCGCGAGCGCGCGCTGCGCGAGCTCGAGCGGCTTGCCGGACAGGCTTCCGCCCTGGGCGACGGCGAGCGTGTCGGCGTAGTCCGCCAGGATGTCGGGATCGGTCGGAAGCAGCTCGACCACGCGCTCGTAGGCCTTTGCGGCCTCGGTGCTGCGGTTCATGACGGCATACGAGCGCGCGAGGATGATCCAGCCCTTGACGTTGTCGGGCTCCTTCTCGAGCCGCGCGGCGAGGTCGGCGACCATCCGCTCGACCTGCTCGCGCGTCACCTGGTGGCCGCCGTCCGCCCCGCCGCTCGCGCCGGCCTGCGGGCCGAGCGCCTCCGGCGTGCCGATGACGAGGTAGAGCAGCACCGCGACGACCGGCAGGACGCCGGCGAGTGCCGCGGCGGCCCAAGGCGCGCCCCGCGCCTTCTCCGCTTCGCCCGACGCGGACACCTCCTCGAGCACCCGGCGCTCGAGCTCCCGCCGCGCCTCGGCGTGGCTCTCCGCGGTCAGCGCGCCGCGCGCGAGCTCGGCGTCGAGCTCCGCGAGCTGGTCGCGCAGGATCGCCGCGTTGGACGCGTCGCGATCCACGTCCGCCGCGCCGCGCCGCCGCGCGAGCGGGACGATGATCCACGCGAGCGCGACGGCCACCATCGCGGTGGCGACGAGGGCGAACGCGATCACTTCGGCTCCCCGCCGAGCAGGCGCGCGGCCCGCGCGCGCTCTTCCTCGGAGAGCGGGCGCTCGTCGGCGGCGCGGTTGCGGCTGCGCAGGACGCGCGCGAGCGCCCAGAGGCCGGCGATGAGCAGCAGCGCCGGGCCCAGCCACAGCAGGAGGGTGGCGGCCTTGAACGGCGGCCGATAAAGGACGAAGTCGCCGTAGCGCTGGACCATGAAGTCGACGATCTCGCCGTCGCTCCGGCCCGCGGCGATCTGCTCGTTGATCTGGCGGCGCAGATCCACCGCGAGATCGGCGTTCGATTCGGCGATCGACTGGTTCTGGCAGACGAGGCAGCGCAGCTGCTCGGAGAGCTGGACCGCCCGCCTGGCGGCCACCGGGTCCTGCTCCGTCGGCAGCGCGTCCTTCGCGGACGCGGCAAGCGCCGCGGCCGCGAGCAGCAGGGCGACGAGGCACCGCGTCACGACTTCTGCAGCTCCCGCACGAGCGGCAGGATCTTCTTCTCGAGGGCCTCGGGCGTGATCGGGCCGATGTGCTTGTAGCGGATCACCCCGGCCTTGTCGATCACGAACGTCTCCGGCACGCCGTACACGCCGTAGTCGATGCCGACCCGGCCGCTGAGGTCCGAGACCGAAAGCTGGTACGGGTCGCCGAACCGCTTCAGCCAGGCCTTCGCCTCGTCGGGCTTGTCCTTGTAGTTGAGCCCGACGAGCGGGACGGTCTTCGCCTTCGCGAGCTCGACCAGCAGCGGATGCTCGTCGCGGCAGGAGATGCACCACGAGGCCCACACGTTCAGGAGCCAGACCTGTCCGAGCAGGTCCTTCTGGGTGAACGCGCGGTCGGGCGCGTGGAGCTGCGCGAGCTGGAACGCGGGCGCGGGCTTGCCGATGAACGGCGAAGGCACCTCGCGCGGGTTGAGCCCGAGCCCGACGAACAGGAACGCGACGATGACCGCGAAGACGGCGAGCGGGATGGCGAATCGGCTCATGAATGCCTCGAACGCGTCAGCCTGCCGTAGCGGCAGCGCCGCGCGCCGCCGCGCCCGCGCGCGCGGGACCGACGCGATAGCGGCGGTCCGACAGCGCGAGGAAGCCCCCGAGCGCCATCAGGATGCAGCCGAACCAGATCCAGTTCACGAACGGCTTGTCGTAGACGCGCACCGCCCAGGAGCCGTCGCCCACCGGATCGCCGAGCGACACGTAGATGTCGCCCATGAGCCCCGAGTCGATCGCGGCCTCGGTCATCGGCATCTGCTGCGCGAGGTAGATCCGCTTCTCCGGGTACAGCGTCTCGATCGACTTGCCGTCGCGCGACACGTCGACGGCCGCGCGCGACGCGTTGTAGTTCGGCCCGGCCACGTCGCGCACGCCGTCGAAGCGGAAGGTATAGCGGCCGACCGTCACCGTGTCGCCCACCGCCATGCGCACGTCGCGCTCGGTCTCGTAGCCCTTGACCAGCGTCACCCCGACGATGAACACCGCGACGCCGAGGTGGGCGAGCGTCATGCCCCAGAAGCCGCGCGGCTGGGCGGCGAGCCGGGCGCCGAGTCCCCCGCGCAGGTTGCGAACGCGCTCCTTCACGCCGACCACGGTCGCCGCGACGATCCATACCGCGAGCAGCAGGCCGAAGCTCACCAGCGGCTTCCACGATCCGGCGACGAGCGGGAGGAGCGCCGCGGTGACGAGGCTCACCCCGAGCGCCCACTTGAGGCGCGTCCACAGGTCGGGGAGCTCGGCCGCCTTCCAGCGCGCGAGCGGGCCGATGCCCATCAGGAACACGAGCGGGGTCATGATCGGCACGAACACCGCCTCGAAGTACGGCGGGCCGACCGAGATCTTGGTCTGGCCGCGGCTCAGCGCGTCGAGGAAGAGCGGGTAGAGCGTGCCGAGCAGCACCGAGCCGGCGGCAACGACGAGCAGCACGTTGTTGACGAGCAGCAGGGACTCGCGCGACACCAGGTCGAACTTGCCGCCCAGGCCGACCTTGGGCGCGCGCGCCGCGAACAGCGCGAGCGACGACCCGATGACGAGCGCGAGGAACGCGAGGATGAAGACGCCGCGCGTCGGGTCGGTGGCGAAGGCGTGCACCGAGGTGAGCACGCCCGAGCGCACGAGGAACGTGCCGAGCAGCGACAGCGAGAACGCGCACAGCGCGAGCAGCACCGTCCAGGTCTTGAAGCTGCCGCGCTTGTCGGTCACCGCGAGCGAATGCACGAGCGCGGTGCCGACCAGCCACGGCATGAAGGAGGCGTTCTCCACCGGGTCCCAGAACCACCAGCCGCCCCAGCCGAGCTCGTAGTATGCCCACCAGCTCCCGATCATGATGCCGAGCGTGAGGAAGCACCAGGCCGCGGTCGTCCAGGGCCGCGACCAACGCGCCCAGGTCGCGTCGAGCCGGCCGCCGAGGAGCGCGGCGATCGCGAACGCGAACGCGACCGAGAACCCGACGTAGCCCATGTAGAGCATCGGCGGGTGGATGACCATGCCGGGGTCCTGCAGCAGCGGGTTGAGGTCGCGGCCGTCCGGCGGCGCCGGAAAGAGGCGCTCGAACGGGTTCGACGTGAGCAGCATGAACAGCAGGAAGCCGACGCCGACGAGCCCCATCACGCCGACCACGCGCGCCACCATCTCCTGCGGGAGATGACGGCTGAAAAGCGTCACCGCCACCGTCCACACGTTGAGCATCAGCACCCACAGCAGGAGCGAGCCCTCGTGCGAGCCCCAGCTCGCGGCGAAGCGATAGTGCGTCGGCAGCTTCGAGTTCGAGTGCTGCGCGACGTTCAGGACCGAGAAGTCGTTGGTCACGAACGACCAGGCGAGGCAGGCGTAGGCCGCCGCGACGAACAGGAACTGCCCCTGCGCGACCGGGCGCGCGAGCGCCGTCCAGGCGGCTGGCCCGCGCTGCGCGCCGACGAGCGGCAGCGTGCCCTGCACGAGGGCGAGCAGGAGCGCGAGGACGAGCGCGAACTGGCCGATCTCGGGAATCACGCGCGCCGCCTATCTGCCCTGGATCGTCTTCTGCGCCTTCGCGCCCTGCTCGAGCGCGTGCGCGGCCTCCGGCGGCATGTAGTTCTCGTCGTGCTTCGCGAGGACCTCGGTCGCCTGGAAGACGCCGTCGGGACCGAGCCGCCCCTGCGCGACGACGCCCTTGCCCTCCTTGAAGAGGTCGGGAAGGATGCCGGTGTACTTCACCTGCACCGACTTCGCGGTGTCGGTCACCTTGAACTGGACGGTCAGGCCGTCGCCGCCGCGCTTGAGGCTGCCCGCCTCGACCATGCCGCCGATGCGTACGGCCTTGCCGACCGGCGCCTCGGTGGGGGCGACCTGCGAGGGGGTTAAGAATAACACCTGGTTCTGCTGGAACGGGGTGAGCACGCGCGGCGCCGCGCCCGCCAGGAGCACGAGCCCGGTTCCGATCAGCGCCGCGCGTTTGTGTCTCGGTTTCATCGCCTTCGTTACGCTCCGCGCCGGCGGATGCGCTCCGATTCCTCGCGCGCGAGGCGCCGCCTGCGCCGCGCGAGCCAGATCTCGGCCGCCAGCGCGGCCACCGTCACGCCGTACGAGCCCCAGACGAAGGCGGCATAGCCGCCCATCGCCCAGAACGCGTCCCAGCTGCCCCAGACCATAGATATCAGGCGCCGGGCGCCAGTTCCTTGATCCAGTCGGACCGGCGCTCGCGCTCGAGGATGATTGCCCGCACCCGCACCAGGGTGATCGCGATCGAGTACATCCAGAACCCGAGCGTCATGACCAGCATCCCGGTCAGCATGGTAGCGGCCATCGTGGGGGCCTTGGTGAGGCTGACCGAGGCGCCCTGGTGCAGCGTGTTCCACCACTTGACCGAGAAGTAGATGATCGGGACGTTCACCACGCCGACGAGCGCCAGCACCGCGCCGGCCCGGTCGGCGCGGCGCGGGTCGTCGATCGCGGCCTGCAGCGCCATGAAGCCGAGGTAGAGGAAGAGCAGGATCAGCTCGGAGGTGAGGCGCGCGTCCCAGACCCAGTACGTGCCCCAGGTCGGCCGGCCCCACAGCGCCCCGCTCCAGAGCGCGACGAAGGTCATGATCGCCCCGGTCGGCGCGATCGCGCTCGCCATCATCGACGAGAGCCGCGTGTTCAGCGCGAGGCCGACGCCGGCCCAGAACGCCATGACCACGTAGAGGAACATCGACATCCACGCCGCCGGCACGTGGATGAAGATGATCCGGTACGACTCGCCCTGGGTCGCGTCGGTCGGTGCGACGAAGAAACCGATGTAGAGCCCGATCGCGCAGAGCACGGTCGCGGCGACCGCGAACCACGGGATCATCTTCCCGGCGAGCGGATAGAAGTGGTTCGGCGCGGCGAAGCGCCACAGGCCGCCGCGGGCCGGGAGTGCCTTGGTGTGCAATTCAGCTCACTCTACCGAGATCCGCAATGCCGCCGACACGGCCCACGGCGTGAGAACCACGGCGAACAGCGCGAGCGCGCCGAGGAGAGCCAAGTACGGCGCGGCCCCCAGCCCCGCCGCGACCGCCTCGACCGACCCCGCGCCGAGGATCAGCACGGGCACGTACAGGGGCAAGACGAGTAGCGATACTAGCACGCCGCCCCCTCTCAGCCCGAGGGTGAGCGCGGCGCCGACCGCGCCGATGAGCGAGAGCACCGGCGTGCCGAGCGCGAGCGAGGCCGTCAGAACCGCGGTCTCCCCGGCGCCGAGGTCGAACATGATCCCGAGCACGACCGCGATCGCGGTCACCGGCACGCCGGTGACGAGCCAGTGCGCCGCGGTCTTGCCGAGCACGATGAGCGGCAGCGGCTCGGCGGAGATCAGCATCTGCTCGAGCGTGCCGTCGGCGAAGTCCGCCGCGAAGAGGCGGTTGAGCGACAGGATCGCGGCGAGCAGCGCCGCGACCCAGACCACGCCGGGCGCGATCGAGCGCAGCAGGTTCGGCTCCGCGCCCACGCCGAGCGGCACCATCGTCACCACCACGACGAAGAAGATGAGCGTGTTCGCGACGTCCGCGCGCTGCCGGAACGCGAGCAGGAGGTCGCGCCGGACCACCGCCGCGAGCGTTCTCAACACGGCTCGGCGCCGTCCTCGCCGAGGTCGATCGTCGCGGCACGCGCCGCGTCGACCGGAACCTCCTGATGGGTGGTGAGGACCACGATGCCGCCGTCGGCGACGTGGCGCGCGACGAGCGCGCGCAGCGTCTCCACGCCGCGCGCGTCGAGCGCGGTGAACGGCTCGTCGAGGATCCACAGCGGCACGCCGCCCGAGAGGAAGAGGCGCGCGAGGGCGATGCGGCGGCGCTGGCCCTGCGAGAGGAAGCGCGCAGCCGAGTCCTCGCAGCCCGCGAGCCCGATCGCGTCGAGCGCGCGGCGCAGCGCCGCCTCGTCAGCGTCGAGCCCGGCGATGCCGGCGGAGGCACGCAGGTTCTCGGTCGCGGTGAGGTCGTCCTTGACGCCGTTCAGGTGCCCGACGTAGGCGAGCGCGGCCCAGTACTCCTCCTTGAGGAAGCGGATCGGCTTCTCGCGCCAGCGGATCTCGCCCTGCGTCGGCTGGAGCAGCCCGCACAGCATGCGGAGCAGGCTCGTCTTGCCGGTGCCGTTCGGGCCGGCGACGCGCAGCAGCGTGCCCGGCTCGACGCGCATCGCGAGCCCGCTGAACAGCACGCGCTCGCCGCGGGTGCATTCGAGGTCCAGGGCTTCGAGCATGCGGATCGGGGCAGTGCGGCGCCACGGGCGCCCCGCGGCCGCGCGAAGGGTACGCGAGCCGGCCCCCTGCCACAAGCGCCCCAGGGGTGCCAAGAAAAAGGGGCGGCCCACGCCACCCCTTGTCGATCAGTGGACGTCTAGCGGGAGAGAATCCACTTCGCGACGTTCTGTACCTCGGCCTCGTTCTTGGTCTTGAGGGCGTCGTGCTCCTCTTCCTTGCCGTCGACCTTGATCTTGGCGTTCGTCGAGATGAACGCGATGATCTTCTTCTCCGCGTCGGCCTGGCCCTTGTACTTCGCCGCGACGTCCTTGTACGCGGGACCGTCCTTCTTCTGCGTCACCGAGTGGCACTTGAGGCAGCCGCTCTTGCGCGCCAGCGCCTCCGCGGCAGCGGCGTCCTGCGCGCGCGCAGCCGGCGCCGCACTCATGAAGCCCGCAACTGCGAGACCCGCCACGAGACCCGATCCGAAGCGATTCATTTTCGTCGTCCTTTCAACTGGTGAAATCAAGCTTGCCGACTTGCGGAGCTTCGCGCGTCGCGCATCCTTGATTGTGGTCGCGCGTTGATACCTCAGGACCGCGCGCCCGGTCAATACGGTCTGCGCAGTTCGTGGCGCGCCCGCAACGTAGTCGCACGCCGGCTCGGGATCGGGCGCGACGTAGCACATGATGCAGTAACAGGGAGCGTTACACCGAAGACCGTCGGACCGTGCCGGCGCGATTCGCTCTCGGCGTTTGGAGTGCTTCGGTACGCGGCCGCGAACCCGGTCACACACCCGTTTGACGCGGGTCAAGTCCGGGCGTCCCCACCCGGCTCTAATGACGTCAGGGCGGGCGCGACCCGCAGTGCAGCACATCTCGGCCACGACAAGAAGGCCCAGCGCATGGCGCAGCCGCGGGGGGAGAAACACGCCGACCGCGAAGTCGAGGCGGCGATCGCACGCGTCCTCGACGCGGAGCGCCGGGCGCGCGCCGACGTCGCCGCTGCGCAGGTGCAGGCCGAAACGCTGCGCGCCGACGCGCGCGCCGGCGACGAGCGCCTCGCCGAACGCGCCGCCGCGCGGATCGCGGTGATTCGCGCCGGCATGGCGGAGAAGCGCGCGGCGCGCCTCGCCGCACTGGAGGCCGCGTCCGTCGGTCCGGACCCCCAGGCCGCGGAGGACGAAGCCGCGCTCGGGCGGCTCGACGAGGCCGTCGCACGGCTCGCCGACGAGCTCGTCGGCAAGGAGCCGGCGGAGTGATCGGCGCCCTCCCCGTCGAGTACGCGCAGGCCCGCATGCAGGCCCGGTACGGCCAGCGCGGCGACGAACCCTTCTGGACCCAGTTCCGCAGCGCCCGGACGCTCGCCGCCGCGCTCGAGCTCGTGCGCGCCTCGCCGCTGCGCCGCTGGGTGAGCGCGATCCCGGTCGACGCCGACGCGGACGAGATCGAGTTGCGCCTGCGGGTGGAGCTGCGCGCGGCGATCGCCGAGGTCGGCGATTGGGTCTCCGGGCCGTGGCAGCCGGCGATCGCGTGGACGGCGCACCTCGTGGACCTGCCCGCCGTCGCACGCCTCGCGTCCGGCGAACCGCCGGCGGCCTGGATGCGCCGCGATCCGGCGCTGCAGCCGTACGTCGAGGCCGACGCCGATGCCCGCCGCGCCGCGCTCCGCAACGGGCCCTTGCGCCCGGTGGTGCTGGCGATCGAGACGCACGCTGCCGACGGGGCCGCACGGCGGACCGTCGCCGAGTCGGTCGCGCGAACGGCCTGGCTCGACGCGTGGCGCGCGCGCTGGCCGGCCGAGGACGGCGAGGCGCCGCAGGGGCTCGAGGAACTGGCTGGCCGGATTGCGCGCCACCTGCCGCGCTTCGTGGAGCTCGCGGCCGAGGAGGCCTGGGCGCTGCGGCGCGACCTCGAGCGGCAGATGGTCGCGCGCTTCCGCCGCCACGCAGAGACGCCGGTGGCCGCGTTCGCCTACCTCGCGCTGGTCGCGCTCGATCTCGAGCGCCTGCGTGGCCAGCTCGTGTTGCGGGCCGCCTTCCACGTCGTCCCATGATCCGCCCGGAGCCCGCCCGCTGGTTCGAGATCCTGGTCGCGCGCGACGACGCCTTCGTCGCGCTCGAGGCGCTCGCGGTGACCGGCGCGGTCGAGATCGAGTGGCGGCGCACCGACCTCGACCCCGAGACGGCGGCCCGGTCGAATCGGCTCCTGCGCGAGTACGGCG
>CAZIXQ010000155.1:0-9297 GCA_964543155.1 uncultured Enterobacteriaceae bacterium
GGTGGCTCTCGAGCGAGAACTCGTCCTGCTGCTGGCGCGTGAAGCCGTACTTCGCGGCAATGTTCTCCGCGGTGATCCCCATGTGGCCGTGGCCGAACGGATCGTGCAGCGCGCCGACCATCGCGTCGACGATGTTTGCGTCTCCCATGCGCTGGCCCCAGCGCGCGGCGGGGATGAAGTAGGCCGCGCGGCTCATCGACTCCGCGCCGGCGCCGACCACGCAATCGGTATCGCCGAGCATGATGTGCTGCGCGGCGGACACGATCGCCTGCAGCCCGCTTCCGCACAGCCGGTTGACGGTGAGGCACGGCGTGCCGATCGGCAGCCCGCCTTCGATCCCGGCGACGCGCGAGATGTACATGTCGCGGGCCTCGCCGTGAATCACGCTGCCCAGGACGAGGTGCCCGACCGCCCCGGGCTCGATCTTGGCCCGCGCGACCGCCTCGCGTATCGCCGCAGCACCGAGGGCAGTCGGCGCCATGTCCTTCAATCCACCGCCGTAATCACCGATCGCCGTACGGGCACCCGACAGCACTACGACTTCACGAGCCATGTTGACCTCCTTGCACTGGACTGCACTCAGTTGGCGACAGGAACGGCCCACAGGTCGTGGGCGTCGCTCCGATTGATTCGAACTTCAGCGAACTCCCCGGGACGCAGCGCCGCGGCGCGCGCGACGTGCACGACCCCGTCGATCTCCGGCGCGTCGGCACTCGATCGGGCCACCGCCCTTGCGCCCTCGACGCGATCGACGAGCACGCGCAGGCGCTTGCCCACCTTCGCTCTGAGGCGCCGCGCGCTGACCCGCGCCTGCGTCGCCATGAAGCGCGCTCGCCGCTCCTCCCTCACGTCCTCCGGCAGCTGCCCCGGCAGCTCGTTTGCCTTCGCACCCTCCACCGGGGAGTAGGCGAAGCAGCCGACGCGGTCGAGCTCGGCCTCCTCCAGGAACTCGAGGAGCGCCCCGAACTCGCGCTCGGTCTCGCCGGGAAAGCCGACGATGAAGGTGCTGCGGATCGTCAGGTCCGGGCAGAGCGCCCGCCATGCGCGGATCCGTTCGAGATTCGCCTCAACCGACGCCGGGCGCTTCATGAGCTTCAGGATGCGCGGGCTCGCATGCTGGAACGGGACGTCCAGGTACGGAAGGATCTTCCCGTCCGCCATCAGCGGGATCAGGTCGTCCACGTGCGGGTACGGGTACACGTAGTGGAGGCGCACCCACACGCCGAGGGATCCGAGCGCGCGCGCGAGCTCCACGAGCCGGGTCTTCATCGGCCGGCCGTTCCAGAAGTCGGTGCGGTGCTTGACCTCTACGCCGTATGCGCTCGTGTCCTGCGAGATCACGAGCAGCTCCTTCACGCCGGCGCTCACAAGCCCCTCGGCCTCGCGCATCACCTCGCCGGCTGGCCGGCTCGCGAGCGGCCCTCGCATCGAGGGGATGATGCAGAACGTGCAGCGGTGGTTGCAGCCCTCGGAGATCTTCAGATACGCGTAGTGCTTCGGGGTCAGGCGCACGCCCTGGGGCGGGACGAGATCGACGAACGGATCGTGCGGCTTTGGCAGGTGCGCGTGCACCGCGGACATCACGCCCTCGACGTCGTGCGGGCCGGTGACCGCGAGGACGGAGGGGTGCGCGTGCTTGACGACGCCGTTCTTTGCGCCGAGGCATCCGGTGACGATGACCCGGCCGTTCTCGGCGAGCGCCTCGCCGATCGCATCGAGGGATTCGGCGACCGCGGCCTGGATGAAGCCGCAGGTGTTGACGATCACCAGGTCGGCGCCGCCGTAGGTAGGCGCGACCGCGTAGCCCTCCGCGCGCAGCTGGGTGAGCACGCGCTCGGAGTCGACGAGCGCCTTGGGGCACCCGAGGGAGACGAAGCCGACGCGCGGGGCGGACTGCGTCACGACCGGCGCCGGGTGCCCCGCCTCGGCTGCGATGCGCCCGCTCAACCCTTCTCCGGTTTGCCCTCGCCGGGCTTGCCGCCCTGCTCGCCGGTTTGCGCCGCGCCACCGAAGGGGGGGAAACCGGAGAACATCGTTCGGGTCTGGCTCTGGAGCTGCTCCTGCATCTGCTGGAACATGTTCTTGCTCTGTTCCATGTAGGTCGCCATGAGGCTCTGCATCGCCGGCCCCTGGAACGAGAGGAACTGGGACCACAGCTCGGTCGCCTTCGCCGGATCGCCGTATAGCTGCTTCGACTGATCCTGCATCGACTTCTGGATCTCGAGGAATGCGTGGATGTTCCGCTCCAGGTAGTTGCCCATCATCCCCTGCATCGCATTGCCGTAGAACCGGATGAACTGCGTCAGCACGTCGTGCGAGAACATCGGCGCGCCGGTCGATTCCTCGTCGAGGATGATCTGCAGCAGGATCTGGCGCGTGAGGTCCTCGGCTGACTTCGCGTCGACCACCTGGAACTCCTCGTGCTTGAGCACGAGCTCCTTCACGTCCGCGAGCGTGATGTAGGAGGAGGTCTGCGTGTCGTAGAGCCGCCGGTTGGGGTACTTCTTGATCAGTCGCACGGAATCTGCCATGGTGTTCTCGGTCCGCAGTTAGCAGGGCCCGGAGGTAAGCTCGGGCGGCGCGCACATCGTCCCGAGGCCCAGCATCCGGTCAGCGTTTATGTTGCGCCGCAACAGGCCGATTTTACCCCACTCCGACCAACGAGGCCGACCATGACCCAACCCACCGACCAGATCGCCGCATGGAACCAGGCCGCCTACGACGCCGCGATGAGTTATGCGCGGGCAAGCCTGGCCAGTGCCGAGCAGCTGCTCACATTGAACCTCGAGACTGCGCGCGCCACGCTCGACCAGGCGGCGAAGGCGACGCGGGAGCTGATGACCTCGGGAGATCCGCAGCAGCTGCTGGCCGTCCGCACCCGCCTCGCGCAGACGAACATGCAGCAGGCCGCGGCCTACGCGCAGAGCGTCTACGAGATCGTGAGCCAGACCCAGTCGCACCTCGGCAAGCTTTTCGAGGACCAGCTCGGCAAGCTCACCCGCGAGATGGCAGCGAGCGCGGAAACAATCGGCAAGGGCGCCCCGGGGGCCGAGGTGTCGAGCGCTGCGCTCAAGTCGACCTTCGCGGCAACCTCCGCGATGATCGAAAGCCTCAATCAGGCCACGCGCCAGTTCGCCGAACTCTCCGAGGCGACGATGAAGGCCGCGACCGCACAGATGGTGAGGACCGCCGAGAAGCGCTGAGCGGCGGGCCGGGCGCGGGGGCGGCGCCGGTCGGCGCATCCCCTGCGCCAGTCACGCCCGTCTACTGCATGTGCTGGCCGCCGTTGATGGCGATGTTCGCGCCGGTGACGAAGGCCGCCTCCTCCGAGCAGAGGTAGATGATCAGGCCGGCGACTTCCTCCGGCTTGCCGAGCCGCCCGACCGGGATCTGCGGGATGATCTTCGTGTCCAGGATGTCCTTCGGGATCGCGGTCACCATCTTGGTGCCGATGTAACCCGGCGAGATCGTGTTGACCGTGACGCCCTTGCGCGCGACCTCGAGCGCAAGCGCCTTCGTGAACCCGTGCATCCCGGCCTTCGCGGCCGAGTAGTTGGTCTGCCCGAACGCGCCCTTCTGGCCGTTCACCGAGCTGACGTTGATCACCCGTCCCCAGCCGCGATCGACCATGCCGTCGCACACCGGCTTGGTCATGTTGAATACGCTGTCGAGGTTCGTCCGGATCACCGCGTCCCAGTCGGCCTTTCCCATCTTCCGGAAGGTCATGTCGCGCGTGATGCCGGCGTTGTTGACCAGGATGTCCACCGGGCCGACCTCGGCCTGGATGGTCGCGACGCACTTGTGGCAGGAGTCGAAGTCCGTGACGTCCACCGGCACCGGGTGGAAGTCGTAGCCCTTCGACTTCATCTCGGCGTTCCACGCCGCCGCGTTCTTGTTGCCGGGCGAGTGGGTCACGACGACGCGGAAGCCGGCGTCGTGCATCTTGGTGCTGATCGATTCCCCCAGGCCGCCCATTCCACCGGTGATGAGCGCGATCCTGTTCTGAGCCATGACTCCCTCCTATGGTCGCCCTACGGGGCGCGGCGGAAATTATGGCACGCGCATCCGCCGGCCGCGGGCGCGGGTGGCGACCCCGGTCACTCCATGTGCAGGCCACCATTGATCGAGATGTTCGCGCCGGTGATGTAGCCGGCATCCTCGGAGGAGAGGTAGGCCACCAGCCCGGCGATCTCCTCGGGCTTCGCGAGGCGTCCCATCGGGATCGACGCGACGATGCTCTGCAGCACTTCGGTCTTGATTGCCCGCACCATGTCGGTGTCGACGTAGCCCGGCGAGATGGTGTTGACGGTGACGCCCTTCTTCACCACCTCCTGCGCGAGCGCCTTGGTGAATCCGTGCATGCCCGCCTTGGCCGCCGAGTAGTTCGTCTGGCCGAACTGCCCCTTCAGCGCGTTGACCGAAGAGATGTTCACGATGCGCCCCCAGCCACGCTCCATCATGCCCTCGATCACCTGCCGGGTGACGTTGAAGACCGAATTGAGGTTGGTGTTGATCACGGCGTACCAGTCGTTCGGCGACATGCGCTTGAACACGCCGTCGCGCGTGATGCCGGCCGCGTTCACAAGGATATCCACCGGCCCCACCGCGGAGCGGATCCGGTACATCATGTCTGCGCAGGAATCGTAGTCCTCGACGTTGCCCTCCGCGGCGTGGACGTGCATCCCTTCGTTGCGCAACCGGTCCAGCCACTCGTCCTTGCGCTCGTAGCCCGGCAGGCAGCCGGCTACCACCTTGGCACCGTTGGCCGCCAGCCGGCGGCAGATCGCCGTCCCGATGCCGCCCATCCCTCCGGTCACGAACGCGACTCGCTCATTCATTCTCTTCGCTTCCTCTGAAAAAAGACCGCAACGCAGACCGCGGCGTCACACCACCCGCACCTTGACGTAGCGGCCGGGCGCGGCCTCGACCGGTCGGTGGCGCGCGCTGCCGAGTCGCGCCGGCGCCGGAATCTCGCCGCCGCCGAACCGCGCGAGCCACGCATCCCAGTCCGACCACCAGCTCCCGCGCTGCTCGGCCGCGCCCGCGAGCCAGTCGTCGGCCGAGGCCGGCACCTGCGGGTTCGTCCAGTAGCTGCGGCGATTCTTGGCCGCGGGATTGATCACGCCCGCGATGTGTCCGCTCGCGCCGAGCACGAAGCGCGCCGCGCCGCCGAGGAGCTGGGTCGTCTGGTATGCGCCCCGCCATGGGACGATGTGGTCCTCGCGCGTGGCGAGGACGTAGGTCGGCACGCGCACCGCGCCGAGATCGATCGGCACGCCGCAGGTCTTGACCTTCCCCGGCACGCGCAGGTTGTTCTCGAGGTAGGTGTTGCGGAGGTACCACGCGTACCAGGGGCCGGCGAGATTGGTGCTGTCCGAGTTCCAGTACAGGATGTCGAACGCGTCCGGCTGCCGGCCCTTGAGGTAGTTGTTCACGACGTACGACCAGATGAGGTCGTTCGCGCGCATCATGTTGAAGACGGTCGCGAGGTCGCGGCCTTCCTTGACCCCGCCGTTCGCCAGGTCGCGCTCGACCGCCTCGACGCCGGCCCGGTCGACGAACACGGCGAGATCGCCGACGTCCGCGAAATCGAGCAGCGCGGTGAAGAACGTGGCGCTCTCGACCCGGTCATCGCCGCGCGCGGCAAGCATCGCCAGGGCGGCGCCGAGCATGGTGCCGCCAACGCAGTAGCCGAGGACGTTGAGCCGGGTGGCGCCGGTGATCTCGGCCGCGACATCGAACGCCTCGAGGACACCGTCGCGGATGTAGTCGTCCCACGTGAGATGCGCGACATCAGGCGTGATGTTCCGCCATGACACCACGAACACCGTGTTCCCGCGCTCGACGGCGTACCGGACGAAGGAGTTTTCCGGCGTCAGGTCGAGAATGTAGAACTTGTTGATGCACGGCGGAATCATCACGAACGGCCGCGCGCGCACGGTCGGGGTGGCCGGCGCGTACTGAACGAGCTGCATCACGTCGTTCTCGTACACCACCGCGCCCGGGGCGACGGCGATGTTGCGCCCGACCTCGAACACCGACTCGTCGGTCTGGGAAATGCGCCGCTTCTCCACGTCGCCGATCAGGTTCCGCAGCCCGCGCGCGAGCGCCTCGCCCTGGGTATCGAGCGCCGCCTTCACGACCTCGGGATTCGTCGCGGCGAAGTTCGCCGGGCACATCAGGTCGACGAACTGGCGGGCGTAGAACCGCAAGCGGCGCTTTGCGGCGGGGTCGAGCTCCGCGGCCTCCACGACGGCGCCGATGTATCGCGCGGTGAGCAGATAGTGCTGCTTGAGGTAATCGTGGTAGACGCTTTCGCGCCACTCCGCACCGGCGAACCTGCGGTCTTCGCGGTCCGGGGCAATGACCGCATCGACCGGCTGCCCCGCCTGCCGCGCCAGCGCGGCGGCCCAGAGACGAGCGAGGTCGCGCTGGTATTCGGCCTGCAGCGCGGCCATGCGCGGCCCGTTCGCGGCGAGGGCGGCGGCGAGCTGGCCGGGATCGAGCCCTTGCACGCCGGACAGGCCGGCCGGAAAGGGGGCGCCAAAGGGGGGAAGGAGCGTGGCGGACACGTGCGTTGCGGGAGCAACGGCTTAGGCAAACAATTCAGTATTGCACTGCACAAAGAGCGTGTCAATCGCTCTCGCCGCCAAGGGCGTTGCGCCTTCGGTCAGACGCGGTAGTAGGCGCGATACCACTCCACGAAGCGCCGCACGCCCTCGGCCACCGGCGTCGCCGGACGAAACCCCACGTCGCGCGCAAGCGCCGAGATGTCTGCCGCGGTCGCGACCACGTCGCCGGGCTGGAGCGGCAACAGCTCCAGGCGCGCCTTGCGGCCCAGGCACTGCTCGAACGTCTCGATCCAGCGCAGGAGCGCGACCGGCTGGTTGTTGCCGATGTTGTAGATGCGCCAGGGCGCGGCGCTCGTCGCGGGCGTCACGGGGCCTGGCACTGCCGGACGCTCCATCACGCGCACCACGCCTTCCACCACGTCGTCGATGTAGGTGAAATCGCGCTGCATCTCGCCGTGGTTGAACACCTTGAGCGGCTCGCCCGCGAGGATCGCGCGCGCGAACAGGAACGGCGACATGTCGGGCCGCCCCCACGGCCCGTAGACGGTGAAGAAGCGCAACCCGGTGCACGGCAGGCCGAAAAGATGCGCATAGACGTGCGCCATCGCCTCGTTGGCCTTCTTCGTGGCCGCATAGAGCGACACCGGATGGTCGACGTTGTCGCACTCGCTGAACGGCATCTTCGCGTTGAGCCCGTACACCGAGCTCGAGGAGGCGAACACGAGGTGCCCGACCCCGGCGCGCCGGCAACCCTCCAGCACGTTCCCGAACCCGACCAGGTTCGCGTCGACGTACTTCTCCGGGTGGGTCACCGAGTAGCGCACGCCGGCCTGCGCCGCGAGGTGGACGACCGCGTCGAACGGGCCGGATGCGAACGCGCGCGCGGTCGCCGCCCGATCGGCGAGCTCCAGCCGCTCGAAGCGGAATCCCGCGCGTCCCTCGAGCCGGGCGAGCCGCGCCTGTTTGAGGGCCACGTCATAGTAGTCGTTGAGGTTGTCGAGACCGAACACCTCGTCGCCGCGCGCGAGGAGCCGGTCGCAGAGCGCGGCGCCGATGAATCCGGCCGCGCCGGTGACGAGGACCTTCATTGCCTGCGCTCGCTAGAATCGGGGCGCTCGCCCACACGGGTTCCGCCGGTGTACATCGTCGCCATCGCCTGGTTGTACGTCATCGCCCTGATGGCCGCCACCGAGTCGAGCCTGGTGGGCGGACTCCTGTCGTTTCTCTTCTACGGCCTCGCGCCGCTCGCGCTCTTCGTCTACCTCTTCCGCCGCCGGTCATCAGTGCCCGTGCGCGAGCGCCCCGACGCCCCACACGCACGCGACGCCGAGGAGGATGAGCGCGAGCTGCTGGGCGGTCGCGGCGAGCTCGGGCCGCTTGTGCAGCCCGGGAATCAGGTCGGCGACCGCAATGTAGATCATGCTCGCGGCCGCGAGGGCGAGCAGCGTGTCGATCCATCCGGACACGAACTGGAGCGCGAAGTAGGCGCCGATCGCCCCGACCACCATCGCAACGCTCGATAGCAGGTTGAGCAGGAACGCGTGCGTCTTGCTGTAGCCCGAGTGCAGCAGGATCAGGAAGTCGCCCACCTCCTGCGGAATCTCGTGCGCGATCACCGCGGTCGCAGTGACGAGCCCGAGCGCGGTGCTCTCCATGAACGCGGCGGCGATCAGCACGCCGTCGACGAAGTTGTGGAAGCTGTCGCCGACCGTGATCATCAGCCCGCTGCGGCCGTGGTCGTGCTGCATCGGTGCCGGCGGATCGGCGTGGTCGCCCTCGTGCGAGCCGTGCGCCTCGCAGTCCTCGACGTGGCAGTGGCGCCACAGCACGAGTTTCTCCAGCAGGAAGAACGCGAGGATGCCGCCGAGCACCGTGGCGGCGGTCGCCTGGATGCTGTCGGTGTTCCCGAAGGCGTGCGGCAGCACTTCCAGGAACGCGGCGCCGAGCAGCGCGCCGATCGCGAAGCTCACGAGCGCACCGACCCAGTGCGCGCGCGTCGCGAACGAGACGAGCGCGGCGAGCCCGACCGACAGCAGACCGCCGATGATGCTTACCGCCGAGATGTAGGCCAGGGTCATCGGTCGATCCAGATCAGGCTCGCGAATCGCCCGGTCGCGCGCTCCCGGCGGAATGAAAAGAAACGCGCCGGGTCGCTATGGGTGCAGAACCCGCCTCCGGACACTGCGCGCACCCCCGCCGCCGCGAGCAGCCGCCGCGCCGCCGCGTACAGGTCCGCGCGGTAACGGCCCTCGTCGCTCGGCTCGAACGCCGCGGCGAGACCGGCATCGCGCGCGCGGAAGGCATCGTACACGTCCCGGCCCACTTCGTACGCGTGCGGACCGATGCCGGGGCCGAGCCATGCGACGACCTCTCCCGGCGCCACCGCCATGCGCGCGAGGGTCGCCTCGATCACGCCCGCGACGAGCCCGCGCCAGCCCGCGTGCGCGATGCCGACCGTGCCGCCGCCGCGGTGCGCGAGCAGCACGGGCACGCAGTCGGCGGTCAGGACGGCGCAGACCCGGTGAGGCGTGCGCGCGACGGCGCCGTCGGCGCGCGGCAGGGCGCGCCCCGCATCGGCGTCGACGACGGTCGCGCCGTGTACCTGCTCGAGCCACACCGGATCCGCAGGCAGGTGATTGCGCAGGCGAGCGCGATTCTGCACGACCGCTTCGGCATTGTCGCCGACGTGCGCCGCGAGGTTGAGCGTCGCAAAGGCGCCGCGGCT
>CAZIXQ010000156.1:0-9281 GCA_964543155.1 uncultured Enterobacteriaceae bacterium
ACCAGAAGATGCCCTTGAACTCGGCGAGCGACATGCCGAAGTTGACGAGCTTGTACTCGGGGGTCTGCTTGTACTGATCGAACGCGACCTGCCACTCGGCCTCGTTCAGGGGCGGGATCGTCCCCACGAGCGGCTGCCACTCGACGATCGACAGCCCCGAGTGGGTGAGGCGGGTGACACCGCCGACGAGCACCATGAGCGCGACGAGCGCGCAGCACGCGAGCAGCCATGCGGCTACCGTGCGCGCGCCGCGCGCGGGCACCGCCGCGCTCGGCGGGACGTGCGCCCGGCCCTGCGCGTAGGACAGCGCTTCGCTCATCGCGGCGTCGCTCATCGCGGCCTCGCTCGTGGGATGCGAGCGATTCTCGATGCGCTCACCCCGGATTCCTTTAAGACGCATCAAATTCTTTTCCTGCCTCGATTCGTAGATTGCTCCGCCATGAGCGGCGCCAAAGGACGCGCCACGCCACTACGGGGACGAATAGCGATGCGAAGGCTGCCGGCCGCGGTCGCCGATTCACGCGCAGGTGCTGCCGTCGAAGCCGCGGCGGGGTTGGCGCTGGTTGCCGCGGCAGCGGCCGCGGCGGTCGCGGCGCTCGTACCCGAGGCCGGCGTCCTGGACGTCCTCGCGTGCGCGAAATTCTATCTCGGCCAGGGCTGCCTGCCCTGACCCCATCCCGCCATATCAGAGGAGGACCCACGATGGCCAGCCCGAACCCGAACGAACCCGCGGAGCGCATCCCGGCGATGCAGCACCTGCTGGAGAACCCGTTCCTGCTGCTCTTCCTCGGGATCGCGATGCCGACGGTGCTCTACATCGTCTGGGGCGTGATGGAGATCGTCAACATCCCGATCGCGAAGTAGAGCCCCCGGAGAACCGCACATGAGCGCGATTCAGCCTCCCGCACAGCGGATCTGGTGGAAGCAGCCGCTCGACAAGGTCGAGCTCGCCTGGATCCTCATCGCCTTCACCTGGTGCCTGGTGATGTTCTTCATGATGCCGTACTGGCACGTGTTCGGTAAGCAGAACCTCTCCGCCGAGACCTACCGGACGACGCCCGACGCCTTCGCCAAGAAGGCGCAGGAGGTGGTCGACAAGTACACCGTGCGCACCGAGACCGACGAGAAGATCCCGGTCGTGCGCCCGCCCGCCGGCGGCGACGTGTACCTGATCGCGCGGCTGTGGGCGTGGTGGCCGATCCTCGAGCTCGAGAAGGGCAAGTCCTACCGGCTGCACCTCACCGCGATGGACTACCAGCACGGCTTCTCGCTCCAGCCCGAGAACATCAACGTGCAGGTGCTGCCCGGCTACCAGCACGTCATGACGGTCACGCCGAACCGCTCCGGCACCTATGCGATCGTCTGCAACGAGTTCTGCGGGATCGGCCATCACAAGATGGTCAGCAAGCTGTACGTGGTCGACAAGTAGAGGCACAAGGGGAGAAGCGGCCATGGCCGATGCAACCAACCTGTTCCGCACCTGCCCGCGCACCGGGCTGCAGTGGCACAAGCCCTCCGAGAGCCTGATCAAGGCGAACGCGGTTGCGGCCGTCGTGTCGCTGCTGATCGGCGGCGTGCTCGCGATCATCATGGTGCTCACCCGCTGGCAGGCGGTGCACCTGGTCGGCGCCGAGGACTTCTACATGTACCTCACGGCGCACGGCCTGGCGATGCTCGCCTACTGGATCATCTTCTTCGAGATCGCGGTCCTGTACTTCGCCTCCTCGACGCTGCTCAAGTCGCGCCTCGCGACGCCGCGCTGGGGCTGGGCGGCGTTCGTGCTGATGGTGCTCGGGGTCGTCGTGAACCTGGTGGCGATCTTCCGCGGCGACTCGACGGTGATGTTCACTTCCTACGTGCCGCTGCCCGCCAACCCGATGTTCTACCTCGGGCTGATCCTGTTCGCGGTCGGCGCGCTGATCGGCTGCTTCATCTTCCTCGGCACGCTGGTGATCGCGAAGGCGGAGAACACCTACGAGGGGTCGATCCCGCTCGTGACCTTCGGGGCCCTGACCGCCGCGATCATCGCGATCTTCACCATCGCCTCCGGCGCGATCATCCTGATCCCCACCTTCCTGTGGTCGGTGGGCTACATCAAGTCGATCGACCCGCTGATGTACCGCACGATCTGGTGGGGCTTCGGCCACTCGTCCCAGCAGATCAACGTCGCCGCGCACGTGGCGATCTGGTACGCGATCGCGGCGATCGTGTTCGGCGCCAAGCCGATGAGCGAGCGGGTGAGCCGCGTGGCGTTCCTGCTGTACATCCTGTTCCTCCAGCTCGCCTCCGCGCACCACCTGCTCGCCGACCCGGGGCTCGGGACCGAGTGGAAGGTGTTCAACACCTCGTACGCGATGTACCTCGCGGTGCTCGCGTCGATGATCCACGGCCTCACCGTGCCGGGGGCGATCGAAGTGGCGCAGCGCGAGAAGGGCTACACCAAGGGGCTGTTCGAGTGGATCCGCAAGGCGCCCTGGGGCAACCCCGCGTTCTCGGGGATGATCCTGTCGCTGCTCGGGTTCGGCTTCCTCGGCGGCATCTCGGGCGTGATGATGGGCACCGAGCAGCTGAACATGCTCATCCACAACACGATCTACGTTCCCGGCCACTTCCACGCGACCGTGGTGATCGGCACGACGCTCGCCTTCATGGCGGTGACCTACTTCCTGGTGCCGACGCTGTTCAAGCGCGACCTCATCCTGCCCGGCCTGGCGAAGTGGCAGCCCTACCTCTTCGGCATCGGCATGATGGTGTTCTCGCTCGCCATGATGGGCGCGGGCACCCTCGGCGTGCCCCGGCGCCACTGGGACATTACCTTCGCCGGCGCGGCGCTGCCCTACGAGTTCCCGGGCGCGGCGTGGCTGATGCTCGGCATCATGGGGGTGTCGGGCCTGGTCGCGATCGTCGGCGGCGGGATCTACATCCTGATCACGGTCGGTTCGATCCTGATCGGCAAGCCGCTCGAGGCGGGGGCGTACGGCACCGAGCGCGGCGTCCTGAAGATGCCGGTGTCCGCTGCCCTCACCGGGCACGGCCACGCGGGCTTCGCGGCGCCGGGCACGTTCGTGGTGGCGCTCGTCTTCCTCGGCGCGTTCATCCTCTACTACTTCGTCAACTGGAAGTACCTGTCGACGGTGTGGGGCCTGAGCTGAGCGTGGAAACCGTCGGGGGGGCCCCTGCCGCCCCGACGGACGACCGGGAGCCAACGATGTCATCTGCGGTCAAGCTGATCTTCAACCTCTTCAAGCTGCGCATCGGTGCGGTCATCGCGCTCACCGCGGTGGCGGGCTACGCGGTCCAGCCCGGCGCGGGGCCCGAGGCGTGGCGCCTCGCGGTGCTGTTCCTCGCGGTGCTCGTCTCGTCGGCCGCGGCGGGGGCGTTCAACCAGTACTGGGAGCACGACCTCGACCGCGCCATGCGCCGCACGCGCACCCGGCCGTTCGCGACCGGCAAGCTCGTGCGCAGCCCGCTGTGGGTGCTGCTCATCGCCGCGCTCGCGGCCGGCGCCACCGCCGCCGCCTGGGCCACCACCAACGGCTGGGCGGCGGTGTACACGCTCGGCGGCGCGGTGGTCTACGCGATCGTCTACACCGTCTGGCTGAAGCGCCGCACCTGGTGGAACATCGTGATCGGCGGGCTCGCGGGCAGCTTCGCCGTGCTCGCGGGCGCGGCCGCGGTGACGCCCGCGCTCTCGGCCGAGGCCGTCCTGCTCGCGGTGATCCTCTTCCTCTGGACCCCGCCGCACTTCTGGAGCCTCGCGATCGCCTTCCAGGACGACTACCGGTCGGCCGGGGTGCCGATGCTGCCGGTGGTCAAGGGCGACGCCTACGCTGCGCGCGCGATCCTCGCGCACGCGGTGCTCCTCGTGGGGCTCTCCTGGGTTCTCGCGGCGTTCCGGCCGGGCTGGATCTACCTCGCCTGCGCGATCGTCGGCGGCGGCCTCTTCGTGCGCGAGGCCCTGCGGCTCGTGGCCGCCCCGTCGCGCCAGTCCGCGATGCGCTGCTTCCACGCCTCGCTCGCGCAGCTCTCGCTCCTCCTCCTCGGCGCGATGATCGACGCGGCGGTGGCGTAGCGGCGCGCTGGCCCGGGGCTCGGACATGAAGCTCCTGCGCGCGGTCTGCGCCCTGGCGGCGATCGGCGCATCCGGCATCGCGCTCGCGCAGGCCCCCGATGCCGAGCAGGCCTACCGCGCGAGCCAGGCCGCGATCGGCCAGGCGCTTCCGGACGTCACGCTGCGCGACCGGCTGAACCGGCCGGTGAAGCTTTCCGACTACCGCGGCAGGCCGCTGGTCGTGAGCTTCGTCTACACCGGCTGCTTCCAGGCCTGCCCGGTCGCCACCCAGACCCTCTCGAAGGCGGTGAAGCAGGCCCGCGAGGCGCTCGGCGCCGACGCCTTCCAGGTCGTGAGCATCGGCTTCAACCAGCCGTTCGACACGCCCGAGGCGATGGCCGCCTTCGCGCGCCAGAACCGCGTCGCGGACCCCCGCTGGGAGTTCCTGAGCCCGGACCCGCGCGACGTGGCGGCGCTCACGCGCGCCTTCGGCTTCAGCTTCCAGGCGACCCCGAAGGGCTTCGACCACATCACCCAGGCGACCATCGTCGATGCGAGCGGCGTCGTCTACCGGCAGGTGTACGGGGACACGTTCGAGCTCCCGCTCTTCGTCGGGCCGCTCAAGGCGTTGCGCTCCGGGCAGGCCGCCGAGGCGGTGACGATCCAGAACGTCTGGGAGAAAGTGAAGCTCTACTGCACCGTCTACGACCCGGGCACCGGCGGCTACCGGCTCAACTACTCGCTCTTCGTGGAGATCTTCGCCGGCCTCACCACCTTCGCCGCGCTCGGCTGGTTCGTCTACAAGTCGCGCCACCCGGCCGCCTAGCGCCGGGCGGGCCGCAGGCCGCCCCCGCTTTTGAGGCACATCAAGGCCCGGCCGGGGCCCTGTAACGATCATGGGGTCGGGGCCGCGCGGCGCGCGCGCCCCGTGTCGCATGGAGGCGTGCATCCCCGTCCAATCCGCGCTCGGCGCCCCGGCCGCCGGCGGCCCCGTCGCGCGCAACCCGGCCGGGCGCGCGTTCCGAGCGCTCGAACGCGCGTTCGACCACCCGTTCGGCGCGGCGGCCAACCCCTTGCGCCAGCTCGGCGCGCTCGCCTTCTGGTTCTTCTGGATCGTCGCGGTGAGCGGCGTCTACCTGTACATCTTCTTCGACACCAGCGTCTCCGGCGCCTTCCAGTCGGTCGAGTCGCTGACGCGCGACCAGTGGTATGCCGGCGGCGTGATGCGCAGCCTCCACCGCTACGCCTCCGACGCCTTCCTCGTGGTCACCGTGCTGCACCTCGTGCGCGAGCTCGCGTACGGGCGCTTCACCGGCTTCCGCTGGTTCTCGTGGGTGAGCGGCGTGCCGACGCTCGTGCTCATGCTGGCCTCGGGGATCGTCGGCTACTGGCTCGTCTGGGACGCGGTGGCGCAGTTCGTCGGGATCGGCGTCACCGAGTGGGTCGGCTGGCTGCCCGGCTTCGGGCCGGAGCTGGTGCGCAACTTCATCGCCGAGGAAGCGATGACCGACCGCTTCTTCTCGCTGCTCGTGTTCATCCACCTCGGCGTGCCGCTCTTCCTGCTCGCTGCGATGTGGATCCACATCCAGCGCATCTCCCGGCCGCAGACGCAGCCCGCGGGCGCACTCGCGTGGGGCAGCCTCGCGGCGCTGGTGGTGCTCTCGCTCGCGCGGCCGGCGCTGTCGGACGCGCCGGCGGACCTCGCCCAGGTGCCGCTCGCGGTCGCGCTCGACTGGTTCTATCTCTTCCCGCTGCCGGCGATGTACGCCGCCTCGGCAGGGGCGGTGTGGGCCGCGCTCGGCGCCGCGACGGCGCTGCTCTGCGCGCTGCCGTGGCTCGTGCGCGCGCCGCGCGCGCCGGTGGCGCGGGTGAGCCCGGCGAGCTGCAACGGCTGCTCGCGCTGCTTCGCCGACTGCCCCTACGCCGCGGTCGTGATGCGCGAGCACCCGGACGGCAAGCCCGGCAAGAAGATCGCGGTGGTGCTCGGGGACCTGTGCGCGGGCTGCGGGATCTGCGCGGGCGCCTGCCCGTCCTCGACGCCGTTCCGATCCGGCGAGGCGCTCGTCACCGGGATCGACATGCCGCAGCTCCCGGTGGAGGCGATGCGCGCGCGCCTCGAGCGCGCGCTCGCGGACGGCAAGACCACCATCGTGTTCGGCTGCGAGTCGGGGGCCGCGGTCGAGGCCCTGCGCGGGCCGGAGGTGGCGGCGTGGCGCTTCCCGTGCATCGCGCAGGTGCCGCCCTCGTTCGTCGACTACGCGCTGCGCAGCGGTGCGCGCGGGGTGCTGATCGCGCGCTGCCCGGAGCACGACTGCGAGTTCCGGCTCGGCAGCCGCTGGGCGGCGGAGCGGCTCGCGGGGGCGCGCGAGCCGCACCTGCGCGCGAGCGTGCCGCGCGAGCGCGTGCGCATCATCGAGGCCGCGCCGGAGGACGCCGGGGCGCTCGCCCGCGCCGCGGCCGATTTCCGCGCGGCGCTGGCGCGGCTCGGGCCGGTGGCGCCGCGCGGCCGCGTGAAGCGGCGCGCGCCTGCGAGCGAAGAGGTGAGCGAATGAGCAAGGCGGTCCGATACGGTCTCCAGGCGGTCGCCTACGCGGCCTTCGCGGCGTTCGTCGGGTACTTCTCGACCTTCCCGCGCTACCAGCATCTCCAGCCCGACGAGGCGCTGCTGCGGCTCTCGTTCAAGCACCCGGGGCAGCCGGTCGGCGACTGCCGCGAGCGCACGCCCGAGGAGCTCGCCAAGATGCCGCCCCAGCTGCGCAACAAGATAGAGTGCCCGCGCGAGCGCTCGCCGGTGCGCGCGGTGGTCGAGCTCGACGGCAAGCCGCTCTACGACGAGACCTTTCCCGCCGCCGGCCTGAAGCGCGACGGCGCCGCGGCCGGCTACCGCCGCCTCGCGATCCCGGCCGGGCAGCACACGCTGAAGGTCGGGTTCAACGACGACGTGCGCGCGAAGGGCCTCACCTACGAGCACTCGGCCACGGTGAACCTCAAGCCCGGTCAGGTGGTGCTGATCGACCTCGTCGCCGACAAGGGCGGGGTGGTGATCCGATGAAGCCGGCCGCGACCCTCGGCACGGTGCAGGCGGGCGCGGGGTTCCTCGCGCGCGCGCTCGACGCGGTGCGCGCCGACTACGCGCTGCCCGTGCCGGCCGATGAGACGCGGCGCACGATCGCGCTCGGGTGGCTCGGCCTGGCGCTCGCCGCGATCGTCGCCTCGGGCGTGTTCTCGGTGCTGCTGGTGGCTGCGCGCACCCCGTTCCTCGCGCCGCTCTTCCCGGTCGCCGACTTCTTCCACGTCGCGCTGGTGGTGCACGTCGACCTCTCGGTCCTGGTGTGGTTCGTCGCCTGCGCGGGGCTCGCGTGGACGCTGAACGGCGCCGAGCGCTTCGCGGGGCTCGGCTGGTTCGCGCTTGCGGCGGCCGCGACCGGCACCGTGCTGATGTGCGTCGCGCCGTTCGTCGGGCGCGGGGCGCCCATCATGGCGAACTACATTCCGGTGCTCGACGACCCGGTGTTCCTCGCCGGCCTGGCGGTTTTCGGGGTCGGCTTCGGGGCGCTCACGCTGCGCGCGATGGCTGCGCCGGGCCGGGTGAGCTTCGCGCTCGAAGGCGCCGACGCGCAGCGCTTCGGCTTGAATGCGGCCGCAGTGTCCGGCGCGGTCGCGCTCGGCGCGTTCGTGTGGTCGTGGCTCGCGGTGCCGGCCGAGCTCGGCGGCAAGACCTACTACGAGCTGCTCTGGTGGGGCGGCGGCCACGTGCTGCAGTTCACCTGGACCCTGCTCATGCTCGTGGCCTGGCTGTGGCTCGCGACCCTGTGCGGCGCGCGCGTGCCGCTCGGGCCGCGCGTCGCGACGCTCGTGTTCGCGATCGGGCTCGTGTCGGTGTTCGCGACGCCGGTGATCTACCTCGCTTGGGACGTGACCTCGAACCAGCACCGGCAGCTGCTCACCTGGCTGATGCGCTTCGGCGGCGGGCTCGCGATCCTGCCGGTCGCGGTCGCGCTCCTGATCGCGCTCGTCCGTGCGCCGCGCGCGGCCCGCGAGGCGCGGCCGCTGCGCGCGGCGCTGGTGGCCTCGATGACGCTCTTCGCCGTCGGCGGGGGGATCGGGTTCCTGATCCAGGGCAGCGACGTGCGCATCCCGGCGCACTACCACGGCTCGATCGTGGGGGTGACGCTCGCCCTCATGGGGCTCGCGTACGCGCTCGCGCCGCGCCTCGGGCTGGGGACGCCGTCGGGGCGGCTCGCGACGCTGCAGCCGATCCTCTACGGCGGAGGACAGCTCCTGCACATCATCGGGCTCGTGTGGTCCGGCGGCTACGGCGTGCAGCGCAAGGTGGCCGGCGCCTCCCAGGTCCTGCGCACGACGCAGGAGGTGGTCGGGATGGGCGTAATGGGCCTCGGCGGGCTGATCGCGATCGCCGGCGGCATTCTCTTCGTCGTCGTGATGCTGAAAGCCTTCATGGACCGGCCGCGATGAGCGCGCCGGGCCGCCCCAAGCGCGAACCCCCGGCGCGCTTCGGCGCCAGGGTGAGCCCGTGAGCGCGACCGTGGCCTCCGGCGCTGCGGCCGGCGGGCGCCTGCGCGGCGCGGCGTGGCTCACGTTCGCGCTGCTGGTCGTCGTGACGCTGGCGAGCGCCTTCCTGCGGCTCGCGGAGCCGGCAGGGGTGACCGGGCTCGCGATCGACATCGCGCGCGGCGCGCATCGCGTCTCGGCGAGCGTTGCGCTGGTGTTGGCGATCGGCGTGGCGATTTTCGGTTGGGAGCGCTTCCGGCCGGCCGGCGCGTCGCGCGGCGTGGCGGCGGCGCTGGTCGCGCTCGGAATCGCGCTCTCGTTTCTCGGGCGCTTCACACCCTCGACGCACCCGTTCGTTGCGCTCGGCAACCCGCTGGGCGGGCTGGCGATGGTGGCGCTGGCGTGGTGGCTCTATCTTTCGGTTGCGTTGGCCGAAGCGGACGAGCGTGGGGGCGTCGCAATGGGCTGGGCGCTCGTCGTGGGCGCCTTCGCCGCCGTCGCTGCGATCGTCGTGTGGCCGCCGTCGCTCCTCCTCGGGCTGGCCGTGCAGGTCGCCGCCACCTCGGTGCTCGCGGTGGGCGTCGGCATGATCTTCCGGGGGGCGGCGCGATGACCATCGTCGTCGACGCGCGCGACCTCGAGCCGCCCGAGCCGTTCGAGCGGGTGATGGAAGCGCTTTGCGAGCTCAAGCCGGGCGACGCGCCGGCCGGCCGGAAGC
>CAZIXQ010000157.1:0-9067 GCA_964543155.1 uncultured Enterobacteriaceae bacterium
CGAGCGTGTCCGCGTTGAGCAGCAGGAAGTTGCGGGGCGGATCGGGTCGTTCGAGCACCGCCCGCAGCACCGCGTTGTTGCCGCCGGCGAATCCGCGATTGGGGTGAATCTCGCTCAGCTCGACCCAGTTCTGCATCAGCGCCGGTTCGGGCGGCGAGAGCCTCACCTGCGGGCGCAGCGGCCTGAGCGCCGCGTATTCCTTGCCGGTGATCTGCTGCAGGGCGCGCTTTTTCGTGTCGAGGTCGTTCTGCGCGGCGATCTCCTGCGCCGCCGCGAGGTCGAACCTCGCCTGCGCCTCGTGCGTGTCGGTGATGGTCGCGGTGCCGACCTCGAAGTTGCGCTTCGCCTGCGCCAGCTGCTCGGCGATCGCCGCCTTGTTGGCGACGATGAACTCGATGTTGTCGCGCGCGGCGAGCACGTCGAAGTAGGCCTGCGCGAGGCGCACGATCAGGTCCTGCGTCGCCTGGCTGAACTGCGCCTCGGCCTGCAGCACCTGGAACTGCGACTGCTGGTACTGGACCAGGTTCTGCCAGCGGAAGAGCGGCTGGGTGAGCGTCACGCCCCAGCCGTTCGAGTTGAAGCTGCGCGAGAAGTCGAGGGTCTTGTTCTCGCCGTCGTTGTAGGTCGTGTTCGCCGTGCCGTTGATGACCGGGAGCAGCAGCGCGCGGCCCTGCGGCAGCTTCTCGATCCCCGCCTCGAGGGACGCGCGCGCCGCGGCGAACTGCGCGTCGTGCTGCTTCGCGAGCCGGTAGGTGTCGAGGAGATCGGCGCCCGCAGCGCCCTGCGCGAACGCGCACGCGACGAGGATGGTGGAGAGTCGGATGCGGAAAGGCGTCATCGGGGTGGTCCCCTTCTTCTGCATTAATAGGTGGCCATCGTCGGGTCGACCGAGCGCGCCCAGGCGTCGACCCCGCCGAAGAGGTTGTAGATCCGCGCGAAGCCGCGCCGCTCCAGGAAGAGCCCGACCTGGTAGCTGCGTGCGCCGTGGTGGCAGACGAGCACGGTGTCGGCGGCGGGATCGAGCTCGTGGGCGCGCGCGGGAATCGCGTTCATCGGCACGTGCACCGACTGCGGCAGCCGGCAGACCGCGACCTCCCAGGGCTCGCGCACGTCGACCAGGACGGGGCGCGGGCGCGCGGGGTCGTCCAGCCAGTCCTTGAGCTCCTGTGCGCTGATCTGCTCCATCTCGGTCGGCTGCCCGGTCACGGCCCGGGCCTCAGAAGACGAACTTCTCGTGGTGTTCCGCGTTGCGGAGCGGCGCGAGCACGGTCTCGAACAGGTCCTGCGTGCGGTAGGCGCCCTCGGCGACGCACGTGACCAGCCGCGCGCTCATGACCGGCAGCTCGCCGACCACGGCGAAGAGGCGCCCGCGCGGCTTGAGCTGCGCGAACAGCGCCTCCGGCAGCACCGGCGTGGAGCCCGTCAGCACGATCACGTCGTAGGGCGCGTGCTTCGGCCAGCCGCGCGCGGCGTCGCCGAGCTCGACGGTCGCGTTCCGCACGCCCGCGCGGCGCAGGTTCGCCTCGCCGAAGGCCTTCAGCGTCGGGTTGATCTCGATGCTGTGGACGTGCGCGGCGCGATGCGCGAGGAGCGCGGTCAGGTAGCCGCTGCCGGTGCCGACCTCGAGGACGCGATCGCTCGGCTTCACCGCGAGCTCCTGCAGGACGCGTGCCTCGATCTTGGGCGCCATCATCTTCTCGCCCTCGCCGATCGGGATCTCCAGGTCGGCGAAGGCGAGCTCGCGATACGCCGGCGGCACGAACGCCTCGCGCCGGACCACGTACAGCAGGTCCAGCACGTCCTGGTCCAGAACTTCCCAGGGCCGGATCTGCTGCTCGACCATGTTGAACCGGGCTTGCTCGATATTCATAAGCTTCTGGAGAAACTTCCTCTAAGTTACGATTTAAGCACGGAAATTGCGACTGGGCAAAGCCTTGTTGTGGGAATGCGACAAAGGTCTCGGCAAGGCGCGGGTTCGGTGCGCGGGCGGGCCCGGGACCGGACCGGCCCGAATCCTCCCACATCCGGCCGGCGGGGCCCATGAACGGCCTCACACCGAGGCCGGGAAGCCGCGGGGGTCGGACGCGGTCTGCCCGGCTATTGGGGGGCTTCGGGCACCGTGCCCACCGGCGGGGCCGGGGTCGTGCGGACGGGCCGAAGGGGGGGCTCGACCCGGAACCAGGCGGCGTACAGGGCGGGGAGGAAGAGCAGGGTGAGGAGGGTCGCGACGACCAGGCCCCCCATGATCGCGACCGCCATCGGCCCGAAGAACGCGCTGCGGGTGAGCGGGACCATCGCGAGGACCGCGGCCGCGGCGGTGAGGGTGATCGGCCGGAAGCGGCGGACGGTCGCCTCGACGATCGCCTCCGGCGGCGCGAGGCCGGCGCGGATGTCCTGGTCGATCTGGTCCACCAGGATCACCGAGTTGCGCATGATCATCCCGGACAGGGCGATCGTCCCGAGCATCGCGACGAAGCCGAACGGCTGGTTGAAGACGAGCATGGCCGCCGTCACGCCGATCAGCCCGAGCGGCGCGGTCAGCACGACCATGGCGACGCGCGAGAAGCTCCGCAGCTGCAGCATGAGCACGGTCAGGACCACGAGCGCGAGCAGCGGCAGCCCGGCGATGACCGATTTCTGGCCCTTGGCGCTGTCCTCGACCGCGCCGCCGGTCTCGAGGACGTAGCCGGGCGGCAGCGCCGCGCGGATCGGCGCGAGCAGCGGCGCGATCTGCGCCGTGACGGCCGGTCCCTGGATGTCGCCGTAGACGGTGGCGCGCGCCGTGATCGTCGGCAGCCCGTTGCGGCGCCAGATCACGCCGTCCTCGAACCCGTAGGAGATGGTCGCGAACTGCGCCAGAGGCACCGACCGCTGGGGCGCGGGGGACCCCTTTGCCTCCCCCGCCGTGCCGGACCGGACCGGCACCGCCAGGTCCGCGACCAGCGAAAGCCGCGCGCGCTCGTCGGCCGAGCCGCGCAGCAGGACCTCGATCTGCTTGTCGCGCTCGCGGTAGTACGTGACCGTGAGGCCGTTGAGCGACGTGTTGAGGAACGTGGACAGATCCTGCGAGGACAATCCGAGGAGCCGCGCCTTCTCCTGGTCGATGTCGACCTTGATGACCTTGGATTTCTCTTCCCAGTCGAAGTGCACGTTCGAGACGTGCGGGTTGCCGCGCATCACGTCGGCGACCTGCTCGGCGTGGCGGCGCACCGTGGCGATGTCCTCGCCCGAGACGCGGAACTGCACCGGGAAGCCCACGGGCGGGCCGTTCTCGAGCCGGGTCACGATGCCGCGCACGCCGTGGAAGTCCGTCTCGAAGCGCTGGATGAGGCGGGCGCGGAGCGCCTCGCGCGCCTCGAGGTCCTGCGTCAGGATGACGAACTGGGCGAAGTTGGCGTTCGCGAGCTGCTGGTCGAGCGGCAGGTAGAAGCGCGGGCTGCCCCACCCGACGTAGCTCACGTAGTTGACGATCCCGCCTTCCTGCTGGAGCGCCTTCTCGAACCGCTTGGCCGCCGCTTCGGTCGCGGCGAACGAGGAGCCCTCGGCAAGGCGCAGGTCCACGAGGAGCTCGGGGCGGCTCGAGGCCGGGAAGAACTGCTGCTGCACGAACCCGAAGCCGAGGATCGCGGCGGCGAAGAGCGCCGCCGTCGCGGCGATCACGGTCTTGCGGTGCCCGACGCACCAGTGCACCGCGGCGCGGAAGCGCGCATAGAACGGCGTCGCATAGATCGCGCGTTCGCGGTCCGCGGGCGCGAGCGCCGCGTGCGGCAGCGGCGCGCGTTCGAGCCGGGCCGCGTGCCGCGGCGCGATCCGCCGCAGCAGCCGCGCGAGCCGCGAGGGCTTGCCGTGCAGCGACGCCGCGTCGGGCAGCAGGCGGTAGCCGAGGTAGGGCACGAACACCACCGCCGCGATCCACGACACCAGCAGCGCGATCGTGGTCACCTGGAAGATCGAGCGCGTGTACTCGCCCGTCGACGAGGCCGCGGTCGCGATGGGCAGGAAACCCGCGACCGTCACGAGCGTTCCCGTCAGCATCGGCATCGCGGTGCTCGTGTACGCGAAGCTCGCGGCGCGCAGGCGGTCCCAGCCCTGTTCCATCTTGGTGGCCATCATCTCGACGGCGATGATCGCGTCGTCCACCAGCAGGCCGAGCGCGAGGATGAGCGCGCCGAGCGAGATCTTGTGCAGCCCGATGCCGAAGAGCTGCATGAAGAGGAAGGTCGCGGCCAGCACGAGCGGGATGGTGAGCGCGACCACGATGCCCGTGCGCAGGCCGAGCGAGGCGAGGCTCACCGCGAGCACGATGAGCACCGCCTCGGCGAGCGAGCGCACGAACTCGCCCACCGAGCGCTTCACCGCCTCGGGCTGGCTCGTGACCTGCCCGAGCTCCAGGCCCACCGGGAGCTCCTTGCGCAGGCGCTCGACCGTCCGGTCGAGGTTCTGTCCGAGCTCGATGATGTCCCCGCCCTTCGCCATCGAGACGCCGATGCCGAGCGCCTCCTTGCCCAGGAACCGCATCTTCGGCTGGGGTGGGTCCGCGTAGCCGCGCGACACTCTTGCGATGTCGCCGAGGCGGAAGAGCCGGCCGTTCGCGCGGATCGTGGTCTCGCGGATCGCCTCGACCGAGTTGAAATCACCGCTCGGGCGGAGGTAGATCTTGTCGCTCGCGGTCTCGAAGCTGCCCGCCGGCGCCATCGCGTTCTGGTTCGCCAGGGCGCTGACGATCGTCTGCACGTCGACCCCGAGCGTCGCGAGCTTGGCGTTCGAGAGCTCGATGAACACCTTCTCGTCCTGCTCGCCGATGAGCTCGACCTTGGCGACGTCGGGCACGCGCAGCAGCTCGCGGCGGATGCGGTCGGCGTACTTCTTGAGATCGGCGTACGCGAACCCCTCGCCGGTGAGGGCGTAGATGTTGCCGAAGGTCTCGCCGAACTCGTCGTTGAAGTAGGGGCCCTGGATCCCCGCGGGCAGGGTGTGGCGCATGTCGCCGACCTTCTTGCGCACCCGGTCCCAGGTCGCCGCGATCGCGGCGGTCGGCGTCGAGTCCCGGACCGCGAAGAACACGAGCGACTCGCCGGGCTTCGAGTAGCTGCGGATGACGTCGACGTGCGGCGCCTCCTGGAGCTTCTTCTCGATCCTGTCGGTGATCTGCTCCTCGACTTCGTGCGCGGTGGCGCCGGGCCAGCTGGTGCGGATCACCATCACCTTGAACGTGAACGGCGGGTCCTCCGACTGCCCGAGCTTCGAGTAGGCGAGCACGCCGAAGATCGCGAGCACGATCATCGCGTAGAGCACCAGGCTCTGGTACTCGAGCGCCCACTCGGAGAGGTTGAAGCGTTTCAATGCGACACCCGGGGAGCTGGGATCACGCGCGGGTCACGCGTCAGGCGCCGCGCCGGAGCGCCGCCTGGAGGCGCCCCTGCGACCGCGGGCTCGCGGCCGCCTCGCTCTCCACGCGCACGGTCTCGCCCGCCAGCAGCTTGTGCGCGCCGGCGGTGACCACGATCTCGCCCGCTTTCAGTCCCGCGGCGATCGTCGCGCCATCCTCGCGGTACGCGCCGACGGTCACGGGCCGGAGGTGCACCTTGCTCGTCTGCGGGTCGACGACCCACACGGCGCTCTGGCCGTCGATCTGCGTCAGGGCGGTCAGGGGAACGCTGAGGGTTTCCGGGGCTGCGCGCTGCCCGAGCGCGACGTTGGCCGTCATCCCGAGCTTTACCGCGTCGTCGGGCGCGAGCAGCGTGATCTTGACCGCGAAGGTGCGCGTCGCCGGGTCTGCGGTCGGGGCGACTTCGCGGATCTCGCCGGCGTAGGGCTTCTCCGGCGCCGCGAGCACGGCCACCCGGATCTGCTTCGCGTCGCGCAGCTCCGCGAGCCGGCTCTCCGGCAGGCTGATCACCACCTCCTTCTCGGCGGGGCGCGCGAAGCGCATGACCGTCTGCCCGGCGGCGACCACCTGTCCCGCCTCCACGCCCACCGCGGTGATGACCCCGTCCGCCTCGGCCGCGAGCGTCGTGTACGACGACTGGTTCTGCGCGGTGGCGAGCTGCGCGCGGGCCTGCTCGAGCCGCGCCTTGGTCGTATTGAACGTCGTCTCGCGCGCGTCGAGCACCGCCTGGCTGACGAACTTCTTCGCGTACAGGTCGCGATAGCGCTCGACCTCGGCCTTGGCGAGCGCGTGGTCGGCTTCCGCGGCGGCGAGCGCCGAGCGCGCGCCGTCCGCCCCGAGCTGCGCGTCCTGCGGGTCGAGGCGCGCGAGCGGCTGTCCCTTCTTCACGATGGCGCCGACGTCGACATAGCGCGCGATGACTTTACCGCCGACGCGGAAGGCGAGATCGTTCTCGTAGCGGGCGCGAATCTCGCCCGAGTAGACGTTCGCGCCGTCGTCCGGCCTGGCGCCGACCACCTGCGCGATGACGGTGCGCGGGGCCGGCGGCGGCGCCGCCTGCTTCGAGCAGGCCGCGAGAACGAGCGCGGCGGCGAGTGCGAGGACGATCGAGCGGGGGGGCTGCATGGTCAGGCTCCTGGGGCGCGGTGCGGTGCCAGCGGCGCGGGGCTGGCGGATCGCAGGCCGTTCAAGACGAGATCGACGGTGTGTGCGAAATAGGCGGGGACGTCGAAGTCCTCCGGACCCGCGCAGGCGAGGAACGAGTGCTGGAGGATCGACCGCATGATCAGCGGCGAGACGAGCGCGCGAACCGTGTAGTCGACGTCGACCGGCCGGAACTCGCCGCGGTCGATGCCGCGCTGGACGGCGCGCGCGAAGAGCCCGGCGCCGCGCTGGATCACTTCGGCGTTGTAGAAGCGGGCGAGCTCGGGGAAGTTCTGCGCCTCCGAGACCATCAGTTTCGGAATGCCCGAGTAGCGGGTGGAGCCGATCGCGTCCCACCAGCCGGCGACCAGCGGCCGCAGGAGATCGGCGGACTCGCCCTCGAACCGGTCGACCTGCGCCTCGCCCTCCTCGATCGCGCGGACGATGCCCGAGCGGACCACCGCCTTGAACAGGTCTTCCTTGCTGTCGAAGTAGAGGTAGACCGTGCCCTTCGAGACGCCCGCGCGCTGCGCGACGTCGTCGAGGCGCGTCGCGGCGAAGCCGTGCTCCACGAAGAGATCGAGCGCCGCGTCGAGGATCTCGCCCGGGCGCGCCTCCTTGCGGCGTTCGAAGCGGGGTTCGACTTTCACGAGTTCGGGTGTGCTCATGGCGATTCAAATAACTGACCAGTCAGTAATGTGCCTGATAACTGACTGATGAGTCAACAACTTTCTTCGGGCTCACTTCGCGAGCCGCTGGGATGCTAGTACTTGCTTTCGGTTTGATTCCCATCCATCCACGGATCGAATAGGGGGAGAATGCCGCGGGCGCGCATCCTTGCCTGCGCCCGTATCCAGCCCGATCGGTAGACGGCCATGGCCAAGCTCGCAGTCGTTCAGAGACCCCCGAAGCTGCTCGACCGCGCGGGCACGCTTGCCGACGCGGTCCGGTCCGTCGAGGAGTGCGCCGCCAACGGTGCACAGCTGGTGGTCTTTCCGGAGGCCTATGTCCCCGGCTATCCCGTATGGATCTGGCGGCTGCGGCCGGGCGGCGACATGGCGCTTGCCGAGACGCTCCACGCGCGGCTGCTGGCGAATGCGGTGAACCTCGCGGCAGACGAACTGGCACCACTGCGCGCCGCCGCGAAGAAGCACCAGGTCACCATCGTGTGCGGCATCGACGAGCGCGATGGCGAGGCGAGCCGCGGAACGATCTACAACACGGTCGTCCTGATCGGGCCCGACGGCGAGATCCGCAATCGGCACCGCAAGGTGATGCCGACGAACCCCGAGCGGATGGTCTGGGGCTTCGGCGACGGATCCGGCCTGCAGGTGCTGGACACGCCGATCGGGCGGGTGGGCGCGCTGATCTGTTGGGAGAACTACATGCCGCTCGCGCGCTACGCGCTATACGGCCAAGGGGTCGAGATCTACCTCGCTCCGACCTATGACGCTGGCGACGCGTGGGTCGGCACGATGCAGCACATCGCGCGCGAGGGGCGCTGCTGGGTGGTCGGCAGCGGGTTCGTCCTGCGCGGCGCGGACATTCCCGACAGCTTCCCCGAGAAGGCGCGCCTCTACCCCGATGCCGCAGAGTGGATCAACAAGGGCGACTCGGTCGTCGTCGAGCCGGGCGGAAAGATCGCCGCCGGTCCGATGCGCGCCGAACTGGGGATTCTCTACGCGGACATCGACTCCGCCCGCGCGGCCGCCGCGCGCCGCACGCTCGACGTCGCCGGTCACTACGCGCGGCCGGACATTTTCCAGCTCCACGTCAACACCAAGCCCCTCAAGCCGGTTTCGTTCGACTAGCCATCGCGGCGGCTGAGATGCCGGCCAGCCGCCCGAGCGTGATCGCAGTGAGGAGCCCGTTTCCGGAGAGATAGCCCCAGACATGGGCGCCGGAAACGCCGCACGCGGCGCCGCCGCCAGCGAAAAGATTCGGCAGCGGCGCGCCTTGCGCGTCGAGAACACGGGCGTGCGCATCGACGACGAGACCGCCCTGCGTGTGGAAGAGCGCGCCGGTCACTTTCACCGCGTAATAGGGTGGCGCGAGCGCGGGCTTGTCGCTGAAGTCGCGACCGAACGGGTCGCGCGTCGAACCCTCGGCATAGCGTGCGACCTCGGCGAAGGTCGCGGCCAGCGCCGCGCCCGGCAGACCGCAGAGCGCGGCGAGCGCTTCGACCGTCGCCGCTCGGCGGACCGCGCCGATGGCATCCGCACCGCGGTAGTCGTCGAAGTCCATCCCGAGCCGGTGGAGCCGCTCGTCGTAGATGTTCCACGCGACGCCGCCGGGCTGCGCGATCACCGGGACGCACTGCTCCGAGTAGCCGAGGTGCTCGTTCGAGAAACGCCGCCCTGCGGCGTTCACCTGGAACCCGCCTTCCATCATCAGCGCCCAGGTGATCAGGATGCCGTGGGGCGTCGCGACCGAGCCGTGGCCCTGATAGGCGGTCATGTCGCGCACCTGCGCGCCGAGGGCCGTGCCCCAGGTCACCGCGTCGCCCTGGTTGCCGACGTGGCCGAAATAGAGCGC
>CAZIXQ010000158.1:0-8981 GCA_964543155.1 uncultured Enterobacteriaceae bacterium
CCGGCGTGACGACGCTCTCGAGCGCGATCATCGCCAACAACGACTGGCTCAAGGATCCGAAGAACCAGGACGCGCTGCGCCGGTTCCTGCGCGCGAGCCAGCGCGGCTGGGACTACGCGAACAAGAACCGCGCCGAGGCGGCCGAGATCTTCCGCAAGGCCGCGCCGGTCTTCACCCAGGAGATCGCGCTGCTCGAGGTGGACGGCACGATGACGATCATCCACACCGAGCGCACCAAGGGAAAACCGGTCGCCTGGTCGGACCCGGGCGACTGGAAGGACAGCCAGGACCTGCTCGAGAAGTTCGCGAAGCTCAAGCCCGCGCCGGACGTGAGCGTGTACTTCACGAACGAATACCTGTCCGAGCCGCCTTACCTGCCGAAGAAGTAGCGATCCGACGCACGCCCGCCGCCAGTCCGCGGCGGGCCTCTGCGACCGTCCCGACATGGAACAGCCCTACATCCGTCTGCAGAACGTCGCCAAGGTCTACGAGACCAAGAACGGCGCGGTCGAGGCGTGCGCGGAGGTCAACCTCGACATCCGAAAGTCCGAGTTCGTCGCGATCGTCGGCCCGAGCGGCTGCGGCAAGACCACGATCCTCAAGATGCTCGCGGGGCTCATCCCGTACAGCGCCGGCACCATCACCGTCGGCGGCAACGTGGTCGACCGCCCGCAGACCGACGTCGGCATCGTGTTTCAGGATTCGATCATGCTCGACTGGCGCACGGTGCTCGCCAACGTGATGCTGCAGATCGAGATCCGGCACATGGACCGGGCGAAGTTCGAGCCGGTGGCGGCGACGCTCCTCAGGCAGACCGGGCTGGAGGGTTTCGAGAACAAGAAGCCCTACGAGCTCTCCGGCGGGATGCGCCAGCGGGTGTCGATCTGCCGCGCGCTGGTGCACGACCCGCCGCTGCTCCTGATGGACGAGCCGTTCGGCGCGCTCGACGCGCTCACGCGCGAGCAGATCTCGATGGACATCCAGCGCATCTGGATGGACAAGCGCAAGACCGCGCTCCACATCACCCACAGCATCCCGGAGGCGGTGCTGCTTGCCGATCGCGTCGTGGTGATGAGCCCGCGCCCGGGGCGCATCGTCGAGATCATCGACATCGACCTGCCGCGCCCGCGGCGCCTGGACAAGCTCCCTCCGCAGTTCAACGACTACGCCGGACACATCCGCGACATCTTCAAGTCGAAGGGTGTGCTGGCGATGGACTGAGGACCGGCATGGCAGCGCCCGCCTTCCGCGTCACCGCGGTCGAGCTCTTCGAGCGGAAGGTGCGGCTCCGCATGCCGTTCCGCTTCGGCGTGGTGACGCTCACCGCGGCGCCGCAGGCTTTCGTGCGCGCGCGCATCCGCCTCGACGACGGCCGCGAGGGCTGGGGCGCGGGCGCCGAACTCCTGGCGCCGAAGTGGTTCGACAAGAACCTCGCGCTCTCGAACGAGGACAACTTCGAGCAGCTCCGCCTGGCGCTGCGGCTCGCGCGCGACGCGTACCTCGACGGGGCGGCGCGCAGCGCGTTCGGCCATTTCGCCGCGCATTACCGAGAGGTCATCGACGCCGGCGCGCAGCGGGACCTCAACCCGCTCGTCGCCGGTTTCGGCCCGGCGCAGCTCGATCGCGCCATCCTCGACGCGCTGTGCCGGCTGCACCGGATGTCCTTCTACGCGGCGATGCAAGGCAACTTCGCCGGCATCGAGCCCGCGCGGGTCGCTCCGGATCTCGAGGAATTCGACATGGACGCGTTCCTCGCGCGGCTGCAGCCGGCCGAGCACATCGACGCGCGGCACACCGTCGGGCTGGTGGACCCGATCGCCGGTCACCCACGGCAGGTGAACGACGGCCTGCCCGAATCGCTCGAGGAGGTGGTCGCCGCGCACGGCCACACCTGGTTCAAGCTCAAGGTCGGCGGCAACGTTGACGAGGACGTGCGCCGGCTCGCCGCGATCGCGGCGGTCCTGGACGCCTCCGGCCGCCACTACCGCGTCTCGCTCGACGGCAACGAGCAGTACGACGACCTCGACGCCCTGCGCGCGCTGCTCGCGCGCATGCAGGCAACGCCGAAGCTCGCGCGGCTCGTGGCCGCGATCGCCTTCATCGAGCAGCCGATCAACCGCAAGCACGCGCTCGACCGCGACGTCTCCGCGGTCGCGCGCACGACGCCGGTGATCGTCGACGAGTCCGATGCGGACCTCGAGTCATTCCCGCGCGCGAAGGCGCTCGGCTATTCGGGCGTGTCGTCGAAGATGTGCAAAGGTCTGTACAAGTCGATCCTCAACGCCGCGCGCTGCGCGCACTGGACGACGCCGGGCGAGCGCTACTTCATGGCCGCGGAGGATCTGACCACCCAGGCCGGGCTCGCGGTGCAGCAGGACCTCGCGCTGGTGAACCTGCTGGGGATGACGCACGTCGAGCGCAACGGCCACCACTACGTGAACGGCATGGCGGACCTGCCGGCGGCCGAGCAGGACGCTTTTCTCGCCGCCCATCCGGATCTGTACGAACGCACGCACGGCGCGGTCCGGCTGCGCATCCGCGACGGCCGGCTCGGCATCGCGTCGCTCGGCTGCGTCGGCTTCGCGGCCGGCGCGGAGCCCGATTGGAGCGCGATGGCGCCGATGCCGGAGCGCGTTGCAACAGAGGTGAAGTGAGATGAAGACCTTCCGGGTACTGGGCACCAACCACACGAGCTTCACCGTGTCGAGCCTCGACCGGACGATCGCGTTCTTCCGCGACTGTCTCGGGTTCGACCTCGTCTCGCGCGCGCCGCGCGACCCCGACATCGTGTCACGGGTCACGGGCGTGCCCGGCGCGCAGGTCACGATCGCGTTCCTGCGCGGGGCCGGGCACACGGTCGAGCTGATCGAGTACGCGGCGCCGGCCGACCGCGGCAAGGTGGTCGCCCGGCCCTGCGACGCCGGCTTCGCGCACCTCGCGCTCAACGTCGACAACGCGGACGCGGCAGTGGAGGCGGCTGCGGCCTTCGGCGTGAAGCCGGTCGCGCCGCCGGTGGCGATCGACCAGGGCCCCAATCGCGGGCGCAAGGTCGTCTACGTGCGCGATGCGGACGGCGTGACGATCGAGTTCATCGAGGCGCAGGTCGGCTGAAGCGGAGGGCGAGCCATGGCGGAGAAGCGACTCGGCATCATCATGCACGGCGTCACCGGGCGCATGGGCGCGAACCAGCATCTGGCGCGGTCGATCGCGGCGATCCGCGAGCAGGGCGGGGTGCGGCTCGCCGACGGCACGCGCGTGATGCCCGATCCCATCCTGGTCGGGCGCCGGCCCGACGCGCTGCGCGCGCTCGCGCAGGCGCACCGGCTCGAGCGCACGACGACCGACCTCGACGCAGTGCTTGCGGACAAGGGCTACACGGTGTTCTTCGACGCGGCGTCCACGCAGCTACGCCCGACGATCCTCAAGAAAGCGATCGCGGCCGGCAAGCACGTGTACTGCGAGAAGCCCACCGCGACCGGGCTCGGCGAGGCGATGGACCTCTATCGCGCGGCGAAGGCGGCCGGGGTGAAGCACGGCGTGGTGCAGGACAAGCTCTGGCTGCCGGGGCTGCTCAAGCTCAAGATGCTGATCGACTCGGGCTTCTTCGGCCGCATCCTCTCGGTTCGCGGCGAGTTCGGCTACTGGGTCTTCGAGGGCGACTGGCAGCCGGCGCAGCGCCCGTCGTGGAACTACCGCAAGGAGGACGGCGGCGGGATCATCCTCGACATGCTGTGCCACTGGCGCTACGTCCTCGACAACCTCTTCGGCGAGGTGAAGAGCGTGAGCTGCCTGGGTGCGACGCACATCCCCGAGCGCTGGGACGAGCAGGGGAAGAAGTTCGCCGCGACCGCCGACGACGCCGCATACGCGACCTTCGAGCTCGCCGGCGGCGTCATCGCGCACATGAACAGCTCCTGGACGGTGCGCGTGCGGCGCGACGATCTCCTCACCCTCCAGGTCGACGGCACGCTCGGCTCGGCGGTGGCGGGCCTGCAGAAGTGCGTGGCGCAGCCGCGCGTCGCGACGCCGAAACCGGTGTGGAATCCGGACGTGCCCCAGCCGATCGACTTCTACGACACCTGGCAGGACGTGCCGACGAACCTATCGTACGACAACGCATTCAAGGCGCAGTGGGAGCTCTACATCCGGCACGTCTGCGAGGACGCGCCCTTCCGCTGGGGCCTGCTCGAGGGCGCGAAAGGCGTGCAGCTCGTCGACTGCGCGCTCAGGAGCTGGGCCGAGCGCCGCTGGGTCGACGTGCCGAAACTGGAGGCATGACATGAACGCTCCCCTCTCGCTCAGCATCACCCTTCCGACCGCCGACCGCCGGCTCGAGCCGTTCACGCTGTCCGCGCCGCGCGACTTCCCTGCCAGGCGCGCGCACGCCTTCAACCGCGTCGCGTTCGCCGCGGCGCACGTCGTCGCCGATCCGCTGTCGGCGAAGGACCCGTGGCTCGAGCCCGCGGTCGACTGGGACGCGACGATCCGCTTCCGCCGGCACCTGTGGGCGCTCGGCTTCGGCGTGGCCGAGGCGATGGACACCGCGCAGCGCGGCATGGGCCTCGACTGGCCCACCTCGCTCGAGCTCATCCGGCGCTCGATCGACGCGGCGCGCGACGTCCCGGGCGCGTTCCTCGCGAGCGGCGCGGGCACCGACCACCTCGCGCCCGGTCCGGACGTGACGGTGGCCGACGTGATCGCCGCCTACGAGCAGCAGTTCGAGGCGATCGAGAAGGCGGGCGGGCGGATCATCATGATGGCGAGCCGCGCGCTCGCCGCCTGCGCAAGGTCTCCGGACGACTATCTGCGCGTGTACGACCGGCTGCTGCGCCAGGCGAAGGCGCCGGTGATCATCCATTGGCTCGGGGAGATGTTCGACCCCGCGCTCGCCGGGTACTGGGGCCACGCCGACCACCACGAGGCGATGGCGGTCGCGCTCGCGGCGATCGCGGCGAACCCGGCGAAGGTCGACGGCGTGAAGGTGTCGCTGCTCGACAAGCAGAAGGAAGTGGACATGCGCCGGCGGCTGCCCGAGGGCGTGCGCATGTACACCGGCGACGACTTCAACTACGCCGAGCTGATCGACGGCGACGAGAAGGGCTACTCGGACGCGCTGCTCGGGATCTTCGACGCGATCGCTCCGGCCGCGTCCGCGGCGCTGTCGGCGCTCGCCCAGGGCGACCGCACGCGCTTCCACGAGGTGCTCGCCCCGACCGTGCCGCTCTCGCGCCACATCTTCGGCGCGCCGACGCGCTTCTACAAGACCGGCGTCGTGTTCCTCGCGTGGCTGAACGGCCACCAGGACCACTTCGTGATGGTGGGCGGACAGCAGAGCGCGCGCCACATCGCGCACCTCGCCGGGACGTTCCGGCTCGCCGACCGGGCGGGTCTCCTGCGCGATCCGGAGCTCGCCTGCGCGCGGATGCGGGAGCTGCTGGCGGTGCACGGCCTGCGGGGATGACCGGCAAGGTCGTCCCGTTCGAGCACGCCGCGCGCCTCGTGCGCGACGGCGCGGTGGTGAGCGTGAGCGCGTCCTCGGGGCTCAACACGCCCGACCGGATGCTCGCCGCGCTCGGCAAGCGCTTCGAGCGCGAGGGCGGCCCGCGCGGCATCACGCTGCTCCTGCCGATCGCCGCCGGCGACATGTGGGGCATCAAGGGAATCGACCACCTCGCGCACGAGGGACTGCTCGCGCGGGTGCTCGCCGGTCTTGATCGCGTCGGCCCGTCGTCCGCCGAGCCGCCGGCGATCTGGAAGATGATCGCGGCGAACGAGGTCGCGGCCTACAACGTGCCGAGCGGCATCCTGTTCGACATGCACCGGGAGAGCGCGGCGCGCCGCGCGGGCGTGATGACGCGCGTCGGCCTGCACACCTTCGTCGACCCGCGCCTGGGCGGCTGCCGGATGAACGACGCGGCCAGCGCGCCGATCGTCGACCTCGTCGAGTTCAAGGGCGGGCAGTGGCTGCACTTTCCGAACATCCCGACCGACGTGGCGATCATCCGCGGCACCACCGCGGACGAGGACGGGAACCTCTCGATGGAGCACGAGGGCGCATTCCTCGGGCCGCTCGACGTCGCGCTCGCGGCGCGCAACAACGGGGGCATCGTGATCGCCCAGGTCAAGCGCACGACCGCGCGCGCGAGCATCCCGACGCAGCGGGTGGTGGTGCCCTCGACGCTCGTCGACTACGTGGTCGTGGATCCCGACCAGATGCAGGCGACCCAGACGCAATACGACCCCGCGATCAGCGGCGAGGTGCGCCGGCCGCTCGCGGCCTTTCCGCCGGTGCCGTTCGGCGCCGACAAGGTGATCGCGCGGCGCGCGGCGATGGAGCTCGCCACCGGCGACGCGGTCAACCTCGGCTTCGGCATCTCGCCGCTCGTGCCGCGCATCCTGATCGAGGAAGGGCGGCAGGACGAGGTGACCTGGGCGATCGAGCAGGGGCCGGTCGGCGGCGTCCCGCTCGACGGCTTTCCGTTCGGGTGCGCCGCCAACGCGCAGGCGTTCATGCCCTCGCCCTACCAGTTCATCTACTTCCAGGGCGCCGGGTTCGACGTCGGGCTGCTCTCCTTCCTCGAGGTCGGCGCCGACGGCAGCGTGAACGTCTCTCGCCTCGCCTCCCGCCCCCACGTGACCGCGGGCTGCGGCGGCTTCGTGGACATCACCGCGCACGCGCGCAAGCTCGTGTTCTCCGGGTACTTCCGCGCGGCCGGGCTCGAGCTCGACGTCGCCCGCGGGAAGCTGAAGATCCGGAAGGAGGGCAGGATCGCGAAGTTCGTGCCGCAGGTGGATCACGTCACGTTCTCGGGCCGCCGCGCGCGCGAGCAGGAGCAGGACGTCACCTACGTGACCGAGCGATGCGTGATCCGGCGGCTCGACGAAGGCCTGACGGTGACCGAGGTCGCGCCGGGCGTCGACCTCGAGCGCGAGGTGCTCGCGCAAGCCGGATTCCCGCTGCGCGTGGCGAGCGACGCGAAGACGATGGACGAGCGGCTGTTCCACGAGGCGCCGATGGGCCTCCAGCTCCAGCCGCGCCGGAGACCGCGATGAAGCCCGGCCTCAACTGGTACGAGGACTGCACGGTGGGCGACGCGTTCACGACCGGCGGCATCGTCGTGTCCGAGAGCCTGATCCAGGCCTTTGCCGGCCTCTCCGGGGATTTCTTCGACCTGCACGTGGACGACGACTTCGCGCGGCGCCTCGGGTTCGCGGGCCGCGTCGCGCACGGCATCCTCGGGCTCGCGCTCACCGACGGGCTCAAGAACCGCGCCGAGCATCGCTTCCGCGCCGTCGCCTCGCTCGGCTGGAACTGGAAGTTCACCGGCGCGATCTTTGTCGGCGACCGCATTCACGCGGAGGTTTCGGTCGCCTCCAAGCGCGAGACGAAGCGCCCCGACCGCGGGATCCTCACGCTCGCGCTCAAGGTGCTGAACCAGGACGGGAAAGTCGTCCAGGAAGGCACCAACGAGCTCATGGTGGAGAGGACACCGCATGCGTCACCCGGCGAGGGGCCCCGCGCAGCGCGCGGGGATCGACGGTAAGGCGAATGCGGCCAGTCGCCGACAGCTGGGCCGTCCGGGCCACGATTCGCGACCGGAGGCGACCCGGATGAGCGAACCCCTACTGCTCGCGATCGACGGCCCGGTTGCCACGATCACGCTCAACCGGCCCGACAAGCTGAACGCGTTCACGATCGCGATGCTCGAGGCGCTGGAGGGGGCCTGTGCGCGGATCGAACGTGACGATTCGGTCCGTGCCGTGATCGTCGCCTCGGCCTCGACGAAGGCGTTCTGCGCGGGCGCCGACATCGTCGACTGGGGAGCGCTGGGGCCGCACGGCATGTGGGCGCAGTGGATCCGCGACGGGCAGCGCGTCTTCGACCGGCTCGCGCGCCTGCGCCAGCCCTCGATCGCCGCGATCGGCGGACTCGCGTACGGCGGCGGGCTCGAGCTCGCGCTCGCGTGCGACATCCGGATCGCGGGGGAGGGCGCGCGCTTCGGGCTGCCGGAGGTGACGATCGGCGCGGTGCCCGGCTGGGCGGGCACGCAGCGCCTGCCGCGGCTCATCGGTCCCGGGCGCGCCAAGCACCTGATTCTCACCGGCCAGCCGATCGACGCGGCAAAGGCCGAGGCCTGGGGCCTCGTCACCGAGGTCGTCGCGCCGGACCGGCTCGCGCCGCGCGCGCTTGAGTTGGCGCGGCGCATCGCCGAGAATGCGCCGACCGCGGTCCAGGCGGCGAAGCAGCTCGCCGACGCCGCAGCGGGCGAAGGACGCACGACGACGCTGGAATCGCTCGCCGCCGGCTTTGCGGCGGGCACCGACGATGCGCGCGAGGGCGTCGCAGCGTTCCGCGCGAAGCGCAAGCCGAAATTCACCGGGAAGTAGACCCAAAGGAGGAGTCATGCAACGCAGAACGTTCCTTTCGTCGTTCGCCGCCACTGCGATGTCGCTTGCGTTCGCTGCGCCGGCCGCGGCCCAGGCGCCGATCACGCTGAACGGCGCCTCACAGTTCAACGACGACCACGCCTTCACCAAGGCGATGGTGCGGTTCGAGGAGCTGGTGAAGAAGTACTACGGCAAGCCGGTCAACTTCGTGCTGCACAAGAACAGCGCGCTCGGCCTGGAGAAGCAGTACTTCGAGTACATGGCGCAGGGCAAGGCGGTGGACTACGCCATCGTGTCGCCGGCGCACATGTCGACCTTCTCGAAGGCGGCGCCGTTCATCGACGCGCCGTTCATCTTCCGCGACCTCGACCACTGGAACAAGGTGCTCGACGCGGATCTCCTCAAGCCGATCGCCGACGAGATCAACCAGAAGGCCGAAGTGATGCTGATCGGCTACGCCGGCGGCGGCACGCGCAACATCTTCGCCACCAAGCCCACGAGAAACATGGCCGAGCTGAAGGGGTTGAAGGTGCGCGTCCAGGGCGCGCCGATCTGGAGCCGCACGTTCCAGGCCGCGGGCATGGCGCCGACGG
>CAZIXQ010000159.1:0-8970 GCA_964543155.1 uncultured Enterobacteriaceae bacterium
CCGGCCTCGAACGAGAGCCGCGTGCGCGTCGACTGCTTCTCGAAGATCATCACCATCGTGCGGTCGACGAGCGGCCGGTAGGGCTCGTAGCGCTTGAAGGTCTCCTTGATCCAGCGCGTGCGCGCGAAGACGTGCTCGAGCTCGTCGCGCGCGAGATCGCGGAACTGCAGGAAGTGCTTCGGCGCGGCCACGGGAGGCGGGCGCGTGCGTCAGGCGCCGAGGAACCGGCGCACGAGCGGGGCGAGCCGGGCGACGAGCTCGCGCGCCTCGGCCTCGCGGAGGACGAGCGGCGGGAGCAGCCGGATCACGCGCTCCGCGGTGACGTTGATCAGGAGCCCCGCCTCGAGCGCGTGCTTCACCAGCTCGCCGCAGGGCCGGTCGAGCTCGACGCCGATCATCAGGCCCATGCCGCGAACCTCGACCACGCCCGCGACGCCGGCGAGCGCATCGCGCAGCCCCGAGCGGACGAGCTCGCCCATCCGCGCCGCGTTCTCGACCAACCCCTCGTCGGCCATCGCCGCGAGCGTCGCGAGCCCGGCGGCGCAGGCGAGCGGCCCGCCGCCGAACGTCGAGCCGTGGGTGCCCGGCTTGAGCACGCCGCGCGCGCGGCCGGCGGCCACGCAGGCGCCGATCGGGACGCCCGAGCCGAGCCCCTTGGCGAGCGTGATCACGTCGGGCCGGACGTCCGCGTGCTGGAAGGCGAACCACCTGCCGGTGCGCCCGATGCCGCTCTGGACCTCGTCGATCATGAGCAGCCACTCGCGCTCGTCGCAGAGCCGGGCGAGCGTGCGCAGGTACTCGGCGTCCGCGACGTGGATCCCGCCCTCGCCCTGCAGCACCTCGAGGAGCACCGCCACGATGTTCGGATTGGCCTCGCCGGCCTGGTGCACCGCGTGGGCGTCGCCGAACGGCACCCGGACGAAGCCCGGGACGAGCGGCTCGAAGCCGGCCTGCGCCTTGCGGCTGCCGGTGGCCGAGAGCGTCGCGAGCGTGCGGCCGTGCCAGGCGTGCTCCATGACGACGATGGCCGCGTTCTGGATGCCCGCCTGGTGCGCGCGATAGCGGGCGAGCTTGATCGCGCACTCGTTCGCTTCCGCGCCCGAGCTGCAGAAGAACACCTCGTCCATCCCCGCGAGCGCGCAGATGCGGTCGGCGAGCTCGCTCTGCGCGCGGATCTCGTACAGGTTGGAGGTGTGGATGACGCGCGCCGCCTGCTCGGCGATCGCGCGCACGAGCCCGGGATGCGCATGGCCGAGCCCCGACACCGCGATGCCGGCGAGCGCGTCGAGGTAGCGCTTGCCCGCTTCGTCCCACAGCCAGACGCCTTCGCCGCGCGCGAACGACACGGGCAGGCGCGCGTAGGTGTTCATCAGGTGCGAGGACATGGCGGGCGCCGATGGCGGTCGAAAAAGCAAACGGCGGCTCGCGCCGCCGGCCATTTCAGAGGCGCCGATGGTAGCACGGCGGCCCTGCCCGCGAGGCGCGCGCCCTTAGAATCGGCCTCCATGACGCGGCTTGCGGTCTTCAACCAGAAGGGCGGGGTGGGAAAGACCACGACCGTGCTCAACCTGGCGGCGGCGGTGGCGCGGCGGGGCCTGCGGCCGCTGCTCGTCGACCTCGACGCGCAGGCGCACCTCTCGCAGGTCCTTGCGCCGACCGAAGCGTCCGCGCAGAGCGTGTTCGCCCACTTCAGCGAGTCGCGTCCGCTGCGATCGCTCGTGCGTCCGGTCGCGCTCGCCGGGGCCGACGCGCAGGGCGACCTCGTGCCGGCGCACGCCGAGCTGATGAAGGTGGACTCGCTCTTCGGGCGCGGGCCGCGCATCCTGCACCGGCTCCGCGAGGGACTCGACGAGTACGAGCGCGCGGGCGCGCCCTGCGGGGTGCTCATCGACTGCTGCCCGATGCTCGGGGTGCTGTCGCTCTCGGGCGTGTTCGCGGCCGACCGCGTGCTGGTGCCGATCTCGGCCGACTTCCTCGCGGTGAAGGGTGCGCTCGCGCTGGAGCACACGCTGAAGGCGCTCGAGCACGTCCTCAAGCGCCGCGTCGAGCGCCGCTACGTGCTCACGCGCTTCGACGCGCGGCGCAGGATGGCGCACGACATCGCGGCGACCCTCGCAGAGCGGTTCGGCGCGGAACTCTGCGCGACGCGGATCGCCGAGAGCGTCGGGCTCGCCGAGAGCCCGTTCCACCGCCGCGACATCTTCGCGCACGACGCGAAGAGCCGCGGGGCGCGCGACTACGAGGCGCTCCTGGAGGAGCTGCTCGCTTCGGGGTTCCTGGAGGTGTGAGCCGCGCGCCGGGACGGCGCGATCACTTCGCGATGAGGGAAACGACTTCCTCGTAGGAGGCGGCGGGCTCGGGCTTCGCCGGGGCGCCGAGCGCCCGGCACTCGAGGACGTGGCAGTGGGGGTACATCTGCACGAGCTTGCGCTGCGCGTCGGCCTCTTCGCGCCCGTGGATGGTCAGGTTCTCGACCACCATGCCGGTCCGGGTCCGGATGCGGAAGGCGTACTTGCTGGTGTTGAATGCGAAAACCATCCCCGTCCCCGATCTCGTCGCCGATCAGCCACTTAGGGGCTAGATAACACAAAATTTCCAGCAAGGCAATGCAAGCGCCTCATCCGGCGGAATTTTCTGACGCTTACGCGGCCCCGGGGGGCCGTCCGGGCGAGGGGGGGTCAGCCGATCTTGCGGAGCCCGCGCTCCTCGGTGGCGCGGAGGACCCGCAGGCACGGGACGTAGCCGTCGTAGAGCACCCCGTGCAGCTCCATGCGCTTCTGCGACCGCAGCAATCCGATCAGGAAGTCGAGGACCTCGGCGGTGATGATCTGGCCGGGAACGAGCACCGGGATGCCGGGCGGGTAGGGCGTGATCTGGTCGGCGCACACCCGGTTGATGAGGGCCCGGTTGGGGTTGTCCTTCGCGTCGAGCAGCGTCACCGCCTCGCCGCCGCAGTAGTAGGCGTCGCGGGGCAGGTACCGCAGGCGCGTGAACTCCGGGATCTCGGGGAACTGGTAGAGCCGGCGCGGCGCGCGGCCCTCGCGCGCGATGCGCATCAGGGCGTCGTAGAGCCGCGACACCTTGCTGCGCGTGGTGCCGATCGTGAGCAGCAGCGTGATGGTGTTGAAGGTCGATTTCTCGACCTGGATGTTGAAGCGGGTGAAGAGCTCGCGCTGCAGGTCCTCCACCGTGTAGCCGCAGCTCGAGATGTCGACGGTGACCTTGGTCGGGTCGAGCAGGATGCCGTCGTGGCGCACCTCCTCCGGGAGCAGCTCGTCGAGGTCGAGCACCCGGAACACGCCGGTGGAGTTGATCTGCTGGCGGATCTCGGCGGCGAGCGCGAGCGTGCGGGAGAGCAGCTTGTAGCCCTCCATCACCATCTGCTTGCGGGCCACGTCGAGGCTCGCGATCATCGCGTACTGCGGCGAGGTCGACGTGTGCATGTTGAAGTTCTCGCGGAAGATGTGCTCGTTGAAGGCGGCGTCGTTCACGTGGATCATGCTCGCCTGCGAGAAGGCGCTCATGACCTTGTGGGTGGACTGCGTCGCGTAGTCGGCGCCCGCCTCGAGCGCGGTGGGGCGGAACGCGGGATGGAAGCGCGCGAAGCCGTACCACGCCTCGTCGATGATCACGCGGATGCCGGCTGCGTGGCAGCGATCGATGATCGGCTTCAGGTCGTAGCGGAACCCGTCGTAGGTGCACGAGGTGAGGATCAGGGCCTCGGCGTCCGGGTGCGCCTCGATCGCCTGCAGCAGCGTCTTCCTGGGGACCGGCCCGTAGATCCCGTACTTCCGGTTGACCGACGAGTTGAGGTAGATCGGGTGCGCGCCCGAGAGCACCACCCCGTGGTGCACCGACTTGTGGCAGTTGCGGTCGAGCAGCAGCTTCTCGCCCGGCGCGAGGATGGTCTGGAAGATGACCTTGTTCGCGGTCGAGGTGCCGTTGGTGGCGAAGAAGGTGCGCCGCGCCCCGAAGGCCTTCGCCGCGACCGCCTGGGCTTCGGCGATCACGCCCTTCGGCTCCATCAGCGAGTCGAGCATCGGCACCGACACCGAGAGATCGGCGTCGAAGATGTGCTCGCCCATGAAGTCGTAGAAGTCGCTGATCCACGGGCTGCCGCGCAGGGACTCCCCCGAGGAGTGCCCCGGCGTGTGCCAGGAGTCCTTCGCCATCCAGACGTAGTTCTTGAGCTGGTCGTAGAACGGCGTGCGTGCGCGCTCCTGGATCTGCGCGTTGAGGATGCGGTACATGCCGCGGTAGTCGCGCTCCTCGCGGTAGAAGTAGCCGTCGACCGCCTCGGCGAAGAGCGTGTCGACCACCTCGTCCTCGGTCTCCTGCGCGATCAGGATGTAGACGTCGAGCTCGGGGCGCGCGCGTGTGATGCGCTGCACGAGCTCGAGCGCGGAGGTCTGGAGCTTGCGCGCCTTGCCGCCGTTCAGGGTGTAGAGCTTGTCGTCGACGACGACCGCCTGGAGGTCGCCATCCTGCTCGATCGCGGCGAGCGCCTCGCGGGCGGTGGTGACCCCCGCGAAGACGATGCCGAGCGGGTTGTCGAGCGAGCGCGCCGCGGCGTTCAGCCCCTTGACGAACTCGCGCAGGACGAGCGGCTCGTCGTTGATGACCAGGATGCGGCTGACCGGCCCGCGCATCGTGAGCGCCAGTGCGGGGCGCGGTCGCTAGGCCGCGGGGCGGCGCGGGGCCCGCGCGGCGGCGGGCGGTCGTATCGGTCGGCTCAGGCGAGGGCCCTGATCCGCGCGGCGAGGCGGCTCTTGTGCCGCGCCGCCTTGTTCTTGTGGATGATGCGCTTGTCGGCGATGCGGTCGACGATCGCCGTCGAGGCCTGCAGCGTCTTCGTGGCGGCCGCCTTGTCGCCGGCGGCGATCGCCTTCTTCACGTTCTTGATCGCGGTGCGCAGTTCGGACTTGAGCGCGGCGTTGTGCCTGCGCTGCTTCTCGGACTGGCGCGCGCGCTTGCGGGCTTGGTCGGAATTGGCCATGGGAGCCGGGGGCGGAAAAGGCGCGGATTGTAGGCGAGCGGGCGCTCGAGCGCAAGCTGGAACAACGGTTTAGCGCAATTTGGCCCGCGCTCGGGCCCACGGCGGCCAGCGGTCGGCCCGGGTCGGGCACCTATAATGCGCCGCGCCCCATTTATTGGGCGCCTCACGGCCCGGAATTTCCCGCACGCGCACCCCGCATGAACCTCCCATGAATCTCCTCAAGGCGATGGCCACGGTCAGCGGCATGACGCTGATCTCGCGCGTCCTCGGCTTCGTGCGCGACGCGGTCATCGCGCGGGGGTTCGGGGCGGGCCTCGAGACCGACGCGTTCTTCGTCGCCTTCCGCATCCCGAACCTGCTGCGGCGCCTGTTCGCCGAGGGCGCCTTCTCCCAGGCGTTCGTGCCGATCCTCGCCGAGTACCGGACCCGCAACGGCGAGGCGGAGACCAAGCGCCTCGTCGACCGCGTGGCGACCCTCCTCACCCTGGCGCTCCTCGTCGCGACCGCGCTCGGGATCGCGGTGGCGCCGCTCATCGTCTACGTCAGCGCGCCGGGCTTCGCCGCGACGCCAGACAAGTACGCCCTCACGGTGGCGATGCTCCGGGTCACCTTCCCCTACATCCTGTTCATCTCGCTCGTGGCGCTCGCCGCGGGGATCCTGAACACGTGGAGCCGGTTCGCCGTCCCCGCCTTCACGCCCACGCTGCTCAACGTGGCGTTCATCGTGGGGGCGCTCTTCGGCGCGCCGTACTTCGACCCGCCGGTGATGGTGCTCGCGTGGGCGGTGGTCGCCGGCGGCGTGCTCCAGCTCGCCCTGCAGGTGCCCTACCTCGCGCGACTCGGGATGCTGCCGCGGCCGCGGCTTGCCTTCGCCGACCCCGGCGTGCGACGGATCCTCCTCCTGATGGGGCCGGCGATGGTCGGCGTGTCGGTGGGGCAGATCAGCCTGCTGCTCAACACGATCTTCGCCTCGTTCCTGCAGACCGGCAGCGTCTCCTGGCTGTACTACGCGGACCGGCTGATGGAGTTTCCGACCGGGCTGCTCGGGGTGGCGCTCGGCACGATCCTGCTGCCGAGCCTCGCGAAGCTCCATTCCGCGGCCGACGGCGCGGCGTACTCGCGCCTGCTCGACTGGGGCCTGCGGTTGACCTTCCTGCTCGCGGTGCCCGCGGCTGCCGCGCTCGCGGTGCTCGCCACGCCCCTCGTCGCGACGCTGTTCCTCCACGGCCGGTTCGACGTCAACGACCTCGCGATGACGCGCCAGGCGCTCGTCGCGTACAGCGCGGGCCTGCTCGGGCTGATCCTCGTGAAGGTGCTCGCGCCGGGCTACTACGCGCGGCAGAACATCCGCACGCCGGTGAAGATCGCGCTCGTGACGCTCGCCGCCACGCAGGCGATGAACGCCGCGTTCATCGTGCCGCTGGCGCACAGCGGGCTCGCGCTCGCGATCGCGATCGGCGCGTGCCTCAACGCCGCGCTCCTCTATCGGGGGTTGCGGCGCGACGCGATCTTCGTCCCCCAGCCGGGGTGGGGAACGTTTCTCGCGAAGGTGTTCGGCGCCACCGCGCTGATGGCGGCGGTGCTGTGGTTCGCGCTCGGCTCCCCGTCGTGGTGGACGGGCGCGCAGCTCGCCTCGCGCGCCGCCGCGCTCGCGGGGCTGGTCGCGCTCGGTGGGGTGGTGTACTTTGGGGGGCTGTGGGCCCTGGGGTTTCGACCGCGCGACTTCGCGCGCCAGACTGAATGAGCGCGAGCATCGGGCGCTTCGCGGAGCTGGTGAGCCGCGACCAGTTCGCGCTCGCCGAGGCGTGCCTGCTCGTCGCGCAGGACGAGTACCCGGGCCTGGACATCGGCGCCTGCATCGACCGGATCGACGCGATTGCCGCGACCGTCCGCGGGCGCCTCGCCGCCGACGCCTCGCCCGAGCAGCGGGTCGCCGCGGTCAACCGGCACCTCTTCGCCGAGCTCGGGTTTCGGGGCAACGCGGAGGCGTACTACGACCCGCGCAACAGCTACTTGAACCAGGTGCTCGAGCGGCGCGTCGGCATCCCGATCACGCTCTCGATCGTGTTCCTCGAGGTGGCCCGGCGGGTCGGCGTCGCCGCGCAGGGGATCGCGTTTCCGGGACACTTCCTGGTCAAGGTGCGCCTCGGGCGCGGCGCGCTGGTGCTCGACGCGTTCAGCGGCGGGACGGCGCAGTCCGAGTCCGACCTGCGCGAGCGCCTCGAGCTGGCGCTGCCGCGGGGCCGCGGCGCCGGGCCTGCCCTGGAAGCGTATCTGGAGCCCGCGACCGCGCGCGACATCGTGGCCCGCATGCTCCGCAACCTCAAGGCGATCTACCTGCACAGCGGTGCGCTCGAGTCGGCACTGGCGGTGATGCAACGGATGCTGCTGGTGGTGCCGGAGTCCGCCGAGGAGCTGCGCGACCGGGGGCTCCTGTACGCGCGGCTCGACTGCTACCGGCCCGCCGCCGCGGACCTGCAGAGCTACCTGCGGCGGCGCCCCGACGCGCCCGACGCCGTGGCGATCCACGCGCAACTCGCGACGCTGAAGGCGGCGGGCGCCCGCCTGCATTGAGCGTGCACGCGCCGCACGCTGCGCTGCCACATCCGCACGGCGCGGGCGCGAAGTCGCTAAAATTCAACGCTTTCCAGTGACCTCGCAGCCGTCATGCTCCTTACGCGCGGCCTCGGGCGCAAGCTCGTCGTCACCCGCGGCCTCGCGCCCGGCGGGGCGGCTGCGCTCGGCCCCGTCGCCGTCACCATCGGCAACTTCGACGGTGTCCACAAGGGGCACCAGGCCATGCTCGCCCGCCTCGGGGCCGCGGCGCGCGCGCGCGGCCTGACCGCGACGGTGCTCACGTTCGAGCCCCACCCGCGCGAGTTCTTCGCCCCGCAATCGGCGCCGACCCGGCTCACGAACCTGCGCGAGAAGCTCGAGCTGCTCGCCGCGCACGGCGTCGAGCGGGTGCACATCCAGCGCTTCTCGGCGGCGTTCGCTGCGCTCCCCCCGGAGGCGTTCGTCGCGCGCTCGCTCGCGGAGGTGCTCCGCGCGCGCTGGGTGCTCGTCGGCGACGACTTCCGCTTCGGGGCGAAGCGCGCCGGCGACTTCGCCTTCCTGGCGGAGGCGGCCGCGCGTCACGGCTACGAGCTCGAGGCCATGCCGACGGTGGCGATCGGTGCGGAGCGCGTGTCGAGCTCGGCGGTGCGCAGCGCGCTCGCGCGCGGCGAGCTCGACCGGGCGCAGTCGCTGCTGGGACGGCCGTACAGCATCAGCGGACGCGTCGTGCACGGCGAGAAGCTGGGTCGGGCGCTCGGCTTCGCCACTGCGAACGTGCAGCTCAAGCAACACGTCGCCAACAACCGGCGCCCGCCCCTCGCCGGCATCTTCGCGGTGCGCGTGCGCGGCATCGGCGCGGGGCCGCGCGACGGCGTCGCGAGCCTCGGGGTGCGGCCCACGGTGCACGCCGCCGGCAAGCCGGTGCTGGAGGTGCACCTCTTCGATTTCGCCGGCGACCTCTACGGCGCGCACCTGCGCGTCGAGTTCCTCGCCAAGCTGCGCGACGAGGCGCGCTATTCCGACCTCGACGCCCTCAAGGCGCAGATCGCGCGCGACTGCGCGGCCGCGCGCGACGTCCTCAAGGCCCTCGAGAATGCCTGACTACAAGAGCACGCTGAACCTCCTCGACACGCCGTTCCCGATGCGCGGCGACCTCGCGAAGCGCGAGCCCGGCTGGGTGCGGCAGTGGCAGGAGAGCGGGCTCTACCAGCGGCTGCGCGCGGTCTGCAAGGGGCGCCCGCGCTTCGTGCTGCACGACGGGCCGCCGTACGCGAACGGCGCGATCCACATCGGCACCGCGGTCAACAAGATCCTCAAGGACATGGTGGTCAAGTCGCGCACGCTCGCGGGGTTCGACGCGCCGTACGTGCCGGGCTGGGACTGCCACGGCATGCCGATCGAGGTGCAGATCGAGAAGA
>CAZIXQ010000160.1:0-8899 GCA_964543155.1 uncultured Enterobacteriaceae bacterium
GCGTTGTGCCCGGCCAGTTCGACCGGCCGTCCGCCGCGCGTTCCAGGTGGATGCGCGCGTCGGTCGCCTCGATCGCGCGCACCTCGAGCCGGCCCTCGAGCAGCGCCAGGAGGTCGATCCGCGCCCGCGCCTCGCCGAGGGTCGCGAACGCGGGCGTGGAGAAGCCTTCCGGATTGAGGATGCGGATGCCGCCGACGCGCAGCGCCGACTCGCGCGCGAGGACGATCTCGAGCGGGCCTTCGAGCAGGACCGGCCGTCCGAGGGCCGCGGACGCCCGCTCGGCGACCGTGTCGCGCCAGCGCGACGCGTCGATCGAGACGCCGACGAGCACCGCCACGACCGCGGCCGCGAGCGGCAGCACGACGAGCGCCGCCGCCGCGCCGAGGAGCCAGCGCCAGCGTCTCATTGCACCCGCCCGCCGCGCATCGCGTCTAGCGCGGAAGCGCCCTTCCAGCCTCGGCCTCCAGCCACGGCACGAGCTCGTCGAGGAGGCGGCCGAGCGCGGCGTTGAGCGCGGCGACCGCCGCCGCCGCGTTGTCGGCCGCGAGTTGCGCGTCCACCACCAGGGTCCGCCGCGCGACGAGCACGCGGTTCGCCCGGTCGGTCAGCTCGGCCGTGGCGCGGATGCGCGCCACGCCCGGCGGCTTGATGTCGTCGTGGTAGAGGTCGAGCAGCGTGACCGCGAGCACCAGGTCGCCGCGCACGCTCGCGGTCGTGGACGCGACCTGCGCGAAGGCGTTGCGGCGCTCGAGGCGCTCGAGCAGCAGCACGTCGAAGCGTCGGCCGGGACGCTCGGTCCAGGCCGCGAACTGGTACTGCCCGCGTGTGCCCGCCTCGCGGCTGAAGGCGATGCGCTGCGAGTCGTAGAACGTGGCGGTGGAGGTCGGCGCGACGAGCAGCGTGCGCGCGAGCGCCTGCGGCGCCGGCGCGCCCGTCCCGGCGTCCTGCCAGACGTAGAAGGTCGGCTGCGGCGCGTCGCCACCGATGAGCGACGTGCAGCCGGCGGCCGCGAGCGACGCGGCTGCGAGCGCGGCGGCGATGCGGCTCACTTGAGACGCTCGCCGGGACCGAGCTGCGACTCGGACGGGCCGAAGAGCGCGGTGCGCGCGTCCCGCAGCCGGTCGAAGGTCCGCGCCACCACGTCCGCGGTCGCGCGCAGGTCCGCGGCGGTCGCGCTGATCTCGAGCGAGCCGATCTCGATCGCGGTGTAGGCGCGGCGCACCGCCGCCTCGCTCTCGCGCTCCAGGGTGCCGACCGCCCGGGAGACGTCCCTGAGCGCGGTCTCCGCCTGGACCGCGGTCGAGCCCACCGCCGCCTGCATCTGCCGGGCGGTCTCGGCGAAGTCGCGGCTCGCGCGCCCGACGTCGGCGGCGGACCGGCCGACCGCGCCGATCACCTCGTCCATGCGGTCCATGCGGGTCGCCAGCGCCGCGGTGATCTGCTGCACGTTGGCGAGCGTCTGCCCGAACGCCTTCTGGTTCTCGGCCGAGAGGACCCCGTTGACGTTGTCGAGCGCGATCGCGCCGGAATGGGCGATGCGGTTCGCCGCGTCCGCGATCTGCTGCAGGTCGGAGGTGCCCTCGGGAATGATCGGGTAGGCCTCGCCGGGCTGGACCGCGGCGAGCGGCGGCCCCGGCTCGTCCGGCGTGACCAGGCTGATGCGCGCGATGCCCGTCAGCACGTTGCGCTGCACGACCGCCGTGGTCGTCTGGCCGACCGGCGTGCGCTCCGCGACGCGCACCGTGACCTGGACGCGGTTGAGCGCGCGCGGGTCGATGGCGTAGTCGACGACCTTGCCGACGCTCACCCCGAGCATCGTCACGTCGGCCCCCACCTGCAGTCCGTCGAGCGACTGGCGCTGGAAGTAGATCGTGTAGAGCCGCGCCTCCTCGCGCGCGCCGGCGCCCTTCAGCCAGAAGAGCGCGGCGATTCCCGCGACCACGAGCGCGATGATCGTCGCGCCCACAATCGTATAGCGTGCCTCAGACTCCATTCGTGACCTCGCCTTCGTCGTTGATCATCCGCCGCACCGAGAAGTACGACTGCACCCACGGGTCGTCCAGCGCCATGACCTCGCGCACCGGCCCGTCGGTGAGGACCTTGCCGCGCGCGAGCACGATCACCCGGTCGACGATGCCGAGCAGGGTGTCGAGATCGTGCGTCACCACCACCACGGTCAGGCCCAGATCGTCGCACAGCACGCGCAGCAGCCCGTCGAAGGCACGCGCGGTGATCGGATCGAGGCCCGACGTGGGCTCGTCCAGGAACAGCACCTCCGGCTCGAGCGCGAGCGCGCGGGCGATGGCCGCGCGCTTGCGCATCCCGCCCGACAGCTCGCTCGGCATCTTCGCTCCGGCCTCCGGCGGCAGCCCCGCCATCGCGATGCGCAGCCGCACCAGCGGCTCCAGGAGACGCGGCGGGACGGCCGCGTGCTCGGCGAGCGGGGTGGCCACGTTCTCGGCGACGGTGAGCGACGAGAAGAGCGCCCCGTCCTGGAACATCATGCCGAAGCGCGTGCGCATCGCGGTCAGCGCCTCCGCCGATGCGGCCCAGACGTCGGTGCCAAGCAGGCGGATCGTCCCCGCGGTCGGCCGCAGGAGCCCGATGATCTCGCGCAGGAGCACCGACTTGCCGGTACCGCTGCCGCCGATGATCGCCAGGATCTCGCCGCGCCCGACGGTGAACGAGACGCCGTCGTGGATCGTGGTCCGGCCGAAGCGCGTGACCACGCCGTCGACCTCCAGCACCGCGCCCTTGCGCGGAGGGTCGACCGGCGGAGCGGAATCCGGCACGCTCACCATCCGAGCCTCTGCAGGGTCACCGCGAAGACGGCGTTCAGCAGGATCACCGCGACGATGCACTGGACCACCGTCGAGGTCGTGCTCGCGCCGATCGCGCGCGTGTCGCGGCTCACCTCCATCCCCATGCGGCACCCGATGACCGCGATGAAGAGCGCGAACACGGGCGCCTTCGCCAGCCCGACGACGACGTGCCGCAGGGCGAGCGCGGTGCGGAGGCGGTCGAGGAACACCGGCGGGGAGATGTCCAGCATCGGGCCCGCGACGAGCATCGCCCCGCCGATCGAGGCGACGTCGCCGACGAACGTCAGCAGCGGCATCGCGATCATCAGCGCGAACACGCGCGGCAGCACCAGCACCGCGACCGGCGAGAGTCCGAGGGTGCGGATCGCGTCGATCTCCTCGGTGAGCTTCATCGTGCCGAGCTGCGCGGTGAACGCCGCGCCCGAGCGCCCGGCCATGATCACCGCCACCAGCATCGGGGCGAGCTCGCGCGTCATGCCGATCGCGACGCCGTCGACGACGAAGATGTTCGCCCCGTACTGGCTCGCCTGCATCCCGAGGAGGTAGGCGAACACCACCCCGATCAGCGCGGTCACGAGCGCGACCACCGGGATCGCGTTCAGGCACACCGCCTCGAGCTGCACGGCGAGCTCCTTGATCCGCAGCGTCGCCGGGCGCGCGAGCGTGGCGCCCGCCGCCGCGACCGCGAGCCCGAGGAAGTTGACGTGGCCCACGACGAGGCGCCAGATTCTCTCAGCGACGTGACCGACGTGCGCCAGCCAGGCGCGCGCGGGCGGCGGCGGCACGACGTCGATCTCCGCGAGGCGGGCGCGCACGAGGTCGAGCACCCGGGCGTGGCTCGCCGAGAACCCCTGCAGCGGCACCGCGGCCGCGTCGAGGCCGGCGTCGCGCAGGCTCAGCACGAGGAGCAGCGCCGCCGCCGTATCGAGCTCGGCGAGCGCCTTGCCGTCCAGGGTGACCGCCGGACCGAGCCTGGGCAACGCGGCAAGCGCGCCGTCCAGGCGCGCGAGATGGGGCAGGCGCCAGTCGCCGGCGAGGTGCAGGACCTGCTTGTCGCCGGCGCGCTCGAGGCGGCAGGATGCTTCGGTGTTCGCCATGGCTGCGACGCGCGTCAGTTCGCGATCCCGAGCAGCCCGGCGAGGCCGTTCCACATGATCTGGATGCCGATGCAGAGCAGGATGAAGGCCATCAGCCGCGTCAGCACGAGCATGCCGATCGGGCCCAGCCAGGCGACCACCCGGGTCGAGCTCGGGAAGCAGGGGGCAAAGCCCCGCCGGAACCGCCCTTGTACCCTCCGCAGCGACGATCGCGCCGGCGAGCTGCGGCTCCAGCGCATTGCCTCGAGCGACTCCACGGCCTCCCCTGCCAGCGCGCGCGGGCGCGCGAAGGGGTGGAGTCTACCGAGAGTTCCGCGCGGTGCGCGGCCGCGCGCGGCCCCGGAACGTCGCGCGGTTCGCTCGCTGCCAGTGCGCCGGACCGCCCGACTGCGGGTTTCCTTGGTGAAAGGCCGCCCTTCCCAGCCGGATGCCGCGCGCGATTCGGCTGCACAAGTGTCATCTGGATTGCTGCAAAGAGCCAAGTACAATCGCGGCGCCCGAAGAAAACGCAGCAGACGGCGAAACCCGTACAACCAGGTCAGACATCATGCGGCCCACTCGCTCAATCCGTCCCCTCGCGCTCGCAGCGCTCACTTTCCTCGCCGCCTGCCGCCCCGCGCCCGAGCCGCCGCCGCCCGAGATCCGTCCGGTGCGCACGATGACGGTGATGAAGCTCGCCGCCGGCCAGACCGTGTCGCTCACCGGCACGGTCCAGGCGCAGACCGAGATCAACTACGCCTTCCGCATCGACGGGCGCATGATCGATCGCCCGGTGCGCGTCGGCGACGCAATCCGGCCGGGCCAGCTCCTCGCGCGCCTCGACGCCTCGAACGAGGAGGCGTCGCTCGCCTCCGCCCGGGCGCAGCTCGCGTCCGCGCAGGCGCAGGCGACCGAGCAGCGGAACAACCTCAACCGGCAGCGCGAGCTGCTCAACCAGCGCTTCATTTCGCAGGCCGCGTTCGACCTGATCGCGGCGAACGCGAAAAGCGCCGAGGCCGCGGTCACGTCCGCGCGCTCGCAGGTCGAGCTCGCGCAGAACCGCGTGAGCTACACGCGCCTCGTCGCGGACGCGCCCGGCACCGTTGCCGCGGTGGGCGCCGAGCCCGGCGAGGTCGTCCCCGCCGGCCGCATGGTCGTGCAGGCCGCGCGCAAGGAAGGCCGCGACGCGGTGTTCGACGTGCCGGCGCAGATCAAGGACCGTGCGCCCGCCAATCCGGAGATCACGGTGGCGCTCACGACCGACGCGAACGTCACCGCGAAGGGCCGCGTGCGCGAAGTCTCGCCGCGCGCCGACCCGGTGACGGGCACCTTCAAGGTGCGCGTCGGCCTCATCGACCCGCCCGCCGGCCTGCGCCTCGGATCCACGGTGACTGGCACGATGCGGATGGAGACTGCGGCGGCGATCGAGATTCCGGGCTCGGCGCTCGTGCGCGCCGGCGCGCAGTCGGCGGTGTGGATCGTCGATCCCAAGACCCAGACCGTCTCGCAGCGGCCGATCCGGGTCGCCGGCCACGACGCGGAGCGGGTCGTCGTCGCCGAGGGCCTCGAGGCGGGTGACGTCATCGTGACCGCGGGCGTCCAGGCGCTCCACTCCGGCCAGAAGGTGCGCCTGCTCGGAGCCGCGAAGTGATCGGCCCCAACCTGTCGGAATGGGCGATCAAGCGCCGGTCGCTCATCGTCTACTTCATGATCGCGGCGGTCGTCGCCGGGACGCTCTCGTTCCTGCGCCTCGGCCGGGCCGAGGATCCCCCCTTCACGATCCGGACCATGGTCGTCTTCGCGGCCTGGCCCGGCGCGACGATCGAGGAGACGCTCCTCCAGGTGACCGAGCGCATCGAGCGCAAGCTCCAGGAGACGCGGAACCTCGACCGCATACGCAGCTACACGACCGCCGGGGTCACGACGATCTTCGTCGAGCTCCTGCAGTCGACGCCGCCGGGCGAGGTGCGGGGCATCTGGCAGCAGGTGCGCAACAACATCGGCGACATCCGCGGCACCCTGCCGCAGGGCACGGTCGGCCCCGGCTTCAACGACGACTTCGGCGACACCTACGGCATCATCTACGGGTTCACCGCCGACGGCTTCACCCACCGCGAGCTGCGCAACTACGTCGAGGACATCCGCTCGCGCCTGCTCGCGGTGCAGGACGTCTCGAAGATCGAGATCCTCGGCGCGCAGGACGAGAACATCTTCCTCGAGTTCTCGACCGCGCGGCTCGCCGGCCTCGGCCTCTCCTACTCGGCGCTGCTCGGGCAGCTCCAGGCCCAGAACCTCGTCCGGCCGGCCGGGGTCCTGCAGACCGGCGACGAGCGGATCTTCCTCCGCGTTTCCGGCGCCTTCGATTCCGAGAACGACATCAAGGCGGTCAACCTCGTCGTCGGCGACCGGCTGGTGCCCCTGACCGACATCGCGCAGGTGCGCCGCGGCTTCTCCGATCCGCCGCTGCCGCTCTTCCACGTCAACGGCAAGCCGGCGATCGGGCTCGCGATCGCCATGCGCGACGGCGGCGACATCCTGGCCCTCGGGGGCAATCTGAAGAAGGAAATGGCGGACATCCGCGCGAACCTCCCGGTCGGCGTCGAGCCCTTCCTCGTCTCCGACCAGGCGGTCACCGTCGACCTCGCGATCAACGACTTCATGACCTCGCTCTGGCAGGCGATCCTCATCATCCTCGCCGCGAGCTTCGTGAGCCTCGGCGTCCGTCCCGGCTCGGTGGTCGCGCTCGCCATCCCCCTCACGCTCGCGATCGTGTTCGCCGTCATGATGATGACCGGCACCGACCTGCAGCGCATCTCGCTCGGCGCGCTGATCATCGCGCTCGCGCTGCTCGTCGACGACGCGATGACCACGGTCGACGCGATGATCCGGCGCCTCGCGGCCGGCGACACCAAGGAGCAGGCGGCGACTTTCGCCTACAAGAACCTCGCCGCGCCGATGCTCTCCGGCACGCTGATCACGATCGCCGGCTTCGTGCCGATCGGCTTCGCGCGCAGCTCGGCCGGCGAGTACACGTTCTCGATCTTCGCGGTGGTCGGGATCGCGCTGGTCACGTCGTGGCTGGTGGCGGTCACCATGGCGCCGGTGATCGGGATCGCGATCCTGAAGCCGCCGAAGAAGGCAGCCGCCGCCGGCGCCGAGGAGAAGCCGGGGGCCCTGATGCGCGCCTACCGCGGCCTCCTCGTCGGCGCGATGCGCGCCAAGTGGCTGACGATCGCGGTGACGGTGATCGCGTTCATCGCCGCGCTCTACCTCGCGCGGTTCGTGCCGTCCCAGTTCTTCCCCGCCTCCGACCGGCCCGAGCTCATGGTCGACCTGACGCTGCGGCAGAACGCGTCGATCTACGCGTCCGAGGAGGTCGCGAAGCGGCTCGAGGCGGAGCTCGCGAAGGACCAGGACATCGACCACTGGAGCACGTACATCGGCCGCGGCGCGATCCGCTTCTACCTGCCGCTCAACGTGCAGCTCGCGAACCCGTTCTTCGCGCAGGTCGTGGTCGTCGCCAAGGGGTTCGAGGAGCGCAAGCGCATCCACGAGCGCCTGGAGAAGCTCCTTGCCGAGCAGTTCCCGGACGTGGTGTCGCGGGTGTCGCCGCTCGAGCTCGGGCCGCCGGTCGGCTGGCCGGTGCAGTACCGCGTGAGCGGGCCGGACAAGGACGAGGTGACGCAGATCGCGCAGCGCCTCGCGCAGGTCGTCGCCGCGAACCCGCAGGCGCGGCACGTCAATTTCGACTGGATGGAGCCGGCGCGGAGCCTCAAGCTCAGGATCGACCAGGACCAGGCGCGCGCGATCGGCGTCAGCTCGGCGTCGATCGCCGCGACGCTGAACGCGGCGATCGGCGGCTCGACGGTGACGCAGGTCCGCGACGACATCTACCTCGTCAACGTCATCGCCCGCGCCGTCGACGCCGAGCGCGCAGCCGTGGACACCCTGCGCTCCCTGCAGGTGCCCATCCCCGGCGGACGGACGGTGCCGCTCAGCCAGTTCGCGAGCCTGGAGTACGGGGAGGAGTACCCGCTCGTGTGGCGTCGCGACCGGGCCTCGACGCTGACCGTCCGGGCGGACACGGTGCCGGGCGTGCTGCCGGACACGGTGGTCGAGGGGCTCGCGGCGCCGGTCGCCGCGCTCGCAGCCACGCTGCCGAAGGGCTACCGCATCGCGCTCGGCGGCATCGCCGAGGAGAGCGCGGTCTCGCAGGCCTCCGTATTCGCGGTGGTGCCGGTGATGATCCTGCTCATGCTCACCGTGCTGATGTTCCAGCTGCAGAGCTTCCGCAGCGTCTTCGTCGTGCTCGCGGTGCTGCCGCTCAGCCTCATCGGCGTCGTGCTCGGGCTGCTCGTTTTCAACCGTCCGCTCGGGTTCGTCGCGATCCTCGGTATCCTCTCGCTGATCGGGATGGTGGCCAAGAACGCCGTGATCCTGGTGGTGCAGATCGAGACCGACCGCGCCGAGGGCATGACCGTCTGGGACGCGGCGATCAGCGCGGCGAGCTCGCGGCTGCGGCCGCTGATGCTCACCGCGTTCTCGACCGTGCTCGGCCTCATCCCGATCGCGCCGACCGTGTTCTGGGGGCCGATGGCCTTCGCGATCATGGGCGGCCTGATGATCGGCACGCTGCTGATGCTCGTGTTCCTGCCGACGCTCTACATCACGGTGTTCGGCGGTAAACGCGATGCGGCCCCGCCGCCTGCCGCGGTTCCGGAGGCCGCGAAGGCCTGACCCGAAAGGAGCAGAAATGAAACTCGACCACAAGCGGATCGCGACGCTGCTCGCGGCGGTCGCACTGCTGCCGGCAGGCGGCGCGGCGGTTGCGCAGGAGTCCCAGTGGCGGCCGTTCGTCTCGATCTCGGGGGCTTACGAGGGGAACGCGGACCTCGACGGCGGCGGCGAGGTCAGCGCCTGGAACACGGTGCTGCGCGCCGGCGTCGTGCGGAACCTCGGCGGCGGCAACGCGGCCGGCGTGACCCTCAACTACGACTACAC
>CAZIXQ010000161.1:0-8798 GCA_964543155.1 uncultured Enterobacteriaceae bacterium
GCCGTAGTAGAAGATGCCGGCGTGCAGCACCCACACCAGCTCGAGCTCCTCGGGCTTGATCGGCACCTCGTCCTCGTCCGGAAGCCCGCTCTCGGCGCGCAGCTCGCGCGCGATCCGGCGCAGCAGCAGCCGCTCGAGGAGGTCGATGTAGCGCCGGTTGAGGTCCATCCCGGCCAGCCCCGAGTACATGTAGAGCCGGATCCACTCGGGCTTGAAGATCACCGCACTGTAGCGCCGATAGAACTCGATCAGGCGGTCGCGCAGCCGGCGGCTGCGGTCCTCGAGCAGCGTCTCCCAGGTCGGGTCCCAGCGCGCGAGGAAGACCTCGCGGTACACGCGCTCGATGAGCGCCTGTTTCGACGGGAAGTAGCGGTAGAGCAGCGGCTGCGTGATGCCGAGCCGGCGCGAGAGCTCGCGGGTCTGGCCGCCGAAGCCGACCTCGGCGAAGTAGCGCACCGCCTCGGCCACGATCAGGCGCTCGCGCTCGGCGGGCGAGAGCCGGGTGCGCCGCGGCTTCGCCGCGCTGCGCGCGCCGTCCGGCTTCTTGCTGCGCGTGCCGCTCACTGCGGCGGCGGGACCTGGGTCCGGTACCAGTCCAGGATGCGCTCGCCTGGCCAGAACAGGACGTCGGGGCGCGACCGGATGTGCTCGTAGAGCCGCTCCAGATAGCCGATGCGGTGCGGCACGCCCGAGATGTAAGGGTGCACGCTGATCGCCATGACGCGAGTGATCGATGCGCTCTCGGCGTACAGGCGGTCGAAGTGGTCGATGCCGCGGCGGAGCATCTCCTCGGAACCGTGGTGCTGGATCAGCATCATCGGGATGTCGTTCGTCTCGACGGTGTAGGGAACGGAGACGACCGGCCCCCTGCGCGTCCGGATGTACACCGGCTGCTCGTCGAGCACCCAGTCGGCCACGTACTCGATCCCTTCCTCGGCAAGGAGATCGATCGTCTCGTAGGTCTCGGTGAGGCCCGGGCTCTCCCAGCCGCGCGGCGCGCGTCCGGTGAACGCGCGGATCGCGGCGATGGTGTCGCGGATCGCCGCGCGCTGGTCCTCGAGCTTGTGCATCGGGCCCTGGACGTACGCGTGGCCCATGAACTCCCAGCCGGCGTCCTTCGCCGCCTGCGCGACGCGCGGATAGGTCTTGCACACGATGCCGTTGATCGCGAGGGTCGGCGTGATGCCGTACTTGAGCATGCAGTCGTACAGGCGCCAGAACCCGACCCGCATGCCGTACTCGTGCCACGCCCAGTTCGGCAGGTCGGGCAGGAGCGGCTGGCCCATCGGCGGCGGCAGCACGGTGCGCGGCATCGGCCGCTCGATGCCCCAGTCCTCGACGTTGACGATCGTCCAGACCACCATGCGCGCGCCGTCGGGCAGCCTGAGCGGCGGCCGGTCGACGATCGCGGAGTAGGGCACGCGCTCGCGCGGGAGCATCGGGGCACCGGTCATTCGAACGCCTTCGGTCGCGCTAGAGGCCGAGATAGAGCTTGCGGATGGTCTCGTTGTCGGTGAGGTCCTGCCGCGACTTGCCCTCGAACTCGATGCGTCCGTGGACGATCACGTAGCCCCGGTCGGCGATGCGGATCGCCTGGTTGAAGTTCTGCTCGGCCATCAGCACGGTCAGGCGGAACATCTTCTTCAGCTCCTCGATCTTCTCGATCGTGCGCGCGACGAGGATCGGCGCCAGCCCGACCGACGGCTCGTCCACGAGCAGGATGCGCGGCGCGCTCATGAGCGCCCGGGCGAGCGCGACCATCTGCTGCTCGCCGCCGGACATGCTGCCGGCGAGCTGCTTGCGCCGCTCGGCCAGCCGCGGGAACGCCTCGTAGCAGAACAGCAGGTTCTCGGCGATCTTGCCGCGCGCCTGCGCGCGGAACGCGCCGAGCAGCAGGTTCTCCTCGACGGTGAGCTTGGGGAACAGGCGCCGGCCTTCCGGCACGAGCGCGATGCCGAGGTCGACGATCTGCTCGGGCGCGAGACCCACCAGATCGTGCCGGGTGCCGTCGATCTCGGCGACGATGCGGCCGGCGGCCGGCTTGACGAAGCCCATGATCGCCTTCATCAGGGTGCTCTTGCCGTTGCCGTTCGTGCCGAGCAGCGCGACGGTCTCGCCGTCGTCGACGCGCAGCGAGAAGCCGTCGAGCACCTGCACCGGGCCATACCCGGCGCGCAGGCCATCGACGGTGATGCTATTCGCCAAGGTAGGCCTTCCGCACTTCCGGCGTGGCGATGACGTCCTTCGGGTCGCCATCGGCGATCTTCCGCCCGGCATCCAGGCAGACGACGCGCTCCGAGAAGCGCATCACCGCGTGCATGATGTGCTCGATCATGATGATCGTGATTCCGGACTCGTTCAGCCTGATCAGGATGTCGAGGATCTCGTCGACTTCCGAACCGGTCAGCCCCGCCATCGCCTCGTCGGAGATGAGCAGGCGCGGCCGCGCCGCCATCGCGCGCGCGAGCTCGAGCTTGCGCAGGTCGACCTGGGTCAGCTGATTCGACTGCGTCTCGGCCTTGTCGGCGAGCCCGATCCGGGCGAGGAGATCCATCGCCTCGGCGCGCGTGTCGGCGGTGTGGAGCGAGCCGCGATGCGCGACGTACTCGAGCGGCACGATCAGGTTCTCGAGCACCGACATGCTGGAGAACGGTCGCGGCACCTGGAAGCTGCGCGCGATGCCGCGCCGGGTCCGCTGGTAGGCAGGCAGGGCGGAGATGTCCTCGCCGTCGAACACGATCGAACCGCCGTCGTTGCGGAACGAGCCCGAGATGCAGTTGATGAGGGTGGTCTTGCCCGAGCCGTTGGGGCCGATCAGGCCGAACCGCTCGCCCCGGGCGACGTCGATGTTCACGTCGGTGAGCGCCGCGAATCCGCCGAAGTGCTTCGAGACCCGGTCGATCTTCAGGAACGCGCTCATTTCGCCTTCGCCGCGGCAAGCTTCTTCTTGAACAGGCCGAGGATCCCTTCGGGCGCGACGACCACGAAGAGCACGAGCAGCACGCCGACCACCAGGACGTTGACCTCGCCCGAGATGGTGACGGTGACGATCTGCTGCAGCGAGCCGAGCAGGACCGCGCCGATGATCGGGCCGAGCCAGTGCGACATGCCGCCGATGATCGCGCCGCCGAGGGCGCCGATCGTGTAGTTCAGGTTGAAGGTGGACGCCGGCTCGATGAAGCTCAGGTACATCGGCATCGGCGCGCCCGCGGCGCCCATCAGCGCCCCCGACACGACGCAGGCGAAGAGCTTCAGCTTCAGCGTCGGCACGCCGGAGCACTCGGCCGCCTCCTCGCTGTCGCGGATGGCGCGCAGCCCGCGGCCGATCCACGACGTCTGGACGTAGCGCGCGATCGAGACCGCCGCCACCGCCATCACCGCCATCACCACGAAGAGCATTCGCGTGTACGTCCCGAAGACCTCCGGCACCGGCGGGCGCAGGAGCTGCAGGCCCGTGGCGCCGCCCACGTAGCGCCAGTTCACCATCAGCGTCTCCATGATGAAGATCACTGCGACGGTGGCGATCGCGAAGAAGATGCCGCGCAGCCGCAGGGTCAGGAGCCCGACGCCGAAGCCGAGCAGCCCGCCCATCACCGCGCCGGCGGCGATCTGCAGCACGAGCGGCGCCCCGAGCGCCTTGAACAGGACGGCAGCGGAGTACGCGCCCAGGCCGAAGAAGGCCGGCGTGCCGAAGTTCACGTAGCCGGCATAGCCGCCGAGGATGTTCCAGGCGGTGGCGAGGACGACGAAGGTGAGGACGACGAAGCCGGCGAAGAAGACGTATTCGTTGATCCCGCTCAGCGCAAGACCGAGAGCGGCGAGGACGAGCGCAGCGGAGACGATCCAGTACTTCATCGGCCGCTCATCGTCCGAACAGCCCCTGCGGCCGGATGCCCAGCACGATCAGGAGCAGGCCGAAGGCGACCGCCGGCGCCCACGAGGCGCCGAAGAGCGTCAGCACGATCGACTCCGCGATGCCGAGGATCAGCCCGGCCGCGAGCGTCCCCGTCATGCTGCCGAGGCCGGCAAGCACCACCACGCAAAAAGTGCGGCCGATGTAGAGGCGGTCGAGGCTCGGCTCGACCGGACCGACGATGATCAGCATGGCGCCGGCCAGCGCCGAGACCCCGGTGGCGATGCCGAAGGCCCATTGCTTGATGCGCACCGGGTTGGCACCCATCAGGCGCAGCGCCGGTTCGTCCTGCGCGACCGCCTTGATGGCGCGGCCGAGGAACGTCCTGGAGAAGTAGAGGGTGAGGGCGGCGGTCAGGACCAGCGCCACGCCGAACGCCACGATCATGCGGAACGGGATGCGGTAACCGAAGACCGAAAGGCTCGTGCCGATGTAGGGCGCCTGCGCCATGCGCTGGTCGACGCCGAAGACGAGGATCAGGCCGACCTCGATGATGAAGGCGATGCCGAAGAAGAACGCCAGGCCGCGCACCCCCGCTTCGGTGCCGCGCTTCTCGAAGCTCTCGTAGTAGAAGCGGTACACCCCCACGCCCAGGACGAAGAACACCGGCATCAGCACGATGCCGGCGACGATCGGGTCGAGGCCGTAGAGTCCGAGGAGATAGGTGCAATAGGCGCCGAACACCATGATCGCCGGGTGCGCGACGTGCGGGACGTCGAGCAGCCCGAACGACACCGACAGGCCGATGCTCACCGCCGCGTAGAAGCACCCCAGCAGGACGCCGAAGAGGATCGCCTCCAGCAGGAGCTCGAAGGAAAACAAGGCCTGTTATCCGATGTCCAAAAAAAGGGCGCGGGGGGACCCCGCGCCGCTTCCGATTCTCTCGCCGGGCGCGCCTACTTGCCGCGCGCCTTCTCGAAGGGCGCGATGACCTCGCCGGTCTTGAACGAGTCGGGGTGGAGCACCACGAACTTCTTCGGATCGCGGAACTGCTCCACGTTCTTGTCGACGACCCCGCGGTACTGCGCCTGCACCACGCGCGGCGTCGCCCACTCGCCGTCCGGACCGTACCGGATCGGCCCGACGATGGTCTTCATCTCGTTCTTGCGGATGTAGTCGGCGAGCACCTTGTGATCCAGGCTCTTCGTCGCGGTGATCGCCTGCTCGAGCATCTGGCCGATCGCGTAGTTGAACGGCGGCAGGTAGAAGCCGAGCGGGTCCACTTTCGCCTCGGCGGCCTTCTTCGCGTAGCGCGCGAGGAACTCCTCGATGCCGGGATACTTGATCCCCGGGACCCAGGAGTTGTAGTTGACGATCCCGTTGAGCGACGAGCCGAGCGACTCCATGATCGGGGTGAACTGCAGCCCGACCATGCCGCCGCCGAAGAGCTTCACCGAGTCGCCGACCCCGATCTCGTTCACCGCGCGCACGATCGCCACCGAGTCGTTCGGGTACGACATCACGAACACGATGTCGGGCTTCGCGGCGCGGATGGCGCGGATCATGGACGAGAAGTCGACGGTCGTCGGCGGGTAGTTCTGGTTGTAGACGGTCTGCATTCCCGCCTTCTTGGCGAGCTCGCGCGCCCCGTTCGCCAGGTTCTGCGCGAACTCCTGGTCGGCGGCGAGGAACGCGATCGTCTTGGCGCCGAGCTTCTGGCCGGTGCCGATGAAGCCGTCGGACCAGCTCGCCGCGTCGCTCCACGGCGCGTTGTTGAACCACTTGTCGTGCTTGACCGTGCGGTTCACCTGGAACGAGAAGTTGCCCATCAGCAGCAGGTCGCGCTGCTTGACGAGCGGCATGATCGGCGCGGTCGGCACCGTGCCGTAGGGCGCGATCAGCAGGTCGACCTTGTCGACGTCGAGGAGCTTCGTGTAGATGCCGGGGGTCAGCGCGGGGTTGGTCTGGTCGTCGTAGACGATGAACTCCACCTTGCGCCCCAGCAGGCCGCCCTTGGCGTTGACGTCCTCGACCCACATCTGCAGGGCGACCAGGGCCGCCTTGCCGCCCGCGCCGAGCGCGCCGGTCTGCGGCATGCTCATGCCGATCTTGATCGGCTGCTGCGCCGCGGCGAGGCCCGCGAACGCGAGCGTCGCCGCTGCGGCTGCGAGAGCGAACAGTCTCTGGATTCTCATGGGTGCCTCCTCCTGGGTGTGGCTGCGGATGCTGACCTAGTGATCCGCAGCTGTCAATTTCGCGCGTCGCTCACCGTCCCACTGCCGCAGCGGGCTGCGCCGCGCCGATCGCGCGGTTGATCTGCGGCATCACCTTCTCCGCCATCAGCTCCATCGACCGGCGGCCGAGACGGGCGTCGACCCAGTCGATGCCGCAGTACAGCAACGTCCCGAATTCGCCGACCTGCTCGCGGAACGCGAGGAGCTCGTCGACCACCCTGTCGACCGTGCCCGCCACCACGAGGTTCTCGACGATGAAGTCGGTCGTCACCGCGTCGTCGGGCATCGCCTTGTCCGGCTTGAACAGGTTCGCGCGCCCCGCGCGGACGAGTTTGAAGCCGAGTTGCTTGTAGTAGAAGCGATACGGGCTCTGCGGCCCGAACCCGTATTCGCGCGCCGTGCGGTCGTCGTCCGCGACGAACACCGTCTTCGCGACGCGCCAGTTCGCCGGGTCGGGCGTCCGACCGATGCGCTGGCACCCCTCGACGTACTTCGGCCAGTGGGACCGGACCCACTGCGGCAGCAGGAAGTTCGCGGAGATCATGTCCCACCCGCGCGCGGCGGCTTCCGTGACGCCCTTCGAGAACGGCTCGACGGCGGTGACCACGATCGGCGGATGCGGCCGCTGGTAGGGCTTCAGCATGAGGCCCTGGCCGATGTCGGCGATCACCGTCTTCTCGGTCGAGAGCGTCCAGTACTTGCCCTCGCGCCGGATCGGGCCATCGCCGCCAGCCCAGAGGCCGAGCACGTGATCGATGCACTCGACGAACATCTCGGCGCGGTTCGCCCCCATGTTGCCGAAGATCTCCCAGTCGGACGGGAGGCCGCCGGGGCTGATGCCGAAGATGAAGCGGCCTTCGAGCAGGTTGTCGAGCATCGCCACCTTCGACGCGATCGCGGCCGGGTGGCCGTTCGGCAGGTTCACCGTGCCCGTGCACAGCTTGATGCTCCTGGTGACCGGCGCGAGGCTCGCGAGGAACACCGAGCAGTCGGTGATCGTCTCGGCGGTGTCGGTGACGTGCTCGCCGACGTAGGCCTCGGTGAAGCCGAGCCGGTCGGCGAGGATGATCGCCTCGCGATCCTCCTTGAGCGTCTGGGCGTAGTCGCGCTGCGGCGGATGCAGCGGCATGGTGAAGTAGCCGAGCTTCATCGGGCGGTTCCTGGCGTGGGGGCGGCGCGCCGACGCGAGCGGCCGCAACGCGCGGTTCCTCCTCCTCCGTTGGTCCGTTCTCGCGGGAGGGCGCCTTGGTGCGGCGCGGTACCTTGTACTGTCCTTCCCGGCGAGGCGATTATGTGGGGGCGCGCTTATTTGTCAAGCGATAACCCGCTGCCAGCGCGCGCTCACCGCAGGTCGAGCTCGATGTCGTGCAGGAGCGGGTCGCCCTCGCGCGCGATCTCGTTCTCGAGCAGCGCGCCGCAGCCCGGGCAGAAGAACTGCCGGAAGACCGGCCGCTCGTCGATGTAGCGCTTCCAGTCGCCCACGTTCGGGTTCGCGGCGGTGATCTCGTTGTCCACGCGGACGGCGTGCGCCTTGTAGTTGTCCCGCACCGGCCCGAGGTCGGCGGCGCACTTCGAGCAGCAGATGTGCAGGCCGCCGTTCGCCTTGCGCACGTCGAGGTTGTCGGTGATGTGCGCGACCACCTTGCCGGCCAGCGTGCGCACGGCGCCGTCCTTGCGCCGGTGCGCGTCGCGACGTTCGGCCCGCAGCTTCTCGGTTGCCGCCACATCGAGCTGGTCTTCGCCGGTGAGGACTACGCCGTAGATCTCGCGCGCAGCCTCCCGCGACACGGCGCGGTTTTCGACCACGTCCTGCCAGACGCGCTCGGGGTCGCGCTCGAGCGGATCGCCGAAGCCGCCGGCGGCGGTCCAGATCACCGCATAGACGTCCTGCGGACGCTGCGCGAAGCTCTCCTGCCGCAGCCCGAGCTCCTGCGGCGTGCCCGCAACCTCGGCAATGTCGCCGATCATGTCGCGCCGGGCGAGCCGCTCGCGGATGTCGGTGTCGCGCTTGAACTTGTAGACGTTCACCGTCGCGGGATACCCGCCCATCATCCCGGTCGATGTCGGGATCGCATTGCCCGACGAGAGCGTGTCCTGGGTGATCACCTCGGTGCGGTGCGGCACGAAGCAGGTCTCGGCCGAGAGCCCGCCGCGCCAGCGGCCCGCGCCGCCCGAGTCGACGACCTCCTTGCGATAGAGCACGAGCAGCGGGAAGGACTGCTCGTTGTGCTCGACGTTGGGCAGGCGGCAGATCGGCGTGCGCGACTGGCCGCCGTTCGAGATGCCGTCGCCGGTCGAGAACGCCCCGATCGCCCCGCCGATCGGATCGACGAGCAGATAGCCGTACTTCTCGCCCCACTGGTCGACGCCGCGGAAGATCGTCGCCGGCCACTGGCTCGTGCCGCCGATGCACATGATGTCCTCGCGCATGCGCGGATCGCTGAACAGCATCTTCGACAGGACGTTGTAGGCCGGGTAGAGGGAGATCTCCATCGCCTGTACCGGCGCGGTCGACACCGAGGCGGGGAAGGTCGCGCAGTTGAACGTGCCCGGGGTGGGGTCGAACTCGACGTGCCGCAGCGCACCCCCGATCGCGAAGTACTGGTCCCAGCACAGCAGCTGGTTCAGCGCGACCATGATCGCCCCGCGCCAGCCCGAGAAGGTCGCGTTCATCGCGCCGTCCTGCGGCGCGGTGCCCTCGTTCTCGAACA
>CAZIXQ010000162.1:0-6452 GCA_964543155.1 uncultured Enterobacteriaceae bacterium
GCCCCGATCGTGATCGGGCGCGACCACCTCGACTCGGGCTCGGTCGCGAGCCCGAACCGGGAGACCGAGGCGATGCGCGACGGCACCGACGCGGTGTCCGACTGGCCGCTCCTCAACGCGCTCCTCAACACCGCGAGCGGCGCGACCTGGGTCTCGCTCCATCACGGCGGCGGCGTCGGCATGGGCTACTCGCAGCACGCCGGGGTGGTGATCGTCTGCGACGGCACCGATGCGGCGGCGCGGCGGCTCGAGCGCGTGCTCTGGAACGACCCGGCGACCGGCGTCATGCGCCATGCCGATGCGGGCTACGAGTCGGCGATCGCCTGCGCCCGGGCGCAGGGGCTCGACCTGCCGATGCTGCGGCCGGGCCGATGACCATCGAGATCGGCGCGGCGCCGCTCGGGCTCGAGGCGCTCCGGTCGATCGCGCGCGAAGCGACACCGATTGCGCTCGCCCCGGCGTCCCGTCCTGCCATCGCGGCGTCCGCGGCGGCGGTCGCGCGCATCCTCGCGAGCGGGAAGCCGGCCTACGGCATCAACACCGGATTCGGGCGCCTGGCGCAGACCCGCATTCCCGACGACGCGCTGGAGCGGCTGCAAACCAACATCGTCCTCTCGCACGCGGCGGGCACGGGCCCCCTCCTCGACGACGCGATCGTGCGGCTGGTGCTGGCGCTGAAGATCGCGAGCTTCGCACGCGGCGCGTCGGGTGTTCGACCGGAGCTGGTGGACCTACTCCTCGCCCTCTACTCGCACGGCATCTATCCGTGCATTCCCTCGAAGGGCTCGGTCGGCGCATCGGGAGACCTCGCCCCGCTCGCCCACCTCGCGCTCACGCTGCTCGGCATCGGCGAGGTGCGCGTCGATGGACATCGTGTCCCGGCCGTCGACGCGATGCGGCGCGCGGGTCTCGCGCCCATCCGGCTCGCGCCCAAGGAGGGACTCGCGGTGCTCAACGGCACGCAGGTCTCGACGGCGCTCGCCCTCACCGGCCTGTTCGCAGCCGAGGACGTCTTTGCGGGCGCCGTCGTCGCCGGAGCGATGTCGGTGGACGCCGCCGCGGGGAGCGACACGCCCTTCGACCCGCGCATCCACGCGCTGCGCGGTCACCCGGGCCAGCGGGATCTCGCCGCCGTCTACCTCGCGCTCCTGAAGGACAGCGCGATCCGCCGCTCGCACCTCGAGCACGACCCGCGCGTGCAGGACCCCTACAGCCTGCGCTGCCAGCCGCAGGTCATGGGCGCCTGCCTCGACAGCCTGCGCTTCGCCGCGGGCGCGTTCGCGACCGAGGCGAACAGCGTCACCGACAATCCGCTCGTGTTCGCCGACACCGCGGAGGTGCTCTCGGGCGGCAACTTCCACGCCGAGCCGGTCGCGCTCGCCGCCGATGCGCTCGCCATCGCGATCGCGGAGGTCGGGTCGCTCGCCGAGCGGCGCATCGCGCTGCTGATCGACACGACCCTCTCCGGGCTGCCGCCCTTCCTGGTCGAGCACGGGGGGGTCAACTCCGGCTTCATGGTCGCGCAGGTCACCGCCGCGGCGCTTGCGAGCGAGAACAAGAGCCTCGCCCACCCGGCGAGCGTCGACAGTCTCCCGACCTCGGCGAACCAGGAGGACCACGTGAGCATGGCCACGTTCGCCGCGCGCCGTCTCGGCGACATGGCCGGCAACGCAGCCGGGATCGTGGCGATCGAGCTCCTCGCGGCCGCGCAGGGCATCGAGTTCCGCAAACCGCTCACGACCTCGCCGCGGCTCGCCGAGGCGCTCGCGCTCGTGCGCGAGGAGGTCGCCTTCTACGACCACGACCGCTACTTCGCGCCCGACATCGCCGCCATCCAGCGGCTGGTCGAGGGCGGCGAGTTCCGGCGGTTCGTGCCCGGCCTGCTGCCGTCGCATCCGCAGGCGCGCTGATGGACCTCTTCGCCTTCCGCGCCGGCAGCGCGCCGCTGCTCGTATCGATGCCGCACGTCGGCACCCACGTGCCTGCGGACCTGGCCGCGCGCCTGACCCGCGAGGCCCGCGTCCTGCCCGACACCGACTGGCATCTCGAGCGGCTCTACGACTTCCTCGACGCGCTCGGCGCCTCGGTGCTCGTCGCCACGCACTCGCGCTACGTCGTCGACCTCAACCGCCCGCCCGACAACACGAGTCTCTACCCGGGCCAGGACACGACCGCGCTCGTGCCGCTCGACACGTTCGCACGGGCCGCGATATACCGGGACGGCGCCGCGCCGGACGAAGCCGAGGTCGCCCAGCGGGTCGAGCGCTACTGGCGCCCGTATCACGCGCAGCTCGGCCGCGAGCTCGAGCGGCTGCGCGCCGCGCACGGCTACGCCCTGCTCTGGGACGCGCACTCGATCGCCTCGCGGGTGCCGCGGTTCTTCGAAGGACGCCTGCCCGACTTCAACCTCGGCACGGCCGGCGGACGATCCTGCGCACCAGGGCTCAGCGACGCCGTGGCCGCCGTCGCGCAGCGCGCTGCCGGCTATACCGCCGTGCTCAACGGGCGGTTCAAGGGCGGCTACATCACGCGCCGGTACGGCCAGCCCAACACGGGCGTGCATGCGATCCAGCTCGAGCTCGCCGAGATCGCCTACATGGACGAGGCGCCGCCGTTCGCGTTCGATCCGGCGCGCGCCGCGCGCCTGCGCCCGGTCCTGCGCGCGATGCTGGAGGCGATGCTCGGCGCCGGCCGCCGCCTATAGCGACTCGGCGACGAGCTCGGCGATGTCCTTCACCTGCAGCCGCTCCTCGGCGCCGGCGACCTTGCGGCCTTCGTCGAGCATCGTCAGGCAGTAGGGACAGCCCACCGCCACCGTCGCCGCGCCGGTGGCGGCGATCTCCTCGGCGCGGATGATGTTGATGCGCTTGCGCGCGTGGCCCTCCATCCACATCTGCCCGCCCCCGCCGCCGCAGCACACCGCGCGCGCGTGATGGCGCGGGATCTCGACCAGGTTGACGCCCGGCACGGCTGCGGCGACCGCGCGCGGCGCGTCGAAGACGCCGTTCTGCCGGCCGAGGTAGCACGGGTCGTGGAACGCGACCGTCCGGTCGGCGCCGGTGCGCGGGACGATGCGGCCCGCCCGCAGCAGCTCGTCGATCAGCACCGAGTGGTGCACGACCTCGAACCGGCCCCCCTCGAACTGGGGGTACTCGTTGGCGAGCGTGTTGAAGCAGTGCGGGCAGTGCGTGAGCACCTTCCGGAAGTCGTAGCGGCGGAGGCTCGCGACGTTCTCCGCCGCGGCGGTCTGGTAGAGGTACTCCTCCCCGAGGCGCCGGCCGACCTCGCCGTGGCAGCGCTCCTCGGGCATGACGCCGAACGACACGCCGGCCGTGCGCAGGATCTTCACCATCGACCGCGCGATCTTCTGGTTGCGCGCGTCGTAGGACGCCGAGCAGCCCACCCAGTAGAGGAACTCGACGGGCTTGCCCGCCTCCAGCAGCGGCACGTCGAGCCCCTTCGCCCAGCCGAGACGATCGGCGGGGTCGAGGCCCCACGGGTTGCCGAGGCGCTGGATGTTCTGCAGCGTCGCGCCGGTCGTCGAGGGGAAGGCGCCCTCGGACAGCGCGAGATGGCGCCGCAGGTCCACGATCGTGTCCACGATGTCGATGCGCGCGGGGCACTCCTGCACGCACGCCATGCAGGTCGTGCAGGCCCACAGCTCCTCGGCCGTGACGACCTCGCCATGCAGGGGCCGCGTGTCGCGGGAGTGCATGTAGCGCTTCAGGTTGCCGATCACCTTCTTCGGGCTGAGCACGCCGCCGGAGAGCTGGGCGCAGCACACGTCCTGGCAGCGGCCGCACTCGGTGCAGGCGTCGAAGTCGAGCCGGCGCTTCCACGAGAACTGTTCGAACTTCGAGACGCCGAAGGTCTCCTGCTCCTCGAGGTTCTCGATCTTCGCGAGCGCCCCGCGCGACCCGAGCTTCGCGAAGAAGACGTTGAGCGGCGTGGCGATCAGGTGCGCAAAGTAGGTGTGCGGAATGAGCGCAATGAACGCGAACACCACCAGGGTGTGGAACACCCACAGCGAGAGATGGACGCCGCGCAGCGCGCCCTCGCCCAGACCTGCTGCGAGCATGCCCTTCCCGAGCGCCCAGCCGACCGGTGACCAGGCCGCCCAGGCCGGCTGGGTCACCGCGAGGCGCGCCGCCTCGATGAGGAAGCCGGTCAGCGCGAGCACGAAGAGGACGGCAATCGCATAGGCGAACTTGCCCGTCGGATCGAGCCGCGACGGGCGGCGCACGAAGCGGCGCCAGCAGGCCATGCCGAGCCCGACGAGCAGGAACGCGCCGAAGAGATCGAGCACGAGCTCGAAGCCGAGATAGAACGGTCCCTGCAGGATGCGGACGTCGAACAGGAGCCGCGTGATCTCCCAGTCGATGGTCGCGATCGCCGTGCCGAGGAAGAGCGCCAGGAACCCCCAGAACATCGTCGCGTGCATGACGCCTGGGTAGGACTGCGACAGGATGCGCGTCTGAAGGAGGACCTCCTTCAGGAGCAGCGCGATGCGCGCCGGAATCCGGTCCCAGCGCATTTCCGGGCCGCCCTCGCGCCATAGCGCGACGCGCCGCCAGACGCCCCAGCCGAAGAGCGCGAGGGCGATCGCGCCGCCCACGTAGACGCCGACGATGCCCCAGAGCGGGATGTTCCAGAACGTCTCGCGGACCGGGAGCGCGGGCATGACGCCCCAGAGTGATGCGGGCGCGCGCGGGTTGTCAACCGGATCGCGCAAGTCCGGCGCAGTCGACGCGGCCGCGACGACGAAGTGGCACGGGCTGCGTTACAGCAGGACGGCTCGGTCGCGACGGCGCGGTGCGCCGTCCTTGACGACCTCGACGCACGGGTTCGCCCCGAGCGCGTAGGCGAGCGCGGCCGGGTCGTCGATGTCCCAGATGGCGAGGTCGCAACGCTTTCCGACTTCGATCGTGCCGTGCGTGTCCCCCATCCCGAGCGCGCGCGCCGCATGGCACGTCACCCCGGCGAGCGCCTCCTCCGGCGTGAGCCGGAAGAGCGTGCACGCCATGTTGAGCGCGAGGAGGATCGAGGTCAGGGGCGAGGAGCCCGGATTGCAGTCGGTCGACACCGCGATCGGCACGCCGTACTCGCGGAGCAGCTGCACCGGCGGCACGCGCGTCTCGCGCAGGAAATAGAACGCGCCGGGGAGCAGGACCGCGACGGTCCCGGTCGCTGCGAGCGCGCGCACGCCGGCCTCGCTCGTGTACTCGAGATGGTCGGCGGAGAGCGCGCGGAAGCGGGCCGCGAGCGCCGCCCCGCCGAGGTCCGAGAGCTGGTCGGCGTGCAACTTCACCGGCAGGCCGAGCGCGGCGGCACGCTCGAACACCCGGCTGGTCTGCTCCGGCGAGAACGCGATGCGCTCGCAGAAGGCGTCCACCGCGTCCGCGAGGCCCGACGCGGCGACCGCCGGCAGCATCTCGTCGCACACGCAGGCGACGTAGTCCTCGGCCCGGCCCTTGAACTCCGGCGGCACCGCGTGCGCGCCGAGGAAGGTCGTGCGCACGGTCACCGGCTCGCCCGCACCCAGACGGCGCGCGACGCGCAGCTGCTTCAACTCCGCGTCGGTGGCGAGGCCATAGCCCGACTTGATCTCGATCGTGGTGACGCCTTCGTCCAGCAGCCGGCGCAGGCGCCGGCCCGACTGGGTCGCGAGCGCGTCATCCGAGGCCGCACGCGTCGCGGCCACCGTCGACACGATCCCGCCACCGGCGCGCGCGATTTCCTCGTAGCTCGCCCCCTGGAGGCGCAGCTCGAACTCGCGCGCGCGATCGCCCGCGAAGACGAGGTGCGTGTGGCAGTCGATGAGCCCCGGGGTGATCCACCGCCCGCCCGCGTCGTGCACCGCGTGCGCGAGCGTCCGGGGTTCACCCGGAAGGTCGTTGGCGCTCCCCACCCACGCGATCCGCCCGTCTTGCGCCGCGATCGCGCCCGGCGCGATCGTCGCGTAGCGTCCCGCCCGCATCGTCGCGATGCGCGCGTTCGTCCAGAGCGTGTCCCAGCGAGGCGCGGCCATGGCGGCACACTATACTAAGAAGTTCTCACGGAGACGCCCGGAGTCTTCTCTTGATCGATCACCTCGACCACCTCGTGCTCACCACGGCGCAGCTCGAGCGCTGCGTCGCGTTCTACACGCAGGTGCTGGGAATGACCGTCGAGACCTTTGGGGCCGGCCGCACGGCGCTGCGCTTCGGGGCGCAGAAGATCAACCTGCACGAGGCCGGCAAGGAGTTCGAGCCGAAAGCGCGCCGCCCGACGCCCGGTGCGCTCGACCTCTGCTTCATCGCCGACCGGCCGCTCGACGAGGTCATCGCGCACCTGCGCGCGGTTGGCGCGCCGATCATCGAGGGCCCCGTGCAGCGCACCGGCGCCACCGGCCCGATCCGCTCGATCTACCTGCGCGACCCGGACGAGAACCTGATCGAGATCTCCGAGGTCCT
>CAZIXQ010000162.1:6552-8684 GCA_964543155.1 uncultured Enterobacteriaceae bacterium
CGACAGCTTCTGGACCTGGCGCGAGGCGATGTACCGCTTCGTCGCGCGGATCGGCCCCGACGACGCGGAGGCGATCGCCGCGCTGCTCTACGTCGAGCTGCTCGAGGCCGGCTACACCTCGGTCGCGGAATTTCACTACCTGCACCGTGCGCCCGGCGGCGCGCCCTACGCCGACCCCGCCGAGATGTCGCGCGCGCACGTGCGGGCGGCGCGCGCGGCCGGCATTGCCCTCACACTGCTGCCGGTCCTCTACGCTCATGGCGGCTTCGGCGGCGCGCCGCTCGACCCCGCACAGGCGCGCTTCGCGGGGACACCCGAAAGCGTGCTCGACGTCGCGCGCCGGCTGCGCGCGGACGCCGACGCGGACCTGCGCATCGGCGTCGCCGCGCATTCGCTGCGCGCGGTCACCCCGGACGAGCTCGCGGCGCTGGTCGCCGGCATCACGGCGCTCGATCCGACGGCACCCATCCACGTGCACGCGGCCGAGCAGCGCAAAGAGGTCGACGACTGCCGCGCGTGGAGCGGCCAGGCGCCGGTTGCCTGGCTGCTCGACCACGCCGCGCCGGACCCACGCTGGTGCCTCGTGCACTGCACGCACCTCGACGACGGCGAGCTCGCCCGGCTTGCGGGATGCGGCGCGGTGGCGGGGCTCTGCCCCACCACCGAGGCCAATCTCGGCGACGGGATCTTCCGCGCGCCGGAGTTCGCCGCCGCCGGCGGGCGCTGGGGGATCGGCAGCGACAGCCACGTGGCGCGCGATCCGGCCGAGGAGCTGCGCCTGCTCGAATACGCACAGCGGCTGACCCGGCGTGAACGCAATGTCCTGGCGTCGGCGCACCGCGACTCCGTCGGCGGCACGCTCTGGGACGCGGCGGCGCGCGGGGGCGCCCAGGCGCTCGGCCGGGCGGCTGGCGTGCTCGCCCCCGGCGCGCGCGCGGATCTCGTCGTCATCGACGGCAATCACGTCGACCTCGCCGGCCGCGACGGCGACGCCGTCCTCGATGCGCTGGTGTTCGGCGGCGGGCACGGGCTGGTCCGCGACGTGATGGTGGGCGGGCGGTGGGTGGTGCGCGAAGGACGCCACCCGGCGCGCGAGGCGGTCGCCGCGCGCTATCGCGCCCGCGTCGGGCGGCTGCTCGTCTAGGTTGCGAGCTCGGGGCGCGCGCGGAACAGGGCGAGCGCCTCGGGGTTCGCGAGGGCCTCGAGGTTCTTCACCGGCAGGCCGTGCACGACGTTGCGCACCGCCAGCTCGACGATCTTCCCGCTGCGGGTGCGCGGGATGTCGGCGACCTGCACGATCTTCGCGGGCACGTGGCGCGGCGTGGTGTTGGCGCGGATCTGCTGCCGGATCTTCGCGATAAGCGCGTCGTCGAGCTGCAGGCCCTCGCGCAGCCGCACGAACAGCACGACGCGCACGTCGCCCTGCCAGTCCTGCCCGATCACCAGCGCCTCGGCCACTTCGTCGAGGCTCTCGACCTGGCGATAGATCTCGGCGGTGCCGATGCGCACGCCGCCGGGGTTGAGGACCGCGTCGGAGCGGCCGTGGATGACCATGCCGTCGCGCTCGGTCAGCACGACGTAGTCGCCGTGGCACCAGACGTTCGGAAAGCGCGCGAAATAGGCGGCGCGGTACTTGCGCCCGTCGGGGTCGTTCCAGAAGCCGACCGGCATCGAGGGGAACGGGCGCGTGCACACGAGCTCGCCCTTCTCGCCCCGGACCGGGTGACCGGTGTCGTCGAACACGTCGACCGCGAGGCCGAGCGCCCGGCACTGGATCTCGCCGCGCCAGACCGGCAGGATCGGGTTGCCGAGGACGAAGCAGCCGATGAGGTCCGTGCCCCCGGAGATCGAGGCGAGGCACACGTCCTTCTTCACCGCCCGGTACACGTAGTCGAAGCCCTCGGGCACCAGCGGCGACCCGGTCGACAGGATCATGCGCAGCCGCTCGAGGCGGTGGGTGCGCATCGGCGCGAGGCCGCGCTTGCGGCACTCGTCGATGAACTTCGCCGAGGTGCCGAAGTGCGTCATCTGCTCGGCGTCGGCGTAGTCGAAGAGGATCGTCCCGTCGCCCGCGAACGGCGAGCCGTCGTAGAGCAGCAGCGTCGCGCCGGAGGCGAGCCCGGAGGCGAGCC
>CAZIXQ010000163.1:0-8681 GCA_964543155.1 uncultured Enterobacteriaceae bacterium
CCCTCGGGAACGGCCTCCTGCATCGCCTGCGCGCGCAGCCGCACGAGCGGCAAGGCGTCCTCGAATGCGAGCGCCCCGGCCGCGACGAGCGCGGTGTACTCCCCGAGACTGTGCCCCGCCAGCACGGCCGGCTCGGGCCCGCCGAGCGCACGCCAGAGCCGGTATGCGGCATAGCCGGCCGTGAGCATGACCGGTTGGGTATTGACCGTCTTGTTCAGATCGTCGGTCGGACCGTCGGCGATCAGGCGCGCCAGGTCCTGCTTCAGCACCTCGGAGGCGATCGCGAGCACCTCGCGGATCTCGGGCGCGTCGCCATAGCCCTCCAGCATGCCCCTGGACTGCGACCCCTGACCGGGGAAGACCATCCCAAACTTCATCTTTTCTCCCCGGCGGGCTAGATTTCGACCAGCGCCGCGCCCCAGGTGAAGCCGCCGCCGACGCCCTGGAGCATCACCCGGTGGCCCGGCCGGATCCGGCCGTCGCGCACCGCGACGTCCAGGGCAAGCGGCACCGAGGCGGCGGAGGTGTTCGCGTGCCGGTCGACCGTGACGACGAGGCGCTCGTGCGGGAGGCCGAGCCGCTTCACGGTGGCATCCAGGATGCGCACGTTGGCCTGGTGGGGAATGAGCCAGTCGACGTCGGCGAGCTGCAGGCCGCATTTCGCAACCACCTCGCGCGCCACGTCGTCGAGCACCCGGACGGCGAACTTGAACACCGCCTGCCCGTCCATGCGGACGAACGCGCTGCCCGTGACCGCGCCGCCGCACACGTTGCCGGGCACGGCGAGGATTCCGGCCTGGCGACCATCGGCGTGCAGGACGCAGCCCCGGATGCCCGGACGCTCGTCGGCCCGCAGCACCACCGCGCCGGCGCCGTCGCCGAACAGCACGCAGGTCGCGCGGTCGCGCCAATCGAGAATGCGCGAGAAGACCTCGGTCCCGACCACCAGCGCGCAGCGCGCCTCGCCCGAGCGCACGAAGCTGTCGGCCACCGCGAGGCCGTAGACGAAACCGCTGCACACCGCCTGCACGTCGAAGGCGGGGCAGCCCGCGACGCCGAGCTTCGCCTGCAGCAGGCACGCCGTGCTTGGGAAGACGAAGTCGGGGGTCGAGGTGGCGACGACGATCAGGTCGATCGACCCGGGATCGATGCCGGCCGCGCGCAGCGCCGCGCGGCTCGCCTCCAGGGCGAGGTCGCTGGAGGCCTGGGACGCCTCAGCGATATGGCGCTGCCGGATCCCGGTGCGCGTGACGATCCACTCGTCGGAGGTCTCGACGCGCTGCGCGAGCTCCGCGTTCGTGACCACGCGCGGCGGCAGGTAGCTGCCGGTGCCGACGATGCGCGCGTACTTCACGAGGCGGCCTCCGCGAGCGAGGCGACGGCTTCGGCCGCCGCCAGTCGCGTGCTGATGCGTTCGAGCACCTCGCCCCGCACCTCCTCGGCCGCGCGCTCGATTGCATGATAGAAGCCGAGGCGGTCGGCGGAGCCGTGGCTCTTCACGACCACGCCCTTCAGTCCGAGCAGCGTGGCGCCGTTGTAGCGCCGCGGGTCCACCCGCCGGCGAAAGGCGGTGAGCGCCGGCAGCGCGACGAGCGCACCGAGCTTGCGCAGCGGGCTGCGCGTGAGCTCTTCGCGCAGGAAGCGCTCGATCATGCGCGCGAGCCCCTCGGAGGTCTTGAGCGCGACGTTGCCGACGAAGCCGTCGCACACCACGACGTCGGCTTCGCCGCGATAGATGCCGTCCCCCTCGATGTTGCCGACGAAGTTCAGCTCGCTCGCGCGCAGCAGCTCGCCCGCCTGCTTGACCACCTGGTTGCCCTTGATCGCTTCGGCGCCGATGTTCAGCAGGCCGACCGTGGGCCGCTCGCGCCGTTCGACTGCCTCGACGAGGATCGACCCCATCAATGCGAACTGCAGCAGGTGCTCGGGTTTGCAGTCGGGGCTCGCGCCGAGGTCGAGCATGTAGGTCTGCCCCGATGCGGTGGGCAGGACGGACACGAGCGCGGGGCGGTCGATGCCGGGTAGGGTCCGCAGGACGAAGTGCGCCGTCGCCATCAGGGCGCCGGTGTTGCCGGCGCTGACGCACGCCCGCGCCTCGCCGCTCTTCACGAGGTCGATGGCGATGCGCATCGAGGACTGCTTCTTGCGCTTGACCGCGACCGCGGGCGCCTCGTCCATCGTTACGACGTCGGGGGCGTGGTGCACGCGGAGGCGCTCGCCGGTGCTCGCACGCCGCCGCCGCAGTTCGACGTCGATCGCGTCCCGGCGGCCGACGAGATGGATGGTCGCCGCGGGGTGGCGCTCGCCGAACCGCAGCGCCGCCGGCACCGTCACCGACGGGCCGTGGTCGCCGCCCATGCAGTCGATCGCGAGGGTGACCTCGTTGCCCACGTGTTCCGCGCCACGCCCCTTCGCGCGGCCGTGCGGCCCCGCGCCGGGCGCCCTCCTCTCGGTGCCGCCGTCGCCGGCTCGGGCCGGCCTACTCGGCCTTGGTCTTGACGACTTTCTTGCCGCGGTAGTAACCGCTCGGGCTCACGTGGTGTCGCAGGTGGACCTCGCCCGTCGCCGGCTCGAGCGCGAGCGGCGGACGGGTGAGGAAGTCGTGCGAACGGTGCATGCCGCGCCGCGACGCGGACTTCTTGTTCTGCTGAACGGCCATTTACGGCTCCTTCGTATCAACTGTGCCGGAGGTCAGCCACCGCCGCCCCCACCTCTGCGCAGGCTCGCCAGCGCCGCAAACGGCCCCGCACGCTGCGCCTCGCGTTCGTCCGCGCCCGCCCCGCAGCGGTCGTGCATCGGCGCCATCGGAAGCACGAGCAGAACCTCGTCCTCGACCAGCGCCGCCACGTCCATCGAGCGGGTCGCGAGCACCCGGTCGACGTCATCGTCGGCCGCGGCGATCTCCCGCTCGCTCCCGGCCAGCTCCAGCTCGACGCGGACCTCGACCGCGAACTCGAGCGCGCCGAGGCAGCGCTGGCAGACGAGCGAGGCCGGGCCCGAAGCCTCGACCACGAGGCACGGCCGCCCCGCCGCGTTCGTGCCGCCGCTCACGCGATAGCGCAGCGCCGCTGCCGTGCATCCCGATGCCGCGAGGCGCGGGAGCGCGCCGATGTCGAGCGCGCCGGAGACGACCCCGCGGTCCCGCGCAAACTGCGGACCGTCGATCGACCCGGCCCGAGACATAGGGGCGCGATGATAGTATCTTTCGTCGATTGCGTCAAAAAAATCAGAGAGCTAGCGCATCGCCCGCGCGTCCGCCGTGCCCGCCCCCCGCCTCGTTCTCGCCTCGACCTCGCGCTATCGCCGGGCGCTTCTCGGGCGCCTGCGCCTGCCCTTCGACGTCGTGAGTCCCGACGTCGACGAGACGCCGCGGCCCGGCGAGGCGCCCGGCGCACTCGCGCTCCGCCTGGCGCGGGAGAAAGCCGAAGCCGTGGCCGCGCAGCTCCCCGACGCGCTCGTGATCGGCGCGGACCAGGTCGCCGTGCTCGGCGAGCGCGCGCTGTCGAAGCCGGGCACGCACGAGAATGCCGTGGCGCAGCTGCGCGCCCTGCGCGGGCGCCGGGTCGCGTTCCTGACCGCGGTGGCCGTCGCGCGCGCCGGGGCGGGTGCGACGCGGGCGCAGCTCGTGCCGACCGAGGTTCACTTTCGGGATCTCGACGACGCCGCGATCGAGGCCTACCTGCGCGCCGACCAGCCCTACGATTGCGCCGGCGCCGCGAAGATCGAATCGCTCGGCATCGCCCTCGTACACCGGGTCGACAGCGACGATCCCACGGCGCTGATCGGCCTGCCGCTCATCGCGCTCGTCGATCTCCTCGCCGAGTTCGGCGTGTCGCCCCTGCCGCGCGCGTGACCGCGGGCGTGCTCTACCTCGCGCCCGTGCTGCTCGGCGCGGCCGACCCGAGCGACGTCCTGCCCGCGGGCGTGCAAGCGCGGATCCGCCAGGTGCGCCACTTCATCGCGGAGCAGCCGAAGGGCGCGCGCGCGTTTCTGAAGACGATCGGCCATCCGGGCCCGCTCGCCGCGCTGGCGATCGAACGGCTCGCGGCGGAACCCCCGCCCGGCGAGATCGAGCGCCTGCTCGCGCCGGTGCGCGCGGGCACGAGCGCCGCGGTGCTCTCGGAGGCCGGCGCGCCGGGCGTGGCGGATCCGGGTGGGGCACTCGTGCGTGCCGCGCACGCGGCGGGAATCCGCGTCGTACCGCTGGTCGGGCCCTCGTCCCTCCTGCTCGCGTTGATGGCCTCCGGCCTGGAGGGGCAGCGGTTCGCGTTTCATGGCTACCTGCCGGTGCCCGAGTCCGAGCTCGCGCAGCGGCTGAAGGCGATCGAGGCGGACTCGCGGCACCGCCGCTGCACCGCGATCTTCATCGAGACGCCCTACCGGAACGACCGCATGCTGGCGGCGATCGTGTCGGCGTGCGCCGACGATACCCTGCTCTGCGTCGCCACCGCGCTCACGCTGGCCGACGAGGCGATTGCCACCCGCACGGTCGCGCAGTGGCGGTCGAGCGGACACCGGATCGGCAAGCGCCCGACGGTGTTCCTGCTCCTTGCCGCCGCGCGGCGGCGGCGAGCCTAGCGCAGCCGCACTGTGCCCGCGCCGCCCGACCCGATCGCCTCGGTCATCGCCGCGCCAAAACGCTTGGCGAGGCGGTCGAGCAGGTTCTCCTTGCGGGTGTACTCGACGATCTGCTCGGCCTTGATCACCTCGCGCGCCACGTAGTCGACGGTCCCATAGGCGTCGCTCAGGCCGAGCTCGATCGATTTGGCGCCCGACCAGAGGAGCCCGCTGAAGATCTCCGGCGACTCCTTGAGCCGCGCGCCGCGCCCCTTCTTCACCACGTCGATGAACTGCACGTGGATCTCGCCGAGGAGCCGCTTCGCATGCTCGACGTGGGTCGGCTGCAGCGGCGAGAACGGGTCGAGGAACGCCTTGTTCTCGCCAGCGGCGAGCACGCGGCGCTCGACGCCGAGCTTCTCGAGGGTCTCGACGAAGCCGAACTGGTCCATCAGGACGCCGATCGAGCCGACGAGGCTCGCCTTGTCCACGTAGATCCTGTCGGTCGCGGCCGCGATGTAGTAACCGCCGGACGCGCAGACGTCCTCGACGACGGCGTAGAGCGGGATGCCGGGGTGCTTCTCGCGCAGCCGGCGGATCTCGTCGTAGATGATGCCCGCCTGCACCGGGCTGCCGCCGGGCGAGTTGATGCGCAGGATCACGCCCTGCGTGTTCTTGTCCTTGAACGCGCTCTGCAGCGCGCCGGTGACGCTGTCGGCGCTCGCGGCGCCCTTCGAGTCGATGACCCCGATCACGTCCACCAGCGCGGTGTGCTTCGTCCCGGCGAGCCGGTCCGCGTCACCGCGCCATTCGAGCAGCATCAGGATCAGGAAGGTGAGGTAGGCGAAGGTGAGCAGCTTGAAGAAGATGCCCCAGCGTCGCGCGCGCTTCTGCTCCTTCAGCGCCTCGAGCGCGAGCTTCTCGATGACGCCCCGTTCCCAGTTCCCGCCGCTATCGGTCATGACCGTTCAGTCCTTCGTGCTGAGCACGACGCGCCCGTCGAGTTCCTCGACCGCGACCGGCTCGAGTCCTCCGCCGCGGCACGGGCCGCCGCGGCACTCGCCGGTCGCGGGATCGTACAGCGCGCCGTGCGTCGAGCATATCAAAACCATGCCATCGGCATCGAAAAAGCGCCCCGGCTGCCAGTCGAGCTCGACCCCGACGTGCGCGCAGCGGTTGCGGTACGCATACACGCGCCCCTCGTAGCGGACCGCGAACGCGGGATGGCGCGCCCCGCCGGCCTCGACCTCGAAGCGCACGCCGTCGCCCGCGTCGACGAGCGCATCGGACCGGCAGACGATCAGGCGTTCGCCGCGAGCCATGCGGCGAGTTCCGCGGTCGAGTGGACCAGCGCGAGCGGGTCGAGCGCCGCAAGGGCCTCGCCCCGATGCGCGCCGTAGCTCACCGCGACCGCCGCGACGCCGGCGGCTGCGGCCATCCGGAGGTCGTGCGACGTGTCGCCGATCATCAGGGTGCGCGCCGGTTCGGCGTCGAGCTCGGCCATCAGCTCGAGCAGCATCTCCGGCGCGGGCTTGGGCTCGCACTGGTCTGCGCAGCGGGTGGCGTCGAACAGCGCGGCGAGGCCGGTGTGCGCGAGCGCGCGCGAGAGCCCGGCGCTGCTCTTGCCGGTGGCGATTGCGAGCGCGTGGCCGCGGCCACGCAGCGCCTCCAGCATCGGCCGCGTGCCGGGAAAGAGCGGCAGGGCCGGATCGCGCGCGAGGAAGTGGACGCGGTAGCGCTCGGCGAGCCGTCCGTACTCGGAGGCGGGGAGCGAGGGCACCGCGTACGCAAGGGCGTCGGTGAGCCCCAGGCCGATGACGTGGCTCGCGCGCTCGTCGTCGGGGACCGGCACCCCGAGGTCGCGGCACGCCGCCTGGATGCACGCGGCGATCGCCCCGGCCGAGTCGATCAGCGTGCCGTCCCAGTCGAAGACGACCAGCTCATAGCGAAGCGGCATGCTCGGCCTCGCGCAGGGGCAGCGCGTCGAGGAAGCGCTGCAGGTCCTCGGGCAGCGGCGCGCTCAGCTCCAGCCGCGTGCCGGTCGTCGGGTGGGCGAGCGAGAGCGAGGCTGCATGAAGGAACATGCGCTTCAGCCCGCGCTTCGCGAGCACGCGGTTCAGCTCGAAGTCGCCGTACTTGTCGTCGCCGGCGACCGGAAAGCCGAGATGCGCGAGCTGGACGCGGATCTGGTGCGTGCGACCCGTGTCGAGCGCGGCCGCGAGCAGGGTGAAATCGCCCACCGCGCGCACCGGCTCGAACCGCGTGCGCGAGGCCTTCCCGCCTTCCCTCACGTCCACCCGCCGCTCGCCCGCCGCGGTGACGTACTTGTGGAGGGGCAGCGCCACGTCGCGGGCCCCGCGGCCCCAGCGCCCCTTCACGAGCACGAGATAGCGCTTCGCGATCCGCCCGTCGCGCAGCGCGGCATGCAGCGCGGTCAGCGCGGCGCGCTTCTTCGCCACGAGCAGGAGCCCGGAGGTCTCGCGGTCCAGGCGGTGCGCGAGCTCCAGGACCCGCGCCTCGGGCCGTGCCGCGCGCAGTCGCTCGATCACGCCGAAGCTGATGCCGCTGCCCCCGTGCACCGCGATCCCGGCCGGCTTGTTGACCACGAGCAGCGCCTCGTCCTCGAAGACGATCGGCAGGCCGTGGTCGCGCGTGACCGGCATTCGTCCCGCGGCCGGCTGCGGGCGCCGGACGGGCGGAATCCGCACGCGGTCGCCTTCGCGGAGGCGGTAAGTGGGATCGACCCTGCGGCTGTTGACCCGGACCTCGCCGCCGCGGAGCAGGCGGTAGATGTGGCTCCTGGGGACGCCCTTCAGCTCCCGCAGGAGGAAGTTGTCCACGCGCTGGTCCGCCCCCTCCTCCCCGACCCGGGCGGTGCGCGCGGCGCTCGCCCTGCCCTCACGCCCGCGTTCGTTGCCTAAACCCTTCATTCTTCATATACTCCAGCCGCTGTCTTCGTTTGCGGGACAGCGGCCGCGCGCACCGCCCGGCCGCCGCCACGTCCCCGGCGCCGAACGCGCCACGAAGCGGGCCCGATCGCGGGGAGACCCGAGCCCACCAGCTGGTTGTCATCGCTCACCATGAGCGGCGATGGTAAATGACGAGCGCGCCGGAATCACTTCCGATTCCTCCAGCCCGGCCGGACGAGCGCCGAGAACCGGGCACAACACGCGGGACTGACCCCTTCAACCCGACCCCAGTGATCACGAGGATGCATCGCTAGAGGACAGTCTCAAGTCAGCTGCGTGTTGTCCAGCGGGCGCGCCAGGAGAAGAACTAAATGAAGCGCATGCTGTTCAACGCGACACAGGCCGAGGAACTCCGTGTCGCGATCGTCGACGGTCAGAAACTCATCGACCTCGACATCGAATCGGCCAGCAAAGAGCAACGCAAGGGAAACATCTACAAGGGAATCATCACCCGGGTCGAACCCAGTCTCGAGGCGGCATTCGTCGACTACGGCGCCGAGCGCCACGGGTTCCTGCCCTTCAAGGAGATCTCCCGCACCTACTTCCGCGCCGACGCCGAGCCGGGCCGCGCCCGCATCCAGGACGCGGTCGCCGAGGGCACCGAAGTCGTCGTCCAGGTCGAGAAGGACGAGCGCGGCAACAAGGGCGCTGCGCTGACGACGTTCATCAGCCTGGCGGGGCGCTATCTCGTCCTGATGCCCAACAACCCGCGCGGAGGCGGCGTGTCGCGCCGCGTGGAGGGCGAGGACCGCAACGAGCTGCGCGAGACGATGGAGCGGCTTCCTGTCCCGCAAGGCATGAGCGTCATCGCGCGCACCGCCGGCATCGGGCGCTCGTTCGAGGAGCTCGAGTGGGACCTGCACTACCTGAACAAGCTCTGGGAGAAGATCGTCGAGGCGGCCTCGCCCCAGCGCGACGACGCCGGCAAGGTCGTGAACCCGGCGCCGTTCCTGATCTACCAGGAGTCGAGCCTGGTCATCCGCGCCATCCGGGACTACTTCCAGCCGGAGATCGGCGAGATCCTGATCGACACCGACGCGATCTTCGAGCAGACCGTGGCGTTCATGGGCAACGTGATGCCCGACAACGTCCAGCGGGTGAAGCGCTACCGCGACGACGTGCCGCTCTTCTCGCGCTTCCAGATCGAGCACCAGA
>CAZIXQ010000164.1:0-8664 GCA_964543155.1 uncultured Enterobacteriaceae bacterium
GCCTCACCGTGCAAAAGGATTTCGGGTCTTTCCGACTGCTGCCGATCCAAACGAGCGGCTTGGGTTGAACGGGTTCCGGCATGGAATTATGCCATTACTGGCATGAACGGGCAACGTCGATACGAGTCGCGGGCCGATCGGCATCGAGCCGGGTTCTTGAATGCGGCAATGGTGCTCGCGTCGCTGGCTCAGGGCATGAGCCAGCCGCAGCCTTGTCGCGCATGGGCCTCGCGCGGTGGGTGCGGCGATCGCGGGCCCGCCTCGATAGTCACGATTGACGTTATTAACGCGACGCGTTAATATCGCGCGTGATCAAGTCGTTCAAGTGCGCCGACACGCAGGCGCTCGCGAAGGGCGACGCGGTGAAGCGGTTCGCCAACATCGCGGCAGTCGCGCGGCGCAAGCTGCGACAGCTGGAGATCGCGGGACGACTCGACGATCTCCGGGTGCCGCCCGGGAATCGTCTCGAGGCGCTGAAAGGCGACCGGGTTGGGCAGCACAGCATCCGGGTGAACGATCAGTTCCGGGTGTGTTTCCGGTGGACCCCTGCGGGCGCCGAGGACGTCGAGATCATTGACTACCACTGAGCAGGAACGACGATGCGCAAACTGAAGCCTGTTACGCCAGGGGAGCTGTTGCTCGAGGAGTTTCTTCGCCCGATGGGGATCACCCGGTACCGGCTGGCGAAGGCGATCGGGGTGCCGGCGCAGCGCATCGGCGACATCGTGGCGGGCAAGCGCGCGATCACCGCCGACACCGACCTGCGCCTGTGCCGGTTTTTCGGCCTCTCGAACGGCTACTGGCTCCGGGCCCAGGCTGCTCACGACACGGAAGTTGCCGAGCGCGCATTGGGCGCGAAGCTGGCGAAGATCGAACCCTGGTCTGCCGAAGCCGACCGGGAAAGCCGCGCCCGAACCCGCGCGTAATCGCTCGCCGAAGGGATCGTGCTGCGGGCCGGTGGCCGGTCCGGCCGCGCCCCGCGGCTCGCTACCGGTCCAAGAGCCCTTTGCTCCGGGCGATGTGCGCCGCCTCCTGCCGCGTGGCTGCCCCGAGCTTCCCAAGGATCGCCGAGACGTGGTGGCCGACGGTCTTCTCGGAGCGATGCAGGCGCCGCGAGATCTGCGCGTTCGCAAGCCCCTGCTCGAGCAGGCGCAGGATCTCGACCTCGCGCTCGGTGAGGCCCATCGGGTTGGCGCGCGTGGCGGCGCGCGGGCCGCGGGGGATGCCGCGCACGCCGCGCTCGGTGAGCATCTCGCGGCAGCGCTCGATCGTGGCGGCGGCGCCGAGTTTCTCCAGGATCGCGAAGGCTTCGCGCCGCGCCGCGTCGTCCCCGTCGACGAGCGCCATCGCCCGGTGGTAGGGCATGCCGAGCTCGCCCCAGATGCGCGCGGCCGCCTGCCAGTCGCCGCGGAGCTGCAGGCCGATCGGCCCCTCCATGTCCGTCGGGACCTGCACGTCGATCTCACGCCACAGCCACCAGCCGGTGACTCGCACGCCGCGCGACCAGATGGCCTCGACGCCGAAGCGGCGCGCGGTCGCGGCCATGTCGCGCGCGTAACCGAACGCCTCCCGGGCCCGATCCAGCGCGAGCTCCCGCTCCCCCACCAGCCAGTAGGCCTCGGCGAGCTGGCCGCGCGCGTTGACGAAGGCGCCCGGCGCCGCGAGGCGAGATTCGGCGACTTCATTGGTGCGCGCGATCTGCGCGATTCCGGTTCGGTCGCCGTAGCGCCGCAAACGCACGAGGGCGTCGCTCGCGTTCGCGAACTGATGCGCGAGTCCCGGGAGATGGGGTTTGTCGAGCAGCTCCGCGACGATGCCGGGCACGGCGTCCCACTCCCCGCGCAGCAGCTCGTACCACGCCTGCTGCGAGCGCAGGATCGCCCGCTGGCCGTCGATGTCGCGCGCCTCGACGAAGCGCAGACCCTCGGCGAGCGCCCGGTCGAGCGTGCGGAGGTCGCCCGCCGACCGCGCGAACATCGCGTACAGCGCCCACGCATGCGCGGCCAGCGCCTCGTCGCCCGAGCGCAGCGCGAGGTCGACCGCGCGCTCGACCCGCTCGAGGCGCGGCGCGCCGATGTACGAATTACACCGCCGCTCGCAGATGAGCAGCACGTGCGCAAGCGCGTGCGGATCGCCGAGCGCTTCGGCCATCGCGAGCGCCCGATCCTCGTAGGCCTGCGCCTGATCGTGGTCGCCGCGGATGCTGAGGCGCAGCGACCAGTCGATGTGCGCCATCGCGAGGTCGGCCGAAGGGCCGTGCGGCTCGAGCAGTCCGACCGCCGCTTCGATCACGCCGGCAAACGCGGCCCGATCGGCGTAGTTCACGTACTCGCCGAACTCGAAGCGCGTGCGCCGGTTGCGGCCTTGGGCGAACGTGTCGCCGAGCTCGCGCCAGAACGCGAACGCGCGCTCGTTCGCGTCGAGCGCCTCCTCGTGCAGATCGGCCGCGAACGCCTCCCGCGCAAACTGGTCGAGCAGCGCTGCGCGATCGCGCGGCCCGAGTCGCTCGCCGTACCGCAGCGCCGTGCGCAGGAATGCCGCCGCCTGGCGGTGCGCGCCGCGCTTCGCCGCTTCCGCCGCGGCGGTCGGCGCATAGCGAAGCACGCTCTGCCCATCGTCCGCCGCGTCCGCGTGGTGCACGAGCCGCGAAAGGATCGTGGCGTCGGGCGGCTCGCCGGCGACGAGCGCGAGGACGCGCGCGTTCAATGCGCGGCGGCGCGCCGCACCGAGCGACTCCTCCACCACGCGCCGGGACAGTTCGTGCCGGTAGCGGACGTGCACCCGGTCGACGAGCAGCAGGCCGTGCTCGAGGCACGTCTGGAGCGCGTCGTCGCCTGCGGGCACGGCCCGGTCGAGCAGCCGCCTCTCCAATCGGTCCGGCACGACGGACACCAGCTCCGCCACGTCGCACGCCGCTTCGTCGAGCTGCGCGAGCCGGGCGAGCACCGTGCCGCGCAGCGTCGCCGAGGGCGGCGGCTCGTCGCTGCGCACGAGCTCGGTGACCAGGAACGGGTTACCCGCGCTCAGGGCATGCAGGTTGGGGATGCTGCGCCCGTAGCGCCCGGCGAGCGCGTCCACGCCGGTGGGGGAGAGCCCGCGCAAGGCCAGCCGGGTCAGGTGGTCGGCCGGCACGTCGGCCACCGCGCGCATCATCGCGTGCCGCGGGGAGACCTCCTCCTCGCGATAGGTGACCGCGACGAGCGCCGGGTAGCGCGCGATCCGACGCGCGACGAACTTGAGGAAGTCGGCGGTTGCGTCGTCGATCCAGTGCGCATCCTCGATCACGACGACGGTCGGGCCGTCGTGCGCGCGTACCGACTGGAGGAAGCCGTGGAAGAGCTCGTGCGGCGGGCGGTTCGAGCGGAGGGCCTCGGACAGCGCGCCGCCCATCTCGTCGGCAATGTCTACGAGGGGCCCGAGCGGACGCGGCGTCGCGAGCGCTTCGCATGCGCCCCAGAGGACTCGGGCGCCGCGCGAGCGCTCCGCCGTGAACGCCTCGAGGAGCGAGGTCTTGCCGATGCCCGCCTCGCCGCCGATCAGGAAGGTGTGGCCGTGACCCTCGCGCGCGCGGGCGAGGGCGCCCTCGAGCGCTGCAAGCGGCTCCTCGCGCTCCAGTAGCACCGTGGCCCCCCGGAAGCGTAGCCTTCGGTTCAGGAACCGGGCAGGAAGCGGTTCGCCTCTTCGAAGATGCGCATCGTGCGCGCCACGTCGTACGGTGTCTCGCGCAGCGTGTCCGGCTCCCACTGGCTGCGGCGCGAGACGTCGAAGAAGTCGCCGCCGTACACGTGGAGCGCACCGGTGAGGCGCGGGATCGGGTTGGTGACCGAGTGGATGATGTCGCGACCGAGCGGGATCGCGTCGCGCTCCGACATCGCCTTCGCGCCGGCCGCTTCGATTCGGCCGTCGGACGCGTCCGGGATGCGACGCCAGAAGATGTTGTCTTCGCGCCCGGTGTAGACGCCGATCACCGCCCACATGTCATGGTTGTGCGGCAGGACCGTCATCCACGGCGCCCAGATGACGTTGAAGATCGTGAGCTCGTCCGATCGGTAGAGCGCCTTGACCTCGCCGCGCGCCGGCTCGCCGAGGCCCTTCAGCACGTCGCCAGGAGCGGACACCGCGCGCGCCACGATCTCGCGCACGGCCTTGTGGCTCGGGTCCTCGGCTACGGCGGCGCGGCAGTCCTCGATGAACCGCTCCAGGTCGAACATGACGTCCTCCCTTCCGCGTGGCGCTGCGGGTACAGCGCGACGCGTACGTTATAGGCTCGTCCGGCCGGCGCGACAAGCCCCGGGGCCGGCGGCACGTAAGCGCGGCACAGCGCCGGCCGACCAACGGCCAAGATCGATTCGCGACGGGGTCCGGACGCCCCGTCCCGCGGTGGAGCGCATGCATGGACTTCAGGATCTATCGGGACAACACCGGCGAATGGCGGTGGCTCCTGGGCGAAGGCGCCACGCCGTTTCTCGCGTCCAAGGGCGGTTTCCTGACCGAGCAGGCGTGCCGCAACTCGGTCGCCGCAGTGCGGCAAGAAATCCTGGTCGCGCCGGCGGTGCGGATCGGCGCCGCTGCGCCGGGGCTCTTCGCCGCAGGCTGAAGCGTCGCCGCGAGCGCGTCGGGCGCGCCTGGCGGGAGCCGGCCGGCGCGTTCCGGCGCGGGCTGCCCGGGTCGGTCTGCCCCGTCGCCGCCGGCGAGTTGAGCGGCTGCCGCGGGTCGCGTACCATACGACCCATATCAGTCGTATGGGTCACCCGTATGAAAACCACGATCGAGCTTCCGGACGAGCTCCTGGAGCGCGGCCGCAAGGTCGCAAAGCGCGAGGGCGCGACGCTGCGCGCGCTGATCGAGGAGGGGTTGCGCCTCGCCCTGCGCGCGCGCGAGCGCAAGCGCGCTGCGGGCGTACGCCTGAAGCCGTTCAAGGGCGACGGCCTCGCGCCCGAGTTCCGCGACGCCGGCTGGGAGCGCATCCGCGACGAGATCTACGGTGATCGCGGTTGACACCAATCTGCTGGTCTACGCGCACCGCACCGACGCGCCGTTCCACGCCGCCGCGCGGCCGCTGCTCGAGTCGCTCGCCGGGGGGACGGCGGCATGGGCAATCCCGTGGCCGTGCGCGCACGAGTTCGTCGCCATCGTGACCAACGCGCGCATCTTCCGGACGCCGACGCCGATCGAGATCGCGCTCGACCAGCTCGGCACCCTCGCCGCGTCCGCGCACCTGCAGTTCCTCGCCGAGGGCGAGGGCTACCTGCCGCAGCTCGAGCGGCTCGCGGTCGGCGCGCAGGTCCGCGGCGGCGCGATCCACGACGCCAGGATCGCCGCGATCTGCCTGCACCACGGCATCACCGAGCTGTGGTCGGCCGACCGGGACTTCTCGCGCTTCCCGGCGCTGCGCACGCGCAACCCGCTCGCCGGCTGAGGTTCGCGCAGCGCGTGCAACGCATCCTCGTCACCGGCGGCGCCGGCTACGTCGGCAGCCACGCCTGCAAGGCGCTCGCGGCGGCGGGGCACGAGCCGATCGTCTACGACAACCTGACCCGCGGGCACCGCGAGTTCGCGCGCTGGGGGCCGCTCGAAGAGGGCGACATCCGCGACGGGCCGCGCCTCGACGCCGCATTCGCGCGCCACCGCATCGACGCCGTGATGCACTTCGCCGCCCTCGCGTACGTGGGCGAGTCGGTGAGAGAGCCTGCGCTCTACTACCGCAACAACGTCGGCGGCACGCTCGAGCTGCTCGATGCGATGCGACGCGCGGGCGTGGGCCGCCTCGTGTTCTCGAGCACCTGCGCGACCTACGGCGTGCCGGCGCGCATGCCAATCACCGAGGACCTGCCGCAGCAGCCGATCAACCCGTACGGCGCGACGAAGCTGATGATCGAGCGGGTGCTGCGGGACTACGACGCCGCGTACGGCCTGCGCTCGGTGGCGCTGCGCTATTTCAACGCCGCGGGCTGCGATCCCGACGGCGAGATCGGGGAGGATCACGACCCCGAGACGCACCTGATCCCGCGCGTGCTCATGGCCGCCGCCGGCACCCTGCCGCACGTCGAGGTGTTCGGGACCGACTACCCCACGCCGGACGGCACCTGCCTGCGCGATTACATCCACGTCGCCGATCTCGCGGACGGACACCTGCGCGCGCTCGACTACCTCGCGCGGGGCGGCGCGACCACCGCGATCAATCTCGGCACCGGGCGCGCCTTCTCGGTGCGCGAGGTGATCGGCGCGGCCGGGCGCGTGACCGGGCGGCCGATCCCGGTCCGGGAAGGCCCGCGGCGCGAAGGCGACCCGCCGGTGCTGGTGGCCGACGCGACGCGCGCGCGCGACGTGCTCGGCTTTGCGGCGCGCTACGCCGAGATCGAGCCGATCGTGGCAACGGCGTGGCGCTGGCACGAGCGGCGGCGGCGATGAGCGCGCGCAAGGTGCTCGTCTCGGTGGTGGTCCCGTGCTTCAACGAGGAGGCGGTGATCGACCTTACCCACCGGCGGCTCGTCGAGGCCCTCGGGGGCGGGGGCGAGTTCGACCTCGAGATCGTGTACGTGAACGACGGCAGCCGCGATCGCACCGAGGCGCTGCTGTTCGAGCTCGCCGACCGCGACCCGCGCGTGAAGGTCGTCTCGTTCACGCGCAACTTCGGCCACCAGCCGGCGGTGTCCGCGGGCCTGCGCTACGCGACCGGCGACGCGGTCGCGGTGATCGACGCCGACCTGCAGGACCCGCCCGAGGTGGTCCTGCGCATGGTCGAGAAGTGGCGCGAGGGCTACGACGTCGTGAACGCGGTCCGCGAGAAGCGCAAGGAGGGGTTCGCGAAGCGCTTCGCCTACGCGCTTTTCTACCGCGTGTACCGGCGCCTCGCGAGCATCGACGTGCCGCTCGACAGCGGCGACTTCGCGCTGATGGACCGGCGGGTGGTGGAGGTGATGAACGCGCTGCCGGAGAAGAACCGGTTCGTGCGCGGCCTGCGCGCCTGGTCCGGCTTCCGCCAGACGGGCGTCGCCTACGAGCGCGCCTCGCGCGCGGCGGGGGAGACGAAGTACAGCTTCATGAAGCTCGTCCGGCTCGCGTTCGACGGCATCGTCAACTTCTCCACCGCGCCGCTCAGCCTGATCTTCGGCCTGGGCCTTGCGACGGCGGTGCTGGCGCTCGTCGCCGCGGCCGGTTACCTCGTCTGGCGCCTGGTCGACGTGCCGATCCTCGGCTACACGCCGGGGCAGGCGCCGGGCTTCACCACGCTCATTCTGGTGATCCTGTTCTTCAGCGGCGTGCAGCTCATCTCGATCGGCATCCTCGGCGAGTACCTGGGGCGCATCTACCAGGAGACGAAGCTGCGGCCGAGCTACGTCGTCAAGGAGGTGCGCGGCGGGACGGCGCGGGTGCCGCAGGGCGACACGCTGCTTGCCGCGCGCGACCGGGCCGCGCCGAGCGCCTGAATCACTTCCCCGGCGTCTCGCCCTTCTTCCTGGGCGGGCGCTTCTCGGTCCGCGCCGCCCGCTTCTTCCGCGCCTCGTAGGCCTTCACCTGCTTCAGCATCCGCTCGGCCTCGGCCAGGTCCTCGCTCGTGATGCCGAGCGCGCGGGCCACCGCGATCCGGAACTCCGCCCGGGTCAGGTTCGGCGACTCCTTCAGGAGGTCGCGGACCACCTCGCGCAGCTCGGCCTCCGCCTTGCGGCGGGCATTGGCGTCCTTCGCCCGGCCGACGAGCGTGTAGAGGAGGTCGAGGACGGGTTTGATCATCGCTTCCAGTGCCATTGCTTCCTCCGGCGGATGGGACAGGATAGCGGGGCCGGTGGCTCACGGCGTGCGCCCGCTTGCACCCCGCTCGCAAAGGCTGTATAAAGACACAGACTGCTGGCTAAAGACACAGTCCTGAAACAGCCCTCGATGGGGTGCGGGACGCCGGCGCAAGGGGCTCACGCAGTGAGCCACCGGCCCCCGCACAATGCGCGCATGCCGCCGGGTGCGGCCGTTATGGGAGAATCGCCGTGAGCACCGAAACGAACGTCGTCCGCCTGATGGAAGAGAACAAGTCGAAGGCCCTCCAGGCCGCGCTCGCCCAGATCGAGAAGCAGTTCGGCAAGGGGTCCATCATGCGCATGGACTCGCAGGCCGCGCAGGACGTGCAGGTCGTCTCCACCGGTTCGCTCGGGCTGGACATCGCCCTCGGGGTCGGCGGCCTGCCGCGCGGCCGCGTGGTCGAGATCTACGGCCCCGAGTCCTCGGGCAAGACCACGCTGACGCTGCAGGTGGTCGCCGAGGTGCAGAAGATGGGCGGCACCGCCGCCTTCATCGACGCGGAGAACGCGCTCGACCCGCAGTACGCGGCCAAGCTCGGCGTGAACATCCAGGACCTCCTCATCTCGCAGCCGGACACCGGCGAGCAGGGGCTCGAGATCGCCGACATGCTCGTGCGCTCCGGCTCGGTGGACGTCGTGGTGATCGACTCGGTCGCGGCGCTCGTGCCCAAGGCCGAAATCGAGGGCGAGATGGGCGACCAGCTCCCCGGCCTGCAGGCGCGGCTCATGAGCCAGGCGCTGCGCAAGCTCACCGGCAACATCAAGCGCACCAACACGCTGGTCATCTTCATCAACCAGATCCGCATGAAGATCGGGGTGATGTTCGGCAACCCCGAGACCACCACCGGCGGCAACGCGCTCAAGTTCTACG
>CAZIXQ010000165.1:0-8597 GCA_964543155.1 uncultured Enterobacteriaceae bacterium
CGGAAATCGACGAGCGTGCCGGTCGGCGCGCCGAGCGCATCGAGCGCCCGCACGACCCAGTTCGGCCCGGTGCCGTTCGCGGTGACGCCGATGTCGCTGCCGTCGGTGATCGGGTCGGCGGTCAAGGCGAACTCCGCGGTCAGATTGCGCCGCAGCGCCTCGCTGCGCGCCGACTGGAGGCCGGCCATGATCGAGGCGCCCGTGTCGCGCAGCCGCGCGTTGTTCATCATGGTGACGAACGACGGGAAGGCGAGCGTCATCAGAAGCGCGAACAGCGCCACCCCGATCATCAGCTCGATGACGGTGAAGCCGCGGAGACGCGCGTTCAGCATACGCCCCCCTTGTTGCGCACCCAGCAGTTCACCGAGGCGTTCCAGCCGCTCACCCCGGTGATCGCGGTGGTGCGGAGGTTCGCCTGGTCGATCGTGTAGGTGAACCCGACCATGCCCTGGCCGGCGGCACCGGTCGCGGTCACGGTGTAGGTGCCGGCGCCGAGGTTGCTGCAGGCGAACGTGAAGTGCTTTGCCGCCGCGTTGACGACCGTCGCGTTGCAGGGCATGTTGGCGGCGTCCGAGTTGACATACGTGCGGTTGTCGAGAAAGTACTGCTCCATCTTCGTGCGCGTGTCGGCGAGGATGGAGAGCGCCTCGGCGATCTTGCCGCGCCGGATGTAGTCGGTGTACGCGGGGTACGCGACCGCGGCGAGAATCCCCATGACCACTACCGCGATCATGAGTTCGATCAGCGAGAATCCGGCGTGTCTGCGCATGGCAAGCTCCCTAGCTAAGTGGGCCCATGGTAGGGAGGCCCGCCGCGCGGCTCAAAGGGTGGCCGACGGTCGGGGCAAACCCCGCGACGAGCGGCGGCAGAGGGCGCGCGGGAGCGGAACTAAGTCACGGCGCGCTGGCCGAGCGGGGGTCGGAAACGGCGTGCGGGCGGCGCGCGCAGGCGCGCGAAGCGCGTGCGGAGGGCGTGCGCGTGGCTGGGGCCCCGGAGCGCCCTCGAATTAGACAGAGTTCAATTCCTGGGATACACTCATTTCCATGCTGGATCAGCCGATTACGCGCGAGTCGGTGGCCTCCCTCCTGCGAGGCCACGGTGTCACGCCGACGCATCAGCGCATCGAGATCGCGTACGTGCTCTTCGAGCAGTGCGAGCACCTCTCGGCCGACCAGATCCTCGCGCGCGTCAACGTCCGGCACGCCGAGGCCTCGAAGGCGACGGTCTACAACACGCTGCGCCTGTTCCTCGAGAAGGGGATCGTGCGCGAGCTGGTGGTCGATCCGAGCCGCGTGTTCTACGACCCGAACACGGCGCCGCACCATCACTTCTACGACGTCGTGTCGGGGCGGCTGACCGACATTCCGGCCGACGCGGTGCGCGTGGAGAACCTTCCGCCGCCGCCGCCGGGAACGGTGACCGACGGCGTGGACATCATCATCCGGACGCGTCCGAAGGCGTCCTAGGGTACTCGCGCTGTTATAATCCGCGCCGCTTTTCGCGCCGGTTCGATACGATCTTCCTGTCGGCGTGCTGCTGGTGTAGCTCAGCTGGTAGAGCAACTGATTCGTAATCAGTAGGTCGGTGGTTCGAGTCCACTCACCAGCACCAACGAAAACGGGGACTTGGGTCCCCGTTTCTCGTTTCAGGGCTCGCGAACGCTCGCTAATGCACTTGACGACATATGGATTGAAATCCATAATCGGGTCATGCCCTGGACCGTCCTGTTTCACGAGGCGTTCGACCTCGAGTTTCGGGAGCTGAGGGAAGGTCTGCAAGACGAGTTGCTTGCGCACGCAAAGCTGCTGCAGGAGTTCGGGCCGCAGCTCGGCCGACCGACCGCCGATACGCTCAAGGGGTCAAAGCATCCGAACATGAAGGAGCTCCGCTTCGAATGGCAGCGGGAGGTGTGGCGCGTGGCCTTCGCGTTCGACCCGAGGCGACGGGCGATTCTCCTTGCCGCAGGAAACAAGGGTGGGGCGGACCAGCGGCGGTTTTTGCCTCCGGTTGATCCGCGCAGCGGATCAACGACTGGACGAGTACTTGGTGGCGCTAAAAGCCATGGAAAGCGCGAAAGGCGCGAAGGAGCAAAGACGTGGCAAGAAGTCTTGATCAGGTGATGGCAGGCCTGCCGGCGAAGCGGCGGGCCAGGATCGAAGCGCGCGTGCGCGAGCTCGCCACGCTCAAGGATCTGCGGCAGACTGTGGCGCGCACCCAGGCGGAGCTGGCGGTGAGCCTCGGTGTCGGGCAGGACACCGTATCGCGCATCGAGGGGCGCAGCGACATGCTGCTCTCGACGCTGCGCCGGTACGTGAAGGCGATGGGCGGTGAGCTGGAGCTGGTAGCGCGCTTTCCGAATCGACCGCCGCTCGTCATCGACCAAGTTGCAGCGGGCCCGTCGTCGACCGGAGGGCGCCGCGCAGCGCGCAGGCGTTCGGGTGCGTCCGCCCGGCGACCCGTCCGTTGACGCGCTGGCCTGACCCACGGGCAGTTTCACAACTCCGCGGCCGAAGGCGCTACCGCTAGCGGTCGGAACGGGGTGTGGGGCAAATGACTTTCCGCGTCGCGGGTGACCACTATCGCCGCGCGACGACGACCTAGCGATCCAGGGGCAGCAGCTTGAATCCCTTGCGAGTCTTCGTGCGCAGTGCGCGAAAGTGACGCTCGTGGAGGGTCAGTACGTCGCGCGCGCCGTGCCGCTCGGCCAGCACGACGATCGACGCGTCGGCTAATCCGATTCGCAGGCTTGCGTACTTCTCCAGCACTTTGCGCGCGGCGGCAACGTCGGCAGGCGCGAAGGGCTCGAGCTGATAGGCGCCCCTGGCGACCTCGTCGAGCAGCGCGAGCTGGGCGTCGGACCCGACGTGCCGCGAGAGGAGATAGTCCAGCTCGGCCAGGACGAACGGGGAGAGCAGCAGGGGCGGGGTGGCCCGGGACAGGGCGGCCACGCATGCCGCGTGGTGGAGCTGACTCCCGTCGATCGCCGAAAGCAGGCCGCTCGTGTCGAGCAGGATCACGACTCGCCGAAGCCGGCGAGCGCCTTATCGACCCGCTCGGCGAGCCCCGGCTTCCGGCTCTTGAACAGCGGCAGTCGGGGGCAGGGCGGAATGGCGCGGGCGGTCACCGTGCGCAGCGCTTCGCGAATGAGCTCGGCCTCGCTGCATCCGCGCGCTGCGGCAGCGCGTTCGAGCTCGTGCTTCAGCTCGTCCGGTACGTAGACTGTCGTCTTCCGCATGCCATACATCATTCCATACAGGGAAACCGAAGCGACGGCCGTTGCGGGTGCTTCACGCCTGCGCGGGCGCGGGGCGGGGCGCGGTGCTTGCGCACGAAGACGGGACGTCTTAATATGTACTAATCATTTTGATTGAAGTGGATGCACGAATGGATACCCGTGTCGTGACCGCGCACCTCCCGACGGAGCTGGCGGAGAAGCTCGACGACCTGGCCGAGCGACTCGATCGCCCCAAGGGGTGGGTCGTCAAGGAAGCGGTCGCCTCGTTCGTGGCACTCGAGGAGAAGCGGCACCGCTTGACGCTCGAGGCGCTGGCCGATGTCGACCGCAAGCGCACACTCGACCACGCCGGGGTCGAAGCCTGGGCGGCGGGATTGGGCAAGCCGACACGGTCCCGCCGGCGCTAGTTCGTGGCGCTTCGCTGGACGAGCAAGGCGCACTCCGATCTGGTGCGCCTTTACGAGTTCCTGGCGCCCGTCCACCCGATGGCGGCTGTCCGCGTGGTCCGGCAGATTGTCGCAGGTGTGAAGCGGATCCCTGCTCATCCCCGGCTCGGCTTGCGGCTGCCGGAGTTCGCGCCGCGAGAAGTTCGGCGCGTCCTGGTTGGCGACTATGAGATCCGGTATGAAATTGCGGGAACCGATGTGCTGGTGCTCCGGATCTTTCACACGCGCGAGGACCGCTGACTGCGGTCACCCGGCCGTGATGGGGTATGGCGCCAGGCCGGCGAGTTCCACTACCAGTCTTGGGCTGTAGGCGCTACCGGTAGGGACCCGGACGCGGTGTAAGGGCGAGAGCTCCGGGATGCGGTGTACGAAGGAGCGTCGGGATCGGTGTTGTCGACTCCCCGACGACCCCGGCGTCAGGTTGGCTGGTTGCCCGCCCGCAGCGCGAAATTGTTCACGCGGGTACTTGCGTCTCCTCAGGACTGAAGCGGTTGCGGGACTCGACTTCGAACTGGACTTAAGTGTCCCGATCGCATAGTGGCGTTGCACTGCGCCGGGAGATCGACCGCTCCCTGCCGTAGGGGCGACTGCGAAGTACGTCACACGCCCCCGCCCCGCTGGCTCACGAATTGCTAGTTAGCCCCCCGGAAGAACGACTCCACACAGTCGAGGGGAGCCATGATCGCGATCTTCAGCAGCACGCGGTCCGACCATCCGATGGCGGACCTCAAGGAGGCCAAGCGCCTCCTGGCCGCGCTGCCGGCCGAACCCCTCGCGGCCCTCGATGAGCTCGCCCACTGGCTCGAGTCCGTCACGACCGAAGCCGCGTTCAAGCCCGAACTCCGCGCCCAGCTCGTGCAGCTCATCGACGAGACGGGCCAGATCCCCGCCCGCAAGCTCGCCCGCGAGTACCTCGGCGCCTCGCGCCAGGGCAAGCTGCAGGAAAGCAAGCACTGGAGCGTCGTCCACGCCTTCTGGAAGGCCTCGGCCCTCGGCTACGTCACGTGCCTGGACGCGTACGCGACCGGCGCGAAGGGGGGCGATGCCCTCAAGGGCGCCGTCCCGCTGCTGTTGGTGCGCGCGCTCCGCAGCCTCGCGACGCAGCTCAAGTGGCTCTATCTCCGCTACGGCCCGCTCGACGAGCGGATCTGGGGAATGATCAGCGGGGTGTACGCCCTCGCCGAGGCGCGCAAGCACGCGCGCACGAAGGTGACCGTCTATCCCGGGGTGCCGGCCGAGTCGACCGCCGAGCAGGAGTTCCTGCGCGTGGCGATGCTCAGCGCCTGTTCGCCCGACAGCCTGCTCCCGAACGAGATCGAGCTCGCCGAGAAGGTGATCGCCGGCTCGACCGCGAAGTTCCTGCTCGCGCGCGAGCACCAGGCCGAAACCCCGTACTGGATCGACCTCACCGCCGGCCAGCCGCCCGCGCGCATCGCGCGCCAGCCGCAGCCGAGCCCCGGCATCCGCTTCTTCGGCGCCGGCCCGGCGTTCGCGGACCTGGTCGCGCTGCTCCAGCAGATCCGCAATACCCGCGAGTTCCCGCCGGCGCTCGGCGTCGGCGAGACGCTCACGCCCGAAGCGGCGCTCGCCGTGCTCGAGCACCTCGAGTCGAGCTGGTCGACCAGGCTCCCCGAGCGCCGCCACACGCGCCACCGGGTCAAGTCGCGCCTCACGATCGCCTGGGGCTTCGACGGCATCCTCGAAGTGCTCGCGCCCGGCGACTCGCTCTCCTTCGACGCCGCCACCTACGAGAGCTGGATCGTCGAGAACGTGAGCGTCGGCGGCTTCGGCGCCCTGGTGCCGCAGGTGCGCGGCGACTGGCTGCGCATCGGCTGTCTGCTCGCCATGCAGCCCGAGGGCGGCGACAACTGGCTGATCGGCGTCGTGCGCCGGCTATCGCGCCCGTCGCTGCAGCAGGCGGCGGTGGGGATCCAGACGATCGCGCGCGGCGCCGTTCCGGTGCAGCTGCGCGTGCACTCCGGCCACATCGTGAGCGACGGGGCCGAGACCGGCATCCTGCTGAACCCGACTTCCCCCGAGGGCGAGATGCAGCTCCTGGTCCGCGCCGGCGTGCATGCCCCCGGCCAGAGCTTCTCGTTCGACCTCAACGGCCGGCACACCGTGCTGCTGCCGGTCGGCGTGCCCGAGCGGCGCACCGACTACGAATTGCTGCGCTGCCGGCACCTCGTGCGGGATGCGGCTTAGCTAGCCCAGCACCCGGCGCAGCCACGCGCCGATCGCCTCGACCTCTTCCGGCGACACCGAGTGCTCCATCGGGTACTCGTGCCACGTCACGTCGTACCCCAGCCGCCCCAGCAGATCGCGCGACTCGCGCGCGAGGCTCACCGGAATGACCGGGTCGTCGGTGCCGTGGGCCATGAAGATCGGCACGTTGCGGTTCGCCGCCGACCGCTCGGCGTCGAGCGAATCGGCGAGCGGCACGTAGCACGACAGTGCCATGATTCCCGCGAGGCGGGTTGCGTGGCGCAGGCCCGTCTGCAGTGCGATCGCGCCGCCCTGCGAGAACCCCGCAAGCACGATCCCACCCGGCGTGATGCCGCGGCGCGTCTCGCGCTCGATCAGCGTCTCGATCAGCCCTTGCGACTCGCGCACGCCGCGCTCGTCGGCGCGCCGGCCGAAGTCCATGCTGAGGACGTCGTACCACGCGCGCATCACGTAGCCCTGGTTGATCGTCACCGGCCGCATCGGCGCGTGCGGGAATACGAACCGGATCGGCCGGTCAGGGAGGTCGAGTGCGTCGACCACCGGCACGAAGTCGGTCCCGTCGGCGCCGAGCCCGTGCAGCCACAGCACGGCCGCGGTAGGCGCGGGCCCGGTCTCGATCTCGATCGCTTCGAGCGCTCCGCTCACGCCGCGCCCGCCGGCTTCGGGCGCTGCGCGGACTTCGGCCGGAACGCCTTCACCACGGCCTCGTTCGTCTCGATATACGGCCCGCCGATCAGGTCGATGCAGTAGGGAATCGCGGCGAAGATGCCGGGCACCACGGTCGCGCCGTCCGCGCCCTTCACGCCCTCGAGGGTCTCGCGGATCGACTTCGGCTGTCCGGGCAGGTTGACGACGAGCGCCTGCCTGCGGACGACCGCGACCTGCCGCGACAGGATCGCCGTCGGCACGTAGTGCAGGCTGATCTGGCGCATCTGCTCGCCGAAGCCCGGCAGCACCTTGTCGGCCACTGCGAGCGTCGCCTCCGGCGTCACGTCGCGGCGCGCCGGCCCGGTGCCGCCGGTGGTGAGCACCAGGTCGCACCCGTGCCGGTCGACGAGATCGGCGAGCGTCGCCTCGATCACCGGCTGCTCGTCGGCGATCAGGCGCTCCTCGACCTCGAACGGCGTCGCGAGCGCGCGGCCGAGCCACGCCTTGAGCGCGGGGACGCCCTCGTCTCTGTAGACCCCGGCCGATGCGCGGTCGCTGATCGAGACCAGGCCGACTCTGAGAGGACGGTCTGCAGTGTTCATGGCTCCGGATTATAGGGAGGTGCGGGCGCCTCGAGCGCCGCCTTCACGAGGCGAAAGAGATCGCGGTAGTGCCGCGACGCGCGGCCGGCGAGCCGGTCCTTGCGGACCTCGCGCACGCACGCCCGGACCTGCTGCAGGTCGGCCCCCGGGCACTCGCGCGCGAACTCGGTGAGGGCGGCCTCGTCGTCGAGGAGCCGCTCGCGCCAGCGCTCGGCGCGATGGTGCGCGGCGGTCGCGGCGGCGGACTCGCCGTCCCACTCGGCGAAGCGCGCGCGGATCGGCACGGGGTCGACCTCGCGCATGAGCTTCCCGATGTACTGGAGCTGCCGCCGGCGCGCCTCGCGGCTGCGAATGCGCCGCGCCTCGAGCACCGCCTCGCGCAGGCGCTCGGGCAGCTCGATCGACGCGAGCCGTTCCTCGCTCACCTCGAGCAGCCGTGCCCCGAGCGCCTGGAGCGCCTCCACGTCGCGCTTGAGGCGCGTCTTGCTCGGGCGTTCTGCGGGGTCCTGCATCGACGGGGCGCGGGAGGCTCGCCCGTATAATAGCCCGCCCTTCCACCGCGCCGAGCATCCCGAGAACCGATGGCCGAATCCCGCTTCACGTACTCCCGCAACGAGCTCCGCGCGATCGTCGAAGGGACGCTCCGCATCGCGCGCGCGCACGGCGCCACCGAGGCGGAAGCCGACGTCTCCGAGGGCTACGGCCAGACCGTCACGGTGCGCAACGGCGAGGTCGAGACGATCGAGTACAACCGCGACAAGGGCCTGAGCGTCACCGCCTACGTCGGCAAGCAGCGCGGCAACGCGTCGAGCTCGGACCTCTCGGCGCGCGCGATCGAGGACACCGTGCGCGCGGCGCTGTCGATCGCGCGCTTCACGGCCGCCGACGACTGCGCCGGGCTCGCCGAGCCCGAGTTGATCTCGCGCGCGAGCCGCGACCTCGACCTCTTCCACCCCTGGGACCTGCAGGTGGAGCGCGCGATCGAGATGGCGCGCGAGTGCGAGGCGGCGGCGTTCCGGCTCGACAAGCGCATCGTCAACTCCGAGGGCGCGACCGTCTCCTGCCAGCAGTCGCAGTTCATGGCCGGCAACACCGCCGGCTTCCTGGACGGCTATCCGAGCTCGCGCCACTACATCTCCTGCGCGGTCATCGCCGGCGAGAACGACGCGATGCAGCGCGACGACTGGTATTCCCAGATGCGCGCGCCGGGCGACCTCCCCCGGCCCGAGGCGATCGGCGACTACGCCGGGCGGCGGGCGCTGGCGCGGCTGCGCACCCGCAGGCTCTCCACGCGCGAGGCGCGCGTGCTGTTCGAGGCGCCGCTCGCGAGCGGCCTGCTCGGCCACTTCGTGAGCGCGGTGAGCGGCGGGGCGCTCTACCGCAAGAGCTCGTTCCTGCTCGACAGCCTCGGCACCCGGGTGTTCGCGCCGATCGTGAACC
>CAZIXQ010000166.1:0-8488 GCA_964543155.1 uncultured Enterobacteriaceae bacterium
GGGATCACGAACGCCTGCGGAAAGACGAGATTGGTGACGCGCACGTGCGTCTGCTCGCCGTCGATCCCGCGCAGCGCGAAGATGCGAAAGCCGTAGTCGGTCGTCTCGTGGTCGAGCTTCGGCCGGTGGTGCTCGCGCAGCACGCGCGTCATCGGCAGGGCGGAGCTCGCGGAGGTCGCACGGAACTGCCGGCCGTAGTTCGCGCCCGGATCCTCGTCTTGCGCGAAGCGGTGCAGGAACGAGGCGTGCGCCGGATCGATCCCGACCTCGAGCGCCTGGAGCCAGTTGCAGTCCCAGTAGCCCTTGAACGCGAAGGTGTAGTCGTCCGGCGCGATGAAGCAGTCGAACGCCGGAAAGGCGGGCGGCGCGCCGGCGCCGAGGTACGCCCACAGGATGCCGCTGCGCTCCACCACCGGGTATGCGGTGAGGCGCACCGATTCGCACAGCCGGCTGCCCTCGGGTTCGGCCGGCGTCTCGAGGCAGCGACCGTCGGTATCGAACAGCCAGCCGTGGAACGGACAGCGCAGTCCCCCGTCTTCGCGCCGGCCGTAGGCGAGATCCGCGCGCCGGTGCGCGCACCTGCGATCGAGCAGGCCGTAGCGGCCGCGCTCGTCGCGGAAGAGCACGAGGTCCTCGCCGGCGAGACGCACCGCCTTCACCGGCCGCTCGCCTTCGAGCTCCTCGGCGAGCGCCGCCGGCTGCCAGTAGCTGCGCAGGAGCGCGCCGCCCGCGGTGCCCGGGCCGACGCGGGTCATCAGCTCGTTCTGCTCGGGGGTGATCATCGGGGCGCTCCTTCGCGACGGACCCGGGCGAGGATACGACGCGGCCGCCGCGCGCGGCAACCTCCCCTTACAATCGCTCCCCCATGGGATTCATCGAGCGGTACGGTCTCTGGACCGACGCGCAGCGCAAGGAGGCCGCGGCGCTGAAGGCGCGCCTCAAGAAGGAGGAGCTGCGCCTCGTGCGGCTCGCCTGGGCCGATCCGCACGGCGCATCGCGCGCGAAGGCGGTGAGCGTCCCGGTGTTTCTCGAGTCGCTCGAGCGCGGCTACAACGTCAACGTCGCGACGACGACGCTCGACTCGGCCAACGCGCGCACCTTCGCCTCGTTCACGCGCGGCGGCGGCATGGGCCTCGACGAGATGACCGGGTCGCCGAACATCACCATCGTCCCCGATCCCCCCACCTTCCGCATGCTGCCGTGGGCGCCGGGCGTCGGGTGGGTGCTGTGCGACGAGTACTTCAACTCGGGCGCGATCTATCCGTTCTCGCCGCGCCACCTGCTGCGCAGGCAGATCGCCCGCGCGCGCGAGGAGGGGTTCGACTATTGCGTCGGGCTGGAGATCGAGTGGTACCTCTGCCGGCTCGCCGAGGAGCACCTGACCGACGAGCACGTCGGCGTACCCGGCGTGCGCGGCCGGCCGGTCCGCACCTGGCCGGTCGAGCCGGGCTTCTCCTATCACTCCGAGTCCAACATGGACGCGATGCAGCCGGTGCTCTCGGCGCTCGTCGACGCGTACCGCGCGCTCGGCCTCGGCCTGCGCTCGGTGGAGAACGAGTGGGGCCCCGGCCAGGTCGAATGCACGTTCACCGCGCGCGACGCGATGGGCGCGGCCGACGACTGCGTCCTCTTCCGGACCGCGACGAGGCAGGTCTGCCGCCGCATGGGCCATCTTGCGACCTTCATGTGCCGGCCGGCGCTCAAGGGGTACTACGCGAGCGGCTGGCACCTGCACCAGTCGCTCGCGAACGCGCGCACCGGCGCCAACGCGTTCGCCCCGAAAAAGGGGCCCGAGCCGCTCTCGCCGGTCGGCCGCGCCTTCCTCGGCGGGCTGCTGAGGCACGCTGCCGCCGCGAGCGCGTTCACGACGCCGACGGTGAACGGCTACCGGCGCTACAAGCCCAACTCGCTCGCCCCCGACCGGGCGGGCTGGGGCTACGACAACCGCGGCGCGATGGTCCGCGTGCTGGGCGGCGCGGGCGATCCGGCGACGCGCCTCGAGAACCGCGTCGGCGAGCCGGCCGCCAACCCCTACCTCTACTTCGCCGCGCAGCTCGTCGCGGGGCTGGACGGCATCGCGCACGCGCTCGACCCCGGCCCGCAGGACACCGACCCGTACACCGCGGCGCGCGCGCCGCTGCCGAAGAGCCTAGCCGACGCACTCGACCTGCTCGAGTCGAGCACCCTCTTCCGCGCCGCGCTCGGCGACACGTTCGTCGACTACTTCGTGAAGCTCAAGCGCAACGAATCGGGCCGCTTCCTCAAGTGGCTGCAGGAGAACGGGGGGCAGGACCGGCCGGACGAGCCCACCGCGTGGGAGCAGAACGAGTACTTCGACTTCTTCTAGAGGTGCAGGCATGAAACCCGACGAGCTGCCGGGACCGTACGACTGGGACGAGCTGGTGCAGGAAGACCGCGTGCACCGGTCGATCTACACCGATCCCGCGCTCTTCCGGCGCGAGATGACGCACGTCTTCGGCGCGGTGTGGACCTACCTCGCGCACGAGAGCCAGGTGCCGCGGAACGACGACTTCCTCGCCGCGCGGCTGGGCTTGCGCCCGATCGTCGTGGTGCGCGACAGCGGCGGACGACTCCGCGCGCTCTACAACCGCTGCACGCACCGCGGCGCGACGGTGTGCCGCCAGGAGCGCGGCAACGCAAAGGCGTTCCAGTGTCCCTACCACGGCTGGACCTTCCTCAACACCGGCCGGCTGTCCGGCGTGCCGTGGCCCGACGGCTACGCGTGCGACTTCAAGGATGCGAGGTTCAACCTCGCCCAGGTCCCACGGGTGGAGAGCTACCGCGGCTTCGTCTTCGGGACGCTCGATCCGGACGCGCCGCCGCTCGCGGACTACCTCGGGCCCGCGGCGCAGCCGATCGACGAGTGGCTCGATCGCCACCCCGGCGCCCGGGTCGAGGTGCGCGAGGCGAACCGCATCAAGGTCCGCGGCAACTGGAAGCTCGCCTACGACAACTCGTGCGACGGCTACCACGTCGTGTTCTCGCACCGGTCGCTCCTCGAGATGGAGAACCGGCTGGAGGACGACCCGAACAAGGGAATGTCCTTCTACAGGTCGCGGCCCGACGAGGCGCCGATGTACATGGCCTACTTCGGCCACGGCCACCATTTCAAGGACAAGCGCCCGAACGTGGAGAAGCGTCCCGGCGCGCTGTGGGAGATCGAGGGCGCGGCGCCGGGCATGGAGCACTACGAGGCGAAGATCCGGCGTCGCCTCGGCGACCGCGCGGCGCGCGCGCTCGACCTCGCCGCCTCCGAGCCGGTGAACATCAACATCTTTCCGAACCTCCTCATCCTCGGCAACCACATCCAGGTGATCCAGCCGCTGGCCGTGGACGAGACCGACCTCGTCTGGTACGGCACCGCGATCGTCGACCAGGCGGACGAGCTCGACGGGGCGGCGGACGACGTGAACGCCATTCGCCTCCGGACGCAGGAGGGCTTCCCCAACTTCGGCGAGGTCGACGACGCCGCGAACTTCGAGCAGATCCAGCAGGGCCTGGCGGCGCTCGAGGACGAGTGGGTCTACATGCACCGCGGTCTGGGCGTCCCGGGGCGCGTGCAGACCGACGCCCGCGGCGTCGTCACGGCGCCCGCGACCGACGAGGCGTTCATGCGCGAGTACATGAAGGAATGGAAGCGACTGATGCAGGCCCGCCCGACCCTCGTCGCGAGGCGCGAGCCGTGAGCCCGCCCGCACGCGACCCCTCGCGCTCGTCGTGGTACCTCGACGACGCGTTCTACGCCGACCTGGTCGCGGGCTTCACCGGGTTTGCGCGCGAGGACCGTGCCGTCTCCGATCCCGCCGTGCGCGACCAGTGCCGGATGCTTCTCGAGCGCGAGGCGCGAGCGCTCGACGAGCGGCGCTTCGACGAGTGGCTCGCCCTCTACGTTCCGGAGTGCCTCTACTGGGTGCCCGGCACGCCGGGCGGCGACCCGCGACGGGAGATCGCGTTCGCGTTCGACGACCGCCGCCAGCTCGAGGGGCGCGTCTTTCGCCTCGGCACCGGCTACGCGTGGTCGCAGATCCCGCCCTCGCGCACCGCGCGTCTGGTCTCCAACGTGGAGGTGTTTGCGACGGCGCATCCGGCCACTCGCATGGTCCGCTCGAGCTTCCTCCTCGCCGAGCATCGCGCGGGCGAGACGCGCACGCTCGCGGGCGCCTACGCCCATCGCATCGTCGAGCGCGACGGGGCGTGGCGGATCGCGGTGAAGCAGGTGAACCTGCTCGAGTGCGACCGCAGCCTGCGCAACCCCAGTATCATCCTTTGATGCGCCGCGCCCTCCCGCTCGTGTTCGCCTGGCTCCTCGCCCTCCTCGGCTGCGACGCTCGCATGAGCGAGCTCAAGCCGGGCGTCTCCACCGCGACCGAAGTGAAGAGCATCATGGGCCAGCCGGCCTTCGAGTGGAAGGCGCCCGACGGCACGCTCACGTGGGAGTTCCCGCGCGGCCCGTCGGGATCGGTGACCTACATGGTCGATCTGGGCCCCGACGGCGTGCTGAAGGCGATCCGGCAGGTGCTGACCGAAGCCTACTTCGCGAAGATCCAGCCGGGCCTGAGCAAGGACGAGGTGCGAAAGCTCATCGGCAAGCCGGCCGAGACCATGACCTTCCCGCTGAAGAAGGAGGAGGTCTGGACCTGGAAGTTCGAGCAGGGCAGCGGCGAGAAGTGGCACTTCCATGCCCACTTCGACCTCGGCGGCAAGGTGCTGACCGCGACGCGCAACCGCGTCGAGGAGCCCTGATCGCGCGATGACGGGCCGGCTGCGTCTCCGCCTCGCCGCCGCGGCCGCCGCGGCGCTCGTCGCCGCCGCCGCGTTCGCCCAGGAAGAACCTCGCAGCTACGCGGTGCCCGCGCGCGGGACGCTCACGCTGCAGGTGCCCGCGGACTGGTACGACGAGCCGCGGGTCGGCCCGACCGGCATCCCCTCGATCCGCTTCTTCGACCGCGTCCAGCCCCCGCGCGAGTTCGACATGTCGGTGTCGATCCTGTGGACGCCGCCCGGCGCCTCGCCCTACGCCGCCAGGGCGAGCCTGCGCGGCCTGGTCCAGAAGGCGGCCGAGGACGTGGCGCCCGGCGCGGCGGAGCGGGAACTGCCGCTGCGGGAGTTTCCGGTCGAGGGCGGCAGCGGCTTTCTCTTCGAGGCGACGGCGAAGGCCCCCAGGGCCGGCGAGCCCGCGCATCTCACCCGGGGCGCAATCTCCGCGGGCGACGTCACCCTCACCTTCACGATTCTCACCACCGAGCCCAAGACGCCCGTGATCGGGCGCGCGATCGAGATGCTCCGGACCGCGCGCCGGGACGCCGCGCAGTAGCGCAGCATCACCTTTCCACCGGCAGTAGAGTGCGCGCGACGGCGCGAGCCCGTAACCGGAGACCCGGGAATGACGTACGAGTTCTTGCAGGTACATCGCTCGCAGGGCGTGGGCTGGCTCGAGTATCGGCGCCCGCCGCGCAACGCCTTCAACTGGGCGATGCTGCGCGAAGTGCCCGCTGCGCTCGACCCATTGCTCGCGGCCGACGACGTGCGCGTGGTCGTCTTCGCGAGCGCGATCGACGGGTACTTCTCGACCGGCGCCGACCTGAAGACGTTCCAGGCCATGGCGCCCGAGGACATCGGGTCGTGGGTGGAGACCTGCCATGCGCTCGTGCGTCAGCTGCGCGCGGCGCGGAAGCCCCTCCTCGCCGCGATTCACGGGACGGCGGTGGGCGGCGGCCTGGAGATCGTGCTGCACTGCGACGTGCGATTCGCCGCCGACGACGCGAAGCTCGGGCAGCCCGAGGTGAACATCGGCTTCATCCCGCCCGTCGGCGGCACGCAGGCGCTCGCCCGCCTGCTCGGACGGCCGCGGGCGCTGCGCCTCCTCTACGAGGGCGACCTCGTTTCCGCCCGGGAAGCGCTGGACATCGGCCTGGTCGACTTCCTCGTTCCGGCGGACGAGCTTCGCGCCCGGGTGACCGCGTACGCCTCGGGACTCGCTCAGAAGCCCGCCGGGACGCTCGCGGCCATCCGTCGCTGCGTGACCGCGGGGCTCGCGGAGTCGTTCGAGGCGGGACTGAAGATCGAGCTCGATGCCGCGGTCGAGCTCGCGCGCAGCCCGAATTTCGCCGAGGGCGTGAACGCGTTTCTCGAGAAGCGCAAGCCGCGCTGGGAATAGCGGCCCGGATCGCGCGCTGATCGACGGTGACCCGACTCGAGCGCCTCAAGCGCCGCGCGCGCGAGCTGAAGCGCGAGGTCGCGGCGATGTTCCTCGCCGCGAGGCATCCGCGCACGCCCTGGTACGCGAAACTGCTCCTGGTCGCGATCGTGGCCTACGCAGTGAGCCCGATCGACCTGATCCCGGACTTCGTGCCCGTCGTCGGGCTGCTCGACGACCTCGTGCTGCTGCCGCTCGCGATCGCGCTCGCCCTGCGGATGATTCCGAGCGCCGTGATCGCCGAGTGCCGGGCGCAGGCCGAGATGAACGAGACCGACGAGCGCCGCGTCGGGCGGTTCGGCGCGATCGCCATCGGCCTGCTCTGGCTCGCGCTCCTCGCGCTCGCGGTGTGGTGGCTCCATCCGCTGCTCGGGTGAGCGCCCGGCGGCGCGCCAGGGCTCACCGATCGAGCGGGCTGAGCACCCCGCGCCCGCCGCGGTTGAGCACGTGGGTGTAGATCATCGTCGTCGACACGTCCGAGTGGCCGAGCAACTCCTGCACCGTGCGAATGTCGGAGCCGCCCTCCAGCAGGTGCGTGGCAAACGAGTGGCGCAGCGTGTGGCAGCTCACCGGCTTGGCGATGCCCGCCGCGCGCGCGGCCTCCTTGATCGCGCGCTGCGGCACGGAGTCGTACAGATGATGGCGGCGCACCACGCCGTCCTCCGGGTCCGCCGACCGATGCTGCGACGGAAAAACGTACTGCCAATGCCATTCACGCCCAGCGCGTGGATACTTGCGCGCCAGCGCATGGGGCAGCTGCACCTCGCCGTAGCCTTCGCGCAGGTCGCGCGCGTGCAGCAGCCGGACACGCTCCAGATGGCTGCGCATCGGCGCGACCAGCTTCTCCGGCAGCATCGTGACACGGTCCTTTTCGCCCTTGCCGTCGCGCACCAGCACCTGGCGATAGGAGAGATCGACGTCCTTCACCCGCAGCCGCAGACCCTCCATCACCCGTAGCCCCGCGCCGTAGAGCAGGCTCGCGATCAGCCAGCGCGTTCCGGTCATCGCGGCGAGCAGTCGCTCGACCTCGGTGCGCGTGAGCACGACCGGAAGGCGGGGCGGACGCGTTGGCCGCTGTACCCCGTCCAGCCAGGGCAGCTCGCGCCCCAGCACCTCGCGATACAGGAACAGGATCGCCGACAGCGCCTGATTCTGCGTCGCGGCGGCGACGTGGCGATCCACCGCGAGGTGATTGAGGAATGCGGTCACCTCCGCTTCGCCCATCGTCTCGGGGTGGCGCTTGCCGTGAAAGTAGATGAGCCGCCTGATCCAGTGCACATACGCTTCCTCCGTGCGCCGGCTGTAGTGGCGCACCCGGATCGCTTCATGCACGCGCTGCAGCAGACGCGGGCGCCCTATCTCGGACCCTGATTGCGCACCCGACCCGATTGAATCCGTGGACATTCATCCCTCCCCGGCAGCCTATCTCCCCTGATATCCGGCTCAATCCGGCGAGGATATCGGGTAGTGTGCATACATACAGTAGACCAAACGCCTGATCCCGAGGGACGGATGACAGGCCGGGGTAGTCGGGTGTCTAATTGACCTCCAATTAGGAAGTTCACTTTACGTTAGCCCGCTATGGCGATGACGGCCGAAATTCAAGCGGCGATCCGAGGTTTCAATGACATCATCCTCGGCGGCGTCCCGCTATTGCTGAAGCAGAACGAGACTGCGTTTCTCTCGTTCATGTGTTCGGTTGCGGCAATCGACGCACTATCCGGTTACCGCTACACAACAGACAACGTCGGCGATCGCTTTAAGGACTTCATCAAGGAGTACTTCCCCGCGTCTTATGCGCCACATGCTGAAAGGCTGTACCTTTTACGGTGTCGAGTTCTTCACAACTTTTCACCAGCGTATTTCACTCTGACCCATGCGAATCCGTCGGCGCATCTAGAGAAGAGCTCGATGGGTGACACGGTTCTAAGTGATGCAGACTTTTTCGCCGATGTAGCGAAAGCCGCAGCAAAGTTCTTCGGTGAAGTGCAAACGGACGCGTCCCGCCAGGACGTAATGAACGCACGGCTTCTCAATATAGACAAGGGCGGGGCGGTCTACTATGAGTAAGCGGGCTAACAACCGCTTGCAGGGGACGCGCCGCAGGCGGCGCGCCCCTGAAGCGGAACGTTAGGCCACATGAACGCGGACGCTAATCCTTGGCGAGTACAGATTCAAGGGTGGGTATCCGATCTTGAGCACCTCGCACGACATTTCACGTCTCACCCGCTCAGGGTCGTGAAGGAAGAGCGTGATGGCGGATTCGTTTAC
>CAZIXQ010000167.1:0-8475 GCA_964543155.1 uncultured Enterobacteriaceae bacterium
GTCTCGGGATCGATCCCGAGGATCTCCTCGGCGACCTCGGTGTACACCGACACGTGGCCCTGGCCCGATCTGCCCGAGACGGTGAAGAGCTCGGCGTTGCCCGACGACCCGAAGCGGATCGCGGCTTCTTCCTTCGGGCTGCCGCCGGCGCCCGCCGGCTCGACGAACACGGCAAGCCCGATGCCGCGCAGCCGGCCGCGCGCCTTTGCTTCCGTGCGGCGCTTCTCGAAGCCCTTCCAGTCCGACTTTTCCAGCACCATGTCCACGTGCCCGTGCGGATCGCCGCTGTCGTACTTCGACATCGGGAGCGGCGTCTGGTAGGGAAACTCCTCCCTGCGCAGCAGGTTGCGCCGGCGCAGTTCGACTCGATCGATGCCGGTCTCGCGCGCCGCCTCCTCGACCAGGCGCTCGGCGATGTAGGAGACGTTTGGCCGACCGGCGCCGCGATAGGCGGTGGTCGGCGTGGTGTTCGTCAGCACCAGGCGGTGGCGGCCGTACAGCGCCGGGATGCGATACAGGTTGGTCGCGTGGAGGCCCGGCAGCAGCGTGTTGATCAGCGGCCCGGGATGGGACAGGTACGCGCCGGCATTGACGAGCCACTCGAGGCGCAGCGCGAGGAACGTCCCGTCGCGGTCGAGCGCAAGCTCGCCGCTGAGCCGCGCCGCGCGGCCGTGATGATCGCTGACGAAAGTCTCGGACCGCGAACCCACCCACTTGACCGGTTTGCCGAGGGTCTTGGCCGCGAGCAGCGCCACGCAGTACTCGGGATAGGCCTCGGAGCGCACGCCGAAGCCGCCGCCGACGTCGTACGCATGCAGGCGGATCCGCTCGCGCGGGTGGCCGAGGACCGCGCTCAGGCCCCCGAGCATGAGCGTCATGCCCTGGCTCGGCGCGTGCAGGTCGAAGGTGTCGGTCGCCGCGTCGTAGGCGGCGAGGCAGGCCTTCGGCTCCATCGGGTTGCCGACGAGGCGCTGGCTCTCCAGCGCGAGGCGCGTGACGTGCGCGGCCTGCGCGAATGCGGCGTCCACCTTCGCCGCGTCGCCGTACTCGAAGTCGAACGCGAGGTTGCCGGGAATGTCGGCGTAGAGTTGCGGCGCGCCCGGCGCGAGCGCGTCGCCGACCTCGACGAGCACCGGCAGGTCGCGATACCCGATCGCGATCGCCTCCGCCGCGGCCGGCGCGGCGGCCGGCGAGTCCGCGACGACGAACGCGACCTCCTGGCCGACGTGCCGGACGCGCCCCACCGCGAGCGCATGCCGATGCGGCTCGGCGAGCTTCATGCCGCCCCTGCCCGGGTAGCGCACCAGCGGCGGCTCGACGCCGAAGCCCGCCTTCACGATGTCCTCGCCGGTGAGGACGAGCCTGACGCCCGGCGCGGCGCGCGCCGCCGCCGTGTCGATCGACACGATCTCCGCGTGCGCGCGGTCCGCGCGCAGGAAGTGGCCGTGGAGCTGGCCGGGCAGGTTCCGGTCGGCCGCGAACCGGCCCTGGCCGGTGATGAGCCGCTGGTCTTCGCGTCGTCCCTTGAACGGCGTGGTCATGCGAGGCGCCTCCTTGGCCGCGCGATTGTAATCAGCGGCGCGCGGACCGGCGGCGACGTCGAGGTCACTGCGCGAAGCGGAACACGAGGCTCGCCGCGCGCAGTGCGCGCCCGCCCTGCAGCGCCTTCAGCACCTCGTCCTTCGTCATCCCGGGGGCGAGCGCGCCGGGATCGAGATCGGTCGCGATGAGGGTGAAGACGTAGTGTTGCAGGGCGTTGCCGCGCGGCGGGCAAGGCCCCAGGTACTGCATCCCGAGCGTGTTCTTGCCGGGAACGAAGCGCCCCGACTTGGGCGGCGCGCTCAGCTCGCTCTCGGCGAGCGACCTCACGCTCGCGGGGATGCCGTACACCACTGCGTGGGACACGCCGAGCCCGTTGCGGCCGGCCTGGTCGTCCACCAGCAGCACGAAGCTGCGCGTCTTGTCGGGCGGATTCGCCCATTGGAGCGCAGGCGACACGTTCTCGCCGGTGCAGTTCGGATTCTTCTCGAACTTGCCGGCGTTCCTGCGCGCCAGGATCGCGTTGTCCGGCATGCCGGGCGAGCTCATGCGGAACGCCGTCGGCGGCGGTGCGGGCTCGTGCGTCGCGCAGGCCGCGAGCAGCGTGCCCGCGAACACGAGTGCGGCGAAAGCTCCTGCATCTCGTTTCATCATCTCCTCCTGGTTCCTCACAGGCCGAGCACCCGCTCGGCGTTCTTGTGGAAGATCTTCTCCATGACTTCGTCCTTGTACCCGAGCTCGCCCCACTCGCGGAGGATCCGCTCGTAGGGCATGCTCGGGTAGTCGCTGCCGAACATGATCTTGTCCTGCAGCCGCGCGCGCATGTCCACCTTGAGGTTGCCGGGGAAGTGCTTCGGCGCCCACCCCGACATCTCCCAGTACACGTTGCCCTTGTGGAGGGCCACGGCCGTGGTCTCGTCGACCCACGGCCAGCCGGGGTGCGCCATGATGATCCTGAGGTTCGGGAAGTCGGCAGCGAGCCGATCGATCGCGGCCGGATGCGCATTGCGAATGACCGCGCCCATGCCGCCGGGAAGGCCGGCGCCCATGCCGGTCGTGCCCACGTCGATCATCACCGCGGCCCCGAGCGCGGCGATCTCCTCGAACAGCGGGTAGTAGCGCCGGTCGTCCACCGCGAAGTGCTGCATGATCGGGTGGAAGTGGAAGCCGATCAGGCCGAGCTCGCGCACCGCCTTGCGGACCTGCCGGATGGCGATCTCGCCCTTCGCCGGCTCCACCGCACCCCAGGCCTGGATGATCCGCTTCGGGTGCCGCTTCCACATCGCGTGGACGTACTCGTTCGTCACCGGCGGCGTCGCGATCGTCGTTTCGAGATCGAGGGCCACGAGCACCGCCTCGACGCCGGCGTCGGTGAAGTCCTTCAGGACCTCGTCCTCGGTCTTGCCGACCCACTGCCGGTTCCAGTACTTCGCCAGCGCCTCGACGTAGGGGCCCTGGCACGCGATCCACTCGCGCGTGCCGGGGTAGCAGTGCAGGTCAACGATCCGCATCGCGCGTCACCATCTCCGCAAGCGCCTTCTTCGATACCTTCCCGAAAGTCGACACCGGGAAGTCCCGGAACACCTCGAGCCGCTCGGGCAGCTTGAACTTCGCGATCTCCTTGCCCATGAGGAAGTCGACCAGTGCCTTCAACGTCAGCGTCGCGCCCGGCCGCAGGATCACGCACGCACACATCTTCTCGCCGAGGTTCGGGTCGGGCACCGGCACGCACGCCGCGTTCTGCACCGCCGGGTGCTGCAGGATCAGGTTCTCGATCTCCTCGGCGCTGATCTTCTCGGCGCCGCGGTTGATGAGGTCCTTCTTGCGCCCCTCGACCACGTAGTTGCCCGACGGGTGCAGGCGCATCAGGTCGCCCGAGCGGTAGAAGCCGTCCGCGGTGAACTGGCGCGCGTTGTACTCGGGCACGCCGAAGTAGCCGCGCAGCGTGTACGGGCCGCGGCAGGTGAGCTCGCCCACCTCGCCCGGCGGCACCTCGCGGCCGTCGTCGTCGCACAGGCGCACCTCGTCGTCCGGGCAGACCGGCCGGCCGCAGGTCTCGAGCTTCACCTCCTCCGGGTCGTCCGCGCGCACGAAGAAGAGCATCCCCTCCGACATCCCGAAGTTCTCCTGGACGAAGACGCCCGGAATCAGCTGGCGGGTCCTGAGGCGCACCTCGGGCTGCATCCGCTGGCCGCCGCTCTGGATCACCTTGACCGAGGAGAGGTCGTGCCTGCCGATCTCCGGGCTGTTGATCAGCCGGACGAGGAGCGCGGGGACGACCTTGATGTGCGTGACGCGGTGCTTCGCGGCCAGCGGGAGCATCTCCTCGGGCCGGGTGGTCGGGCTGAGGACCACCTTGCCGCCGTTGAAGAAGTAGCCCTGGATGCCGGGGCAGGCGAGCGGCAGGTTGTGCGCGATCGGCAGCGCGAGCAGCAGCACCGAGTCGCCCGTCACCCCGCACACCGCCGCCGCGGTCTTCGAGTTGTAGGCGTAGTCGTTGTGCGTGCGCGGGATGAGCTTCGGCACGCCGGTGGTGCCGCCCGAGAGCTGGAAGATGCACGGGTCGAGGGGATCGATCCGGATCCTGGCGAGCTCGGCCTCCGGCAGGGTCGGCTCGCGCGCGATCAGCGCCCGCAGCTCGCCGAGGCTCACGCGGTGGCGCAGGCACGGGCTTTCCTCGGACACGCGGCGCATCATCGGCTCGAACTCGAAGTCGCTCTGTCGTTCGGGATAGAAGCAGGCGGCGGCCTGCGCGATGCGCACGAACTGGCTCACCTCGGCGTAGCGGTGGGTCGCCAGCGCCGCGATCGGGATCGCGCCGATCTTCTGCAGCGCGAAGTACAGGACCACGAACTCCGCGACGTTCGGCAGGGTCAGTACGACGCGGTCGAGCGGCTTCAGCCCGAGCGCCAGCAGATTGAGCGCGAGGCGCGTGCTCGAGCCGTCCACGTCGCGGTAGGTGTACTCGCGCTCGCCGTCGACGAGGGCGACCCGGTCGGCGTAGCGCGCGAACACGGCCGCGAACTCCTGCGCGAGCGACCTGTCCTGCCAGTAGCCCCTCTCGCGGTAGCGGCGCGCGAACTCGGGCGGGAACGGGACGACGCCTTCCAGCACGGTTCGCTTCCCTCAGGTCGAGCTCGAATAGCCGCCGTCCACGACGATCACCTCGCCGGTGACGAAGCGGTTGGATTCGATCAGGGCGAGCATGGTCTCGGCGACGTCGTCGGCGGTGACGACGCGCCGCAGCGGTGTCGCCCTCGCGCGCTTGCCCATCAGGTCGTCGTACTTGTCCTTCAGCATCCGCGCCATCCACTCGCCCTCCATCCACCCGGGCGCGACGGCGTTCACGCGGATCTCGGGCCCGAGGTTCCAGGCGAGCGTCTTGGTGAGGTTCACGACCGCCGCCTTGCTGGCCGCGTAGGGCGGCGGCTGCGGGCCGGGACGCAGGCCGACGATGCTCGCGGTGTTCACGATGCACGCACGCTCGCCCTTGCGCAGCCACGGCAGCGCTGCCCGCGTCACCTGGAACATCCCGCGCACGTTCACCGCGAACACGCGATCCCACTCCGCGAGGTCGAGCGTCTCGAGGTCCCTCGGCTTCCAGGATGCGGTGACCCCGGCGTTGTTGACGAGGACGTCGAGACGTCCGAAGCGCTCGCCGATCGTCGCGATCATCGCGCGCACCCCGGCCTCGTCGCTCACGTCGCACTTGACGAGCAGGGTCTGCGCCCCGGCGCGCTCGGCCTGCGTCGCCGTCTCCCGCGCCTGGGCCTCGCTGCGGCTGTAGTTGATCGCGACGTCGCACCCGGCGCGCGCCAGCGCGACCGCCGCGGCGCGCCCGATCCCGGTCGCGGCGCCCGTGACGAGGGCGACCCGCTTGGCTGCCAAGGCTGTCCTCCCCGCAGGTGCTGCACCGCGCAAACCGCGTCGGCGCAATTGGTGAACATGTTCATGTTCGTGTCGGCCGCGGCGCCTGTCAAGCGCCACGAAACCTTGGACATCGACGGGCCGATGACTTAACGTTCGCGTTCCGCACCAACCGGAGGAGGACCACCGTGAAAGGACTCGCAATCGTGGCGGCTGCGGCGCTCGCGTTCGCCGGCGGGGTGCAGGCCCAGCAGTGGCCGGCGAAGCCGGTGCGGGTGATCGTGAACGTCGCACCGGGCGGCGTCGCGGACATCACGATGCGCGTGCTCGGCGCACGTCTCACCGAGACGCTCGGCCAGCCGTTCGTCGTTGAGAACCGCGCCGGCGGCGACGGCTACATCGGCTTCGAGGGGGTCGCGAGCGCGCCGCCCGACGGGTACACGTTCGTGTACTCGCCCGGCTCGAGCATGATGATCTCGCCCCACATCGTGAAGCGGGCGGATTTCGACCCGCTGAAGGCGCTCGCGCCGGTGGCGGCGACCGGGGCCGTGTCGCTCTACATCATCGTGAAGCCCGACCTCGCGGTGACGAACTACCAGGAGTTCGTGGGCTACGCGCGCGCGAACCCCGGCAAGCTCAGCTACGGCACGCCGGGCAACGGCACCTCTCCGCACATCGCCGGCGAGGTCTACAGCCGCGCGGCCGGCGTGAAGCTGAACCACATCCCCTACAAGGGCGCTGGCCCGGCGCTGAAGGATCTGCTCGGCGGCATCATCGACTCCACGTTCGATCCGGGCGTCGGGCTCGCGCAGGTGAAGGGCGGCAAGCTGCGCCTGATCGCGATCGCCGGCCCGCAGCGCCATCCCGACTTCCCCGACGTGCCGACGCTGGAGGAGAACGGGATCAAGGGCGTCGACGGCGGGCCGTACTTCGGCTTCTACGCGCCGAACGGCACGCCGCGCGCGATCGTCGACCGGCTCAACGGCGAAGTGCAGAAGGTCATGCAGGAGCCGGCGGTGCGCGAGCGGTTCCGGACGCTGGCGGTGAACCTCGCCCCGGCGATGACCCCCGATCAGTTCGCCGCATACGTGCGGTCCGAGTACGACCGCTACGCGAAGCTCCTCAGGGAGCTCGGCATCGCCAATTGACGATCGGGACCGCGCACTCGCAGGCGACGCAATGAGCGCTTCCGCTGCAGCGAGCGGCGCCGAGGCGCTCCTCGCCGGTCTGCGCGCGATGGGGGTGGAGCGCATCTTCGCTTCGCCCGGCTCCGACTGGGCCCCGGTGTGGGAAGCGCTCGCTGCGCCGCACGCGACCGCGGACTTCCCGCTGTACCTCTCCGCGCGCCACGAGGAAACCGCAGTCGCGATGGCGCTCGGCTACGCGAAGGCGACAGGGAAGCTCCCCGCCGTCCTCCTCCACACCACCGTCGGCGCGCTGCACGCGAGCATGATCGTCCGGGCCGCGCTGCACGAGCGCATCCCGATGGTGGTGCTGGCGGGGGAGTCGATCGGCTTCGGCGAGCCGCCGGGCCCGCCGCTCGGCCGGCAGTGGCTGCGCCTGCTCACCGACACCGGCGGTCCGGCGCGCCTCATGGCGCCGTGCGTCAAGTGGAGCTTCGCGCTGAACCGCGGCGCGCTGCTGCCGCACACGGTGCAGCGCGCCTGCCAGCTCGCGACGTCGGTGCCGCGCGGACCGGTGTTCGTGTCGGTCCCGACCGAGTTCCTGATGGAGACGATGGTCGCGCCGCCGCCGCCGGTTGCCGCCCTGCCGCGCGCGGCGGAGGCCGCGCCTGCGGTGATCGACGATCTCGCGCATGCGCTCGCTGCCGCGCAGCAGCCGGTGATCGTCACCGAGGAGGCCGGCAAGGACCGCGCAGCGGTCAGCGCGCTCGTTGCGCTCGCCGAATCGCTCGGCGCGCCGGTGCTCGAGGCCTGGCAGCCCTACTACGTCAACTTCCCGCGCGATCACCCGCTGTACGGCGGCATCGTGGTCGACGACATGGCCGATGCGCTCGCGCAGGCCGACGTCGTGCTCCTGGTCGAGTCGGTGGCGCCGTGGCATCCCGCCTCCGCCCTGCCGCGGGAGGGGACCCGGGTGCTCGTCCTGGGCGAGGACCCGCTGCACTCGCGCCTGCCGTACTGGGGCTACCGCGCGGACTTCGTGGCCTCCGGCGAGGTCGCGCCGTCGCTCGAGCGGCTCGTGGATCGCGTGCGCGAGCTCGTCCCGCCCCGGTCGCGGGCCGGGAAGCTCGCGCAGTGGGGCGCGAAGCACGGCCGCGAGCGCGCGGCGCGACGCGAGGCGGCGCGCGCCGCGGGTGCGGGTCCTGCGCTCGAGAACCGCTGGATCGGGCACGAGCTCGCCGCAGTCCTGCCCGACGACGGCATCCTCGTCAACGAGACGATCACCCACCGGCTCGACCTGCTGCGCCTGCACGAGCGGGCGGGCGCGGGCAGCTTCTACGAGGCGAGCTACGGCGGCCTGGGCGTCGGGCTCGGAATGGCGCTCGGCGTCAAGCACGCGCAGCCGGAGCGCACGGTCGTGTGCACGATCGGCGACGGCGCGTTCCACTACAACCCGGTCGCCGGCTCGTTCGGTGCGGCGCAGGAGCACGGGCTGCCGATCCTGGTGGTGCTCTTCGACAACGCCGGCTATCTCTCGCAGCGGACCGACGTCGCAACCTACTTTCCGCAGGGCGCCGCGGTGCGGACCGGTCGCTTCGCCGGCACCTCGATCGCGCCGCAGCCCGACTACGTCCTGCTCGCCCGCGCGTTCGGCGGCACCGGCGAGAAGGTCGAGCGGCCCGCAGAGGTGCGACCCGCGCTCCAGCGCGGGCTCGAAGCGACCGCGAACGGCCAGCTCGCGCTCGTGCACCTCGCGCTCGGGCCCGCGCGTCCGCGCTAGGCCGCGCGCTCGCGGCGGACTTCGGCGCCTGCGGCCCGAACCTCCGCGCCTCGAGCGTCTTCCGCAGGCCCTGGCGCGCGCGATGGCGCATCACCCGGCGGTTCTGCTCGGTGATCCCGAGGCTCGCGCAGATCTCCTCGGTGCTACCGCGTCGACCGCAGCCGC
>CAZIXQ010000168.1:0-8459 GCA_964543155.1 uncultured Enterobacteriaceae bacterium
TGGTGATGATCTTCGAGAAGCAGTCGACGCGCACGCGGCTCTCGTTCGAGGCCGGGATGCAGCAGCTCGGCGGGGCGGCGATCTTCATGTCCACGCGCGACTCGCAGCTCGGGCGCGGCGAGCCGGTCGAGGACGCGGCCAAGGTGATCTCGCGGATGTGCGACATCGTCATGATCCGCACCTTCGAGCAGGACACGGTCGAGCGCTTCGCGCGCCACTCGCGCGTGCCGGTCATCAACGGGCTGACCGACGAGCATCACCCTTGCCAGATCCTCGCCGACATCTACACGTTCATCGAGCACCGCGGCTCGATCCAGGGCCGCACCGTGGCCTGGATCGGGGACTCGAACAACGTGTGCTACTCGTGGCTGCAGGCCGCCGAGGCGCTCGACTTCAAGCTGCACGTCTCGACGCCGCCGGGCTACGAGGTCGCGCCGGCGCGCGCGGGCGCGCACGGCGCGCGCCACTACGCGGCGTTCGCCGACCCGATGGAGGCGGTGCGCGGCGCCGACCTCGTCACCACCGACGTGTGGACGAGCATGGGCTTCGAGGCCGAGGCGGAGGCGCGCCGCAGGGCCTTCGCGCGCTGGCAGGTCGACGAGGCGATGATGCGCGCAGCCAGGCCGGAAGCGCTCTTCATGCACTGCCTCCCGGCCCATCGCGGCGAGGAAGTCGCCGCGGCGGTCATCGACGGCCCGCAGAGCGTCGTCTGGGACGAGGCGGAGAACCGGCTGCACGCGCAGAAGGCGCTGATCGAGTACCTGCTGCTCGGCCGCGTCGGCCCCTGACGAACCCTTCGCAGAGCAACGCAACGATGAACAGGAAATCGCACCCCAAGGTCAGGAAGGTCGTGCTCGCCTACTCCGGCGGCCTCGACACCTCCGTCATCCTCAAGTGGCTGCAGGACGTGTACGACTGCGAGGTCGTCACGTTCACCGCCGACATCGGCCAGGGCGAGGAGCTCGAGCCCGCGCGCCGGAAGGCGAAGCAATTCGGCATCCGGCAGATCTTCGTCGAGGACCTGAAGGAGGAGTTCGTCCGCGACTTCGTGTTCCCGATGTTCCGCGCGAACGCGGTGTACGAGGGCGAGTACCTGCTCGGCACCTCGATCGCGCGGCCGCTGATCGCGAAGCGCCTCGTGGAGATCGCGCAGAAGACCGGGGCGGACGCGATCTCGCACGGCGCCACCGGCAAGGGCAACGACCAGGTGCGCTTCGAGCTCGGCGCCTACGCCCTGATGCCCGATGTGAAGATCATCGCGCCGTGGCGCGAGTGGGACCTGACCTCGCGCGAGAAGCTGCTGCGCTACGCCGACCGGCACGGGATCCCGGTCGACTTCAAGAAGCGCAAGGGCGGCGCGCCCTACTCGATGGACGCGAACCTCCTCCACATTTCCTACGAGGGCGGCATCCTGGAGGACCCGAACTTCGAGCCCGAGGAGTCGATGTGGCGCATCACGGTGAGCCCGGAGAAGGCGCCGAACCGCCCCGAGTACGTGGAGCTCCGGTACGAGAAGGGGGACATCGTCGCGCTCGACGGGGTGCGGATGACCCCGGCGGCCGTCCTCGCGACGCTGAACAAGCTCGGGGGCAAGCACGGCATCGGCCGGCTCGACATGGTCGAGAACCGCTACGTCGGCATGAAGTCGCGGGGCTGCTACGAGACGCCCGGCGGGACGATCATGCTCAAGGCGCACCGCGCGATGGAGTCGATCACGCTCGACCGCGAGGTGCTCGCGCTGAAGGACGACCTGATGCCCCGCTACGCCCGGCTCGTCTACAGCGGCTACTGGTTCAGCCCCGAGCGGCGGCTGCTCCAGACCCTGGTCGACGAGTCGCAGAAGTCGGTCAACGGCACCGTCCGCCTCAAGCTCTACAAGGGCACGGTGATGACGGTGGGCCGGGCGTCGAAGACCGACTCGCTCTTCGATCCGGCGATCGTGACGTTCGAGGAGGACTACGGGGCCTACAACCAGGCCGACGCCGGCGGGTTCATCAAGCTGAACGCGCTGCGCATGCGCATTGCCGCAAACCTGAAGCGCAAGAAGCGGCGCTGACGCCGCGCGGGCCGGGATGCGCATCCGCGTCCTCTCGGACCTGCACCTCGAGGTCGCGCCGTTCGACCCGCCGGCGGTCGCGGCCGACGTGGTGGTCCTGGCGGGCGACATCGACAACGGCGCGACCGGCGTCGCGTGGGCGCAGCGCCACTTCGCCGGGCCGGTGCTCTTCGTCGCCGGGAACCACGAGCCGTTCGACGCCGAGTTCCACGCCACCGCCGCCGCACTGCGCGCGGCCGCTTCGGGCTCGAACGTCCGCGTCCTCGACTGCGAGGAGGCGGTGCTCGCTGGCGTGCGCTTCCTCGGGTGCACCCTCTGGAGCGACTTCTCGCTGTACGGCCCGGCCGGGCGCGAGATCGCGATCGAGGCGCTGCGGCGGGTCGCGCCCGACTTCCGCGTCATCGCGTTCGGCGGCCGGCGCTTCACCACCGACGACTGGCTCGCGCTGCACCACACCCATCGCGCGTGGCTCGAGGCGCGGCTCGCCGCCCCGTTCGCGGGGCCGACCGTGGTCGTCACGCACTTCCTGCCCCACCCCGGCAGCATCGCGCCGCGCTTCGCGACGCATCCGCTGAATCCGGCGTTCGCGAGCGATCTCGAGCACCTCCTCGCGCGCGCGACCCTGTGGATTCACGGCCACTCGCATGCGGCGAGCGACTACCGCGCCTGCGGTGCGCGCGTCGTCTGCAATCCGCGCGGCTACCCGGGCGAGCCGACCGGCTTCCGGCCGGACCTCGTGGTCACGCTCTAGCCGCATCCCCACGACCGGCGCATGATCGGCCGGCCGCGCGCCGGTTTTCGCATCCCGGAATCGCGCGCGAGCGATTGACAGGCTTTTGGGAGTTCGCGTACCGTTTCAATCTTCGGATCTCAATTTCATAATCCGGAACATAGGAGCCGCGCCGCCATGCCGAAGATGACCGCCGCAGAAGCCGCAGTGCGCGTGATGGAGAGCGAGGGCGTCGAGCTCGTGTTCGGGATTCCCGGGGCCGCGATCCTGCCGCTCTACGACGCGATGCGGCACACGAAGATCAAGCACGTCCTCGTGCGCCACGAGGAGGGCGGCGGCCACATGGCCGAGGGCTACACGCGCGCGGCGCCGGGAAAGATCGGCGTGAACATCGGCACCTCGGGCCCGGCCGGCACGGACATGATCACCTGCCTCTACTCGGCGATGGCCGACTCGATCCCGATCCTGTGCATCACCGGCCAGGCGCCGAAGGCGAAGCTGCACAAGGAGGACTTTCAGGCGGTCGACATCGCCACGATCGCGCGGCCGGTCACCAAGTGGGCGGTGACGGTGCTCGAGGCAGCCCAGGTGCCGTGGGCGTTCCGGGAGGCGTTCCGCATCATGCGCTCGGGCCGCCCTGGCCCGGTGCTGATCGACCTGCCGCTCGACGTGCAGCGCGAGCTCGTCGAGTACAACCCGTGGTTCGACGCGCCGCTCGAGGTCTACAAGCCGCGCGCGCCGCGCAAGCAGATCGAAGCGGCGCTCGACCTGCTCGCCGAGGCGAAGCGGCCGGTGATCGTGGCGGGCGGAGGCGTGATCAACGCCGACGCCTGCGATCTCCTCGTCGAGCTCGCCGAGCTGACGAACACCCCGGTCATCCCGACCCTGATGGGCTGGGGCGCGATTCCCGACGACCACCCGCTCATGGCCGGCATGGTCGGGCTCCAGACGCAGCACCGCTACGGCAACGCGACCTTCCTCAAGAGCGACTTCGTGCTCGGGCTGGGCAACCGCTGGGCGAACCGGCACACCGGCTCCATCGAGGTGTACACGAAGGGCCGCAAGTTCGTGCACGTCGACATCGAGCCGATGCAGATCGGGCGGGTGTTCGGGCCGGACCTCGGCATCGTGTCGGACGCAAAGGCGGCGCTCGAGCTCTTCGTCGAGCTCGCGCGCGAGCGCAAGCAGGCGAAGCGGCTGCCCGACCGCACCCGCTGGGTCGCGGAGGTGCAGAAGCGCAAGCGCACGCTGCTGCGCCGGAGCGATTTCAAGAACACGCCGATCAAGCCCCAGCGCGTGTTCCACGAGATCAACCAGGCCTTCGATCGGGACTCGACCTGCTTCGTCAGCTCGATCGGCCTCGGTCAGATCGCCTCGGGGCAGTTCCAGAAGGTGTTCCGGCCGCGCAACTACATCATCTGCGGGCAGGCCGGACCGCTCGGCTGGATCATCCCGGCGGCGATCGGCGTGAAGCTCGCCGACCCGGCGAAGGAGGTCGTCGGCGTCGGCGGCGACTACGACTTCCAGTTCCTCATCGAGGAGCTCGCGGTCGGCGCGCAGTTCAAGGTGCCGGTCGTGTTCGTGCTGCTCAACAACTCGTACCTCGGGCTGATCCGTCAGGCGCAGAAGGGCTACAAGATGAACTACGAGGTGCAGCTCTCGTTCGAGAACGTCAACTCGCCCGAGCTCGGCGAATACGGCGTCGACTTCGTGAAGGTGGCCGAGGGGATGGGCTGCAAGGCGCTCCGCGTGTTCGACCCGGAGCAGATCCAGGCGTCCCTCCAGGCCGCGCGAAAGACGGCGCACGAGCTGAGCCTCCCGGTGGTGGTCGAGGTGATCACCGAGCGCGTGACCGACATCGCGATGGGCCCCGAGATCGACAGGATCACCGAGTTCGAGGAGGTGGTCGACGTCGAGGAGCCGGAGGAGTTCCTCGAGCAGCTCGCGGCTTGAAGCAGTCTCGACCAGGAGAACACCATGCAGATCGGATTCATCGGGCTGGGCATCATGGGCGCGCCGATGGCGGGCCATCTCATCAAGGCTGGACACGAGGTCTGGCTGTCGGACATCAAGCCGGTGCCGCCGGCGCTCGTCGAGGCGGGCGGCAGGGCCGCGCAGAGCGCCAGGGAAGCGGCCGAGAAGTCGGAGGTGATCATCACGATGGTCCCGGACACCCCGCACGTCGAAGCCGCGCTCTTCGGCGAACTGGGCGTGGCGAAGGGGCTGGCCAAGGGCAAGACGGTCGTCGACATGAGCTCGATCTCCCCGCTCGCGACCAAGGAGTTCGCCCGGCGCATCAACCAGCTCGGCTGCGAGTACCTCGACGCGCCGGTGTCCGGGGGCGAGGTCGGCGCGAAGCAGGCGACCCTCACGATCATGGTGGGCGGCGATGAGGCGACGTTCGAGAAGGTGAAACCGCTCTTCCAGCTCCTGGGCAAGAACATCACGCTGGTCGGGGGAAACGGCGACGGGCAGACCTGCAAGGTCGCAAACCAGATCATCGTCGGCGGCACGATCGCGACGGTCGCCGAGGCGCTGCTCTTCGCGGCGAAGGCGGGCGCGGACCCCGCCAAGGTGCGCCAGGCGCTGCTCGGCGGCTTCGCGAACTCGCGCATCCTCGAGGTGCACGGGGAGCGCATGATCAACCGCAGCTTCGATCCCGGCTTCCGGATCGAGCTGCACCTGAAGGACCTCTCGCTCGCGCTCACCGGCGCGCGCAGCCTGCAGATGAGCCTGCCGATCAGCGCGATCACCCAGCAGCTCATGAACGCGTGCGCGGCGCGCGGCGGCGGCGGCTGGGACCACTCGGCCACGGTGAAGGCGCTCGAGACCCTCGCCAACTTCGAGATCGGGCAGAAGAGCGGCCACGAGGAGCTTGGTTAAGCTCGCGCCGCAATGGCCGCAAGCGACCGCGAGCTGCTGCTCGCCCTGTATCGCGCCGCCGTCGACGCGGTGTCCCCGGCGCGCTGCCTCCCGCCGCGCCTGCCGCCGCCGCCGCGCGGCCGCACCGTCGTGGTCGGCGCGGGCAAGGCCGCAGCCGCGATGGCGCAGGCGGTCGAGGCGCACTGGCGCGGGCCTTTGTCCGGGCTCGTCGTCACGCGCTACGGCCACGGCACGCCGACCCGGCAGATCGAGGTCGTCGAAGCGGCGCACCCGGTGCCCGACGCGGCCGGCCGCCAGGCGGCGGCGCGGATCCTGGATACCGTCCGCGGGCTCACCCGCGACGATCTCGTCCTCTGCCTGATCTCGGGCGGCGGGTCCGCGCTGCTCGCCGCGCCTGCCGCGGGGCTCACCCTCGAGGACAAGCAGGCGGTCAACAAGGCGCTGCTGCGGTCCGGCGCGAACATTGCCGAGATGAACTGCGTGCGCAAGCACCTGTCGGCGATCAAGGGCGGCCGGCTCGCGGCGGCCTGCGCGCCGGCGCGGGTGGTGACGCTCGCGATCTCCGACGTGCCGGGCGACGACCCGTCGGTGATCGCGTCCGGGCCGACCGTGACCGACCCGACGACGTTCGCCGACGCGCTCGCGGTGCTGGCGAAGTACGGCATCGACGAACCGCGCGCGGTGATCGAGCACCTGCGGGCCGCCCGCGACGAGACGCCCAAGCCGGGCGATCCGCGGCTCGACCGCGGCGAAGTGGGGATCATCGCCACCGCTCAGGACGCGCTGCGCGCGGCCGCGGCGGTCGCGCACGCGGCGGGTGTGGCACCGCTGATCCTCGGCGACTCGATCGAGGGCGAGGCGCGCGACGTGGCGGCGGTGCACGCCGGGATCGCGCGGCAGATCGCCCGATACGGCGGGCAGCTCGGCTCGCCAGCCGCTCCCCCGTGCGCGCTGATCTCCGGCGGCGAGACGACGGTCACGGTGCGCGGGGACGGACGCGGCGGCCGCAACGCGGAATTCCTGCTCGCGCTCGCGGTCGCGCTCGACGGCCACCCGGGCATCTCGGCCATCGCGGCCGACACCGACGGCATCGACGGCTCGGAGGACAACGCCGGCGCCCTCCTCGCCCCCGACAGCCTCGCGCGCGCGGCCGCGCTCGGCATCGCCGCCAAGGCGCGCCTCGCCACGAACGACGGCTACGGCTTCTTCGCGGCGCTCGACGACCTCGTGACCACCGGTCCGACGCGCACCAACGTCAACGACTTCCGTGCGATCCTCGTACGGACGAAAGGGTGAGCCGATGACGCGCATCCGCATCAAGTGGCCGAAAGGCGAGGTCGTGGCCGAGCTGGCGGACACGCCGACCGCGAATGCGGTGGTGGCGGCACTTCCGGCAAAGTCGCGCGCGAACACCTGGGGCGAGGAGGTGTACTTCACGCTGCCGGCCGACGTGAAGCTCGAGGCCGGTGCGCGCGAGGTCGTCGACCCGGGCACCGTCTGCTACTGGGTGCAGGGCGGCTCGCTCGCCCTGCCCTACGGCCCGACGCCGGTCTCGCGCGGCAACGAGTGCCGGCTGGTGACGAAGGTCAACGTGCTCGGCAAGGTCGAAGGCGACGCGCGCAAGCTCGCCACGGTCCGCGACGGCGACGCGATCGAAGTCACGCAGGCGTGACCCGACCCGTCCGCGGCGCCGCGGCCAGCGCCGCCCCGGGATAGCCGCCCGCCTTCACGTACTCGCGCAGGAAGTCCCGGAACTCGGCCGCCGCCGGCGACGGGGCGAGGTCGCGCCGGAAGAACAGGCAGACCCGCCGCGCGACCGCCGGCCGCACGAGCGGCCGCACCCGGACGGTCACCTTCGGCGAGACCTGGCGCGCATTGAGCGGCAGCGCCGCCACGCCCAGCCCCGCCGCGACCATGCTGATCACCGTCGAGGAGAACGACGCCTCGTAGGCAGGCTCGACGCGCACGCCGGCGTCGGCGAGCGCGCGGTCGACCATCGCGCGCAGCGGGCTGCCGCTCGCGAGCACGATCAGCGGATGCTCGGCGAGCTCGCGCCAGGTGACCGCGGGCCGCGCGGCGAGCGGGTGGCGGTCGCCGAGCAGCGCGACCAGCCGGTCCTCGATCAGCGGCAGCTCCGCGAGCTCGGGATCGGGGTCCAGCACGGTGCCGATGCCGAAGTCGACGTCGCCCACGCGGACGCGGTGGCGGATCTCCTCCTCGGCGCAATCCTTGACCGCGCAGCGGATCCCGGGGTGCCGCTCGAGGAACTCGCGCACTGCCCAGGGCAGCAGGGTTCCGGCCAGCACCGTCGAGGTCGCGACGCTGACGCGCCCGCGCCGGAGCGTCGCGAGATCGCGCGACTGGACCACCGCGCTCTCGAGGTCGGCGAGCGTCTTCTCGGCCACCGGCAGGAACTCCGCGCCCGCCTCGGTGAGCCGGACCATCCGGGTGTGGCGGTCGAAGAGCCGCAGTCCCAGCTCCCGCTCGAGCGCCCGGATCAGCATCGAGAGCGCCGACTGGGTGACGTGGAGATGCTGCGCCGCAAGGCTGAACCGGCCCAGGCGGGCGACCGCGGCGAAGGCCCGAATCTGGCGCAGCGTCACATTCATCAGTCGTCCTGACTAATTCATAACAACAAAGCGATTGTACTGATCAATGCACGATGCTCCAATCAGCGCCTTTCGGGGCGCGCGCGCGGAGGAGGACCCCGGTGGAAAGCTACATCGTCGACTGGCTGAACCTCGGCGTCCGCTGGCTGCACTTCATTGCCGGCGTCGCCTGGATCGGCGC
>CAZIXQ010000169.1:0-8421 GCA_964543155.1 uncultured Enterobacteriaceae bacterium
GCGCATGCCACGGCGGTCTTCGATGTTCTCGCTGCGGCGCTGGTCTTCGATTCGCATTGGTTTCCTCGGGGCGTACGGAGCGGATGGCGTGCAGAGTATAGCGAACACGCCGTGAAGGAGCTCAGTACGTATGCGGCGGATGACGGAGCCGGGCGCAGCCGGGAGAGTGGACGCGGCAGCGAGGCGACCGCAGCGACGTCGCAGCGCTAGTGCGACGCCGTGAGGTAGGCGTAGAAGTTCATTAGCATCCCCGCCGTGGCCCCCCAGATGTAGTAGGCGCCGTAGGGCATGGCGTAGTAGTGCCGCTCCAACCCGTCGTGAGTGAGCTGGTTGCGTTGATGGTTCGCCGGATCGAGCAGGAAGGCGAGCGGGACCTCGAACACTTCCGCCACCTCGAAATCATCCGGCGCGAGGTCGAAGGGAGGCTGGATCAGGCCGACCACCGGCGTCACACGATAGCCGGTGACCGTCGTGTAGTCGTTCAAGTGCCCCAGCACCTCCACGCGGTCGGAAGCGAGTCCGATCTCCTCGGCGGTCTCGCGCAACGCGGTGTCGCGGGGCATCTCACCATCCTCTGCGCGACCGCCCGGGAAGCTGATCTGCCCGGCGTGGTCGTGCAGGTGTGCGGTGCGCCGCGTGAAGAGGACGGTGAGTGCCTCCTTCCGGTTCACGACCGGCACGAGCACCGCCGCCGGGCGGATCCCGCCGGCTTTGCGGAACAGGTGGCCGTCGCCGGTGGTCACCGGCGCGAACGGCCTCGCCGCGGCAAAGCGCTCGCGCAGCCAGTCCGGAGAGATTGCCGCAGCAGGGTGTCGCGCGTTCACAGGGCTCGACATGGGGTCGATGCAGGCCAACTGAAGAATTCTACGCGCCCACGCCCACTTTGACGGCTGCGCCTCGATCGCGGCCGTGGAGGATTCCCGCAACATCCGCCCGCCGCCCGCCCATCGTCTCGTCCAGCGGGGACCTCAGCGAGGGCGCTCCGGTAGAATGCCGCGCTTTCGCCACGACCGGACAGGACGCTCTTTTGACCGTCGACCCCGCGGCGCGCCGCAAAGGCGTGCTGCTCATGATAGCCGCGGGCCTGTGCTGGAGTTCGGGCGGAATCCTCGTCCGCAACGTCGCAATCACCGACGGCTGGGAGATCGTCCTCTGGCGCTCGGTGTTCATGGTGCCCTTCCTGTTCGCCGTGCTCGCGTGGTGGCACGGCGGCGCGGTGTGGGGAAAGATCGCCGCCGTCGGGCTGCCGGGGGTGCTCGCCGGCGCTCTGCTCGCGTCGCAGTTCTTCTTCTTCATCCTTTCGCTGACCCGCAACACCGCTGCAAACACATTCGTGCTCATGAGCACCGGACCGTTCTTCGTTGCGGCGCTCGGCTGGCTTTTCCTCGGCGAGCGCGTTCCGGCGCGCACCTGGAGCGCCATCGCGATCGCGCTGGCCGGAATCACGCTGATGTTCGCGGACGGGCTCGAGGCGGGACGGAGCCTGGGTAACCTGCTCGCGCTCGGGGTGCCGCTCGGGTTTGCGCTGAACGTGATCGTGCTGCGCCGGATGCACGCCGCGGTGGACATGGTGCCGGCCGTGATGATCGCGGGACTCATCTCGATCCCGATCGCGGCGCCGTTCGCGTGGCCGCTGGAGGCGAGCGCGGGCGACCTCGCGCTGCTCGCTCCGATGGGCTGCTTCCAGCTCGGGCTCGGTTGCCTGCTGATGACGCGTGCGACGCGCTACCTCTCGGCCGGCGAAATCGGCCTGCTCGCGCTGATCGAGACGATTCTCGCGCCGCTCTGGGTCTGGATCGGGGTCGGCGAGCGCCCCACCACGCTCGCGCTCGTCGGCGGCGCGATCGTGATCGGCGCGCTGGCGGCGAACGAGTGGATCGGCTTTCGCCGCGCACGGCCCGCGACGGAGCCGGTCACGCCAGGCGGCGTTTGAAGCGCTCGCAGGCGGCCACCAGCGCCGCGCAGATTCCGGGTTCCCAGACCGAGTGGCCGGCGTCGGGAATCACCTGGTAGTCGGCCTCCGGCCAAACGGCGGCGAGCTCATGCGCCGAGACGATCGGGCATACGACATCGTAGCGTCCCTGGACCATCACCCCGGGAATCGACCGGATCCGCTCCACGCGCTCCAGCAGCGCGTTCTCGGGCAGGAAGATGTGGTGCGTGAAGTAGTGCGCCTCCATGCGCGCGAGCCCGAGCGCGACCACGTCGCCGGCGAAGTGATCGACCGTCTCGCGGGAGGGTAGCAGCGTCGAGCACGCGCCCTCGTACGTGCTCCATGCGCGCGCCGCCGGCATGTGCACGGCCGGATCCGGATCGACGAGCCGCCGGTAGTAGTTTCGCAGCACGTCGCTTCGCTCGTCCGGTGGAAGGAATCCGGCGAACCGCTCCCATGGCTCGGGAAAGATGCTGCGCAAGCCGTAGAGAAACCAGTCGATCTCGCTCTTGCGGCAAAGGAAGATGCCGCGCAGCACGAGTCCCAGGCAGCGCTCCGGGTGCGCCTCGGCGTACGCGAGCGCGAGCGTGGATCCCCACGATCCCCCGAACACGAGCCAGCGCTCGATGGCGAGGTGCCGCCGCAGGCGCTCCAAGTCCTCGACGAGGTGCAGGGTCGTGTTCTCGCGCAGTTCGCCGAGCGGGGTCGAGCGCCCCGCGCCGCGCTGGTCGTAGACGACGATGCGGTAGGCGTCGGGGTCGAAGAAGCGCCGGTGCTTCGGCGTGGAGCCCGCGCCCGGGCCGCCGTGCAGAAACACGACGGGAATGCCCGTCGGATTTCCCGCCGTCTCCCAGTACATGGCGTGAATCGCATCCAGCGCCAGCATCCCCGATGCGTGCGGCTCGATCTCGGGATAAAGCGCCGTCCGGACGGCGTCGGTGTCCATTGCGCGTCAGACGGCGTTGTAGCCGCCGTCGACCAGGAGGTCGGCGCCGGTCATGAACGACGACGCGTCGCTCGCCAGGAACAGCGCCGCGGCGGCGATCTCTTCGGGCTGGCCGAGGCGGTCGAAGAGGTGCTTCGACGCGATCGCGGCGTGCGCCCGCGCCAGGTTGCCATAGCGGAACTCGAGGCGTCGCGTCGCGATCGCACCGGGCGAGAGCGCGTTCACGCGCACTCTCTGCGGCGCGAGCTCGGCCGCCATCGCTTTCGCGAGCTGGATCAGCGCGCCCTTGCTGGCGCAATAGGCGGCGCGCTCGGGCGCACCGACACTGCCAAGCTGCGAGGCAATGAGGATGATCGACCCGCCCCCGGCCGCGACCATCCGCGGCAGGACGGCCCGGCTCGTCAGGAACGCGCTCGTGAGGTTGACCGCGACGACCTTGTTCCAGGTTGCCAGGTCGGTCTCCATCACGGGCCCGCCGACGTCGAGGGTGGCGACACCGTGCACCAGAACGCGCGGCGGTCCGAGCCGTTGCGCAGCATCGGCAATGGCCGCGCTCACGCTTGCCTCGTCGGTTGCATCGCAGCGGATCGCGACCGATCTGCTGCCGGCCTCGCCGACCGCGCGCGCGGTCGTCTGCGCGGCGTCGCCGTCGATGTCCAGGCAGGCGACCGCCGCGCCCGCTTCCGCGAGCGCGAGCGCGATCGCGCGGCCGATGCCGTGTGCGGCGCCCGCGACGATCGCGACCCGTCCGTCGAGCCGGTACCGCTCCAGGATTGCGCTCACACCGAGAAGATCGTCGAGCCCGTGGTCTTGCGGGCCTCGAGGTCGCGGTGCGCCTGCGCGGCGTCCTTGAGCGCGTAGCGCTGGTCGATTGCGATCTTTACCTTGCCCGACTTCACCACCTCGAAGAGATCGTTAGCGGTAGCGACGAGGTCGGCGCGCCTGGCGACGTACGTGTTGAGGGTCGGCCGGGTGACGAAGAGCGAGCCTTTCTGCGCCAGCAGCGTAATCGGGAAGGGTTCCACCGGGCCGGACGCGTTGCCGAACGTGACCATCATGCCGAGCGGCTGGAGGCAGTCGAGCGAGCCCATGAAGGTGAGCTTGCCCACCGAGTCGTACACGACCGGCACGCCCTGCCCGCCGGTGATCTCCTTCACCCGTTCGACGAAGTTCTCGCGGCTGTAGACGATCGTCTGCTCGCAACCGTGCGCCTTCGCGAGCGCCGCCTTCTCGTCCGACCCTGCCGTGCCGATCACCTTCACGCCGAGGGCTTTTAGCCACTGGCAGGCGATCAGTCCGACCCCGCCGGCCGCGGCATGCCATAGCACGGTCATGCCGGACTGAACCCTGAAGGTCCGCTTGATCAGGTACTGGACCGTCATGCCCTTGAGCATCATCGCGGCGGCGGTCTCGAACGAGATGTCGTCGGGAAGCTTGACGCAGCGATCCGCGGGATAGTGCCGGACTTCGGCATAGGCCCCGACCGGCGGCGAGGCGTAGGCAACGCGGTCGCCCGGCTTGAACTCGGTGACGCCGGCGCCCACCGCCTCGACGACGCCAGCGCCCTCCGAACCGCACACGGCCGGCAGCGGCAAGGGATAGAGCCCGGTGCGGTGGTAGGTATCGAGATAGTTCAGCCCCACCGCATGATTGCGGATCCGGATCTGCCCGGCGCCCGGGTCGCCGACTTCGACGTCCTCCCAGACGAGCACTTCCGGACCGCCGGTCTTGTGGAAACGAATGGCCTTGGGCACGTCGTCCTCCTTGCATGTGAGTGCAGATGGTAATTCCTGCGCGGCGTCGCGTGAACCGCGGCGCCGGGATGGACCGGTCACCAGGCGATCGGGCTGCGGTCCTCGAAGAAGAAGCCGCTCGGCGCGTCATCAGGTAGCGTGGCGAGTCAGCACGACTCGGAGGCCACGGCGCGCGATCGCCAGGCCGATGCCTCGATTCGCGCCGGTGACGACGGCGACCCGGCCGGCCACCCCTCACCTACCGAAAGAGCGTGAGCACGCCGGTGTAGCCGTAGAGCCGGTCGTGGGAGATTTCGCCGTTGCAGAAGAATCCGACGAGCGGAAACTCGCCGAGACGGCGTGCGATCAGCTCGAGCTCCGCCGAGCGCCGGCCGAACAGATGCTCGCCGCGTCCGAGGCAGGAGAAGTACAGCCCGCCCCTTGGCGGGCCGTCGAGGTCGGCGGAGATCCGATCGAGCATGCGGTGGAGGTCCTCGCGCGCAGCGGCCTCGTCGCGGCGGCAGAACATGACCTGCATGCCCTTCTCGACCTGCGCTCCGATCGCCACGAGCCCGTTGCGCGGATCGAAGCCGACGAGGTTGCGCACGATGTAGTCCCCGGTGTCGGAGCCCGCCACCGGCAGTCCCGCGTGGATGGCGTGCACAGCGCGGCGCAGGTCGCCGCCGAGCGGCGCACCGATGTCCTCGCGCAGCGCGTCGAGTGCCGATCGGCCGTCCAGCGTCGCGATGACGTTGCGCTCGCCCGCGGTGACCTCGCGGGGCGGACCGACCGGCACGCACCCCTGCGTGAGGCGCGTGGTGACCTCGACGCGATCGGACAGCACCACGCCCGCGAGTCCGCCCTGCAGCACTTCGTTCGCGAACAGCACGGTGGCTGCGCGCGAGCTGGCGAGCCCGCCCACGAGGTAGCCGCTCGCCACCTTGGACGACATGTCCTCGACGAGCTCGGGCATGTCGTCGGTATTCGGATCGCCGTGCACGATCGCGAAGTGCGCCGCCTCGGCGCCGCTCGCGGTGCGCGTGCCGCGCTGCGGGGCGCGCGACCGGCCCGAAAAGACCTTGAACTCACCCTCGGGCAGGGCTCCGATCAACACGGCGACGGCGGGTTCGTCCATGTACTCGATGCCGGTCGCGAGCACACCCATACCGACGGCGCCAGTCCAGTCACCGACGCCAGTTGCCTCGCGCATTCGCGCGAGGATCGCCGCCGCGTCGCCGCTTATGCGATCGCTCACGTAAAGGAATCCGAGGTTGGCGCCCGGCTGCACCTCGCCGATCTGCGCGAGGGCGCGCTCGACCGCTTCGCGCCAGTCGTCGCCGCGGGCGTGCCCCATCCGGAAGGCGAGCGTCCGCGCCGCGCGAGGCGTGGTCATTTCCGCGCCTTATTGTCCGGCGGAGCGGGCGGTGCCTGCGTCTGGCTCTGAAGCAGGCTCCACCATGCTTCGGCGGCGCTCGCCGCGGCGGCCGCCGGGTCGGGATTGGGCGCGCCCCCGGCGGCTGGCGGTTGCATCGACTGGACCGCGAGCAGCGTCGCGCGCTGCATCTCCAGTCCCTGGATCGTCATGCGCAGGACGTTCAGGTTCATCGTGAGCCAGTTCTCCACCGATTTCAGGTCGGTGATGCGCTTGTCGATCTCCTTCGTATCCAGCAGCGGGGCGACCATGCCGGGCATCGGCAGGCCCATCGGGCTCCACAGCTTCCTGAAGAACTCGAGCGGATCCTGGAGAGGTGTTTCCTGGCTCATCGGAGGAGTGCGCGCGGCAGGAGAGCGCAAGTTTAGGCCGCGTCCCCCGAAAACGCCAGCACCTCCACCCGTCCGGGCGAGGTGCCACGAGTCCCGGGAACGATGCGCGCCATCGAGTGCGGTGCGCGACGGCGCAGGCGTCAGGCCGAGAACAGCGTCCGCTGGGCGTTCGCGTCGACGACGGTGAGCGCAGTCATGTTCACGATGCGCCGCACGGTGGCCGAGGGCGTCAGGATGTGCACCGGCGCCGCGCACCCGAGCAGCACCGGGCCGATGGTGATCCCGTCGGCTGCGGCGGTCTTGAGCAGGTTGAATGCGATATTGGCGGCGTCGAGCGTCGGCATGATCAGGAGGTTCGCCTCCCCCTTCAGCCGGGAGCGCGGGAAGGCCTGCGCTCGCACCTCGGCCGACAGCGCCGCGTCGCCGTGCATCTCGCCTTCGGCTTCGAGATCGGGCGCGCGCTCGTGAACCATCCGCAGGGCGGCGCGCATCTTGACCGCGGTCGGCGTATCGCTCGTTCCGAAGCTGGAATGCGAGAGCAGCGCGACCTTCGGCACGAGGCCGATGCGCCGGATCTCCTCGGCCGCGAGCAGCGTCATCTCGGCGACCTGCTCGGCGCTCGGGTCGTAGTTCACATAGGTGTCGCAGATGAAGACCGTGCGCTTCGGCAGGATCAGGGTGTTCATCGCGTAGTACGCGCTCGCGCCGCGCTGACGTCCGATGATCTGGTCCACGTAGCTCAGGTGCAGGTCGTGGGTGCCGAACGTCCCGCAGAGCATCCCGTCGGCCTCGCGGCGATGGATTGCCATCGCGCCGATCGCCGTGTTGCGGCGGCGCATCTCGATCTGCGCATATCGGACCGACACCCCGCGACGCTCGGTGAGTCGGTGATATTCCTCCCAGTACTCCCGGTAACGGGGGTCCGACTCGGGATTCACGAGCTCGCAGTCCGTACCCGGCCGGATCCGCAGCCCGTAGCGCTCGATGCGCCGCTCGACGACCGCGGGACGTCCGATCAGAATCGGCTTCGCCAGACCTTCGTCGACGACGACTTGTACCGCGCGCAGCACGCGCTCGTCTTCTCCCTCGGCGTACACGATCCTGCGCGGCTCGGCCTTCGCCGCGGCAAACATCGGCTTCATGATGAAGCCGGTGCTATAGACGAACTGCTGGAGCGAATCGCGATAGGCGGCGAGATCGGCGAGGGGCCGCGCGGCAACCCCGGACTCCATTGCCGCGCGCGCCACCGCGGGCGCGATCTGCACGATGAGGCGCGGATCGAAGGGGCGCGGGATCAGGTACTCCGGGCCGAACTTGACGTTCTGCTCTCCATAGGCCGCGTTGACGATATCCGACTGCTCCGCGGTCGCGAGATCGGCGATCGCCTGGACTGCCGCGATTTTCATCGCTTCGTTGATCTGCGTGGCTCCGACGTCGAGCGCGCCGCGAAAGATGAACGGGAACACCAGGACGTTGTTTGTCTGGTTCGGATAGTCCGACCGGCCGGTCGCGATCACCGCGTCCGGGCGCACCGCCTTCGCGACGTCCGGCATGATCTCCGGGTCTGGATTCGCGAGCGCGAGAATGAGCGGCCGGTCGGCCATCTCCTTGACCATCTCCGGTTTGAGCACGCCGCCCGCAGACAGGCCGAGGAAGACGTCCGCGCCGCCGATTACCTCGGCGAGCCGGCGCGCGTCGGTCCTGCGCGCGTAGCGCGCCTTGTTGGGGTCCATCTCCTCCTTGCGGCCCTCGTAGACGACGCCGGCGATGTCGGTGACCCAGATGTTCTCCTTGCGCACGCCGAGCTCGACCAGAAGATCGAGGCACGCGAGCGCGGCGGCGCCGGCCCCCGAGGTGACGAGCTTCACCTCCGCGATCTCCTTGCCGACCACCCTGAGGCCGTTGGTGATCGTCGCCCCGACGATGATCGCGGTGCCGTGCTGGTCGTCGTGAAACACCGGGATTTTCATGCGCGCGCGCAGCTTGCGCTCGATCTCGAAGCACTCCGGCGCCTTGATGTCCTCGAGATTGATGCCGCCGAAGGT
>CAZIXQ010000170.1:0-8409 GCA_964543155.1 uncultured Enterobacteriaceae bacterium
CCGGCGATCCAGGTGTACTACCTGATCGCGGCCTGGACCCTCCTCAGCGTGGCGGCCATGTTCGCCCTCACCCGGACGCCGCTCGGCCGCATCGCGAACGCGGTGCGCGACAACGAGGAGCGCGCGGCGTTCGTCGGCTACAACGTCGAGCGCGTGCGCCTGCTCATGTTCGTGCTATCGGCGTTCTTCGCCGGCATCGCCGGCGGCCTCGCGGCGATCAACTACGAGATCGTCACCGCGGAAACGGTCTCGACGCTGCGCTCGGGGGCGGTCCTGCTCGCGGCGTACATCGGCGGGGTCGGCTTCTTCTTCGGTCCGATCGTCGGCGCGGTGATCTTCACCTTCTTCCAGACGGCGCTCTCCGGCCTCACCAAGGCGTGGCTCCTCTACCTCGGGCTCTTCTTCATCGCGATCGTGATGTTCGCGCCCGGCGGCGTCGCGATGATCGTCATGCAGAACGTGCGGGTGTGGAAGTTCGGCCTGCTCGGGCGGCTCCTCGGCCCGTACGGACGGGCACTCGCGGCCGGGCTGCTCGCCCTGGCAGGATTCGCCGGGATCGTGGAGATGATCTATCACGTCACCACCGCCGGGGCGCCGGCCGAGATGACGCTCGGCGGCATCGCGGTGGCGCCCTTCACCGCGACACCCTGGCTCGCGTGCGCCGCGCTGCTCGCCGCAGGCGGCGCGCTCTGCTTCCTCGCCTGGCGCCGCGTGCGCGCCGGGTGGGACGCGGTGCAGCGCGAGATCGAGGCGAAGAGCGTGGCGCCGGGGCTCACATGACGGTGCCGGCGCTCGAGCTGCGCGGGGTGCGCAAGCGCTTCGGCCGGACCGAGATCATCCGCGGCGTCGACCTCGCGATCGCGCGCGGCGAGCGCCACGCGATCATCGGTCCGAACGGGGCGGGCAAGTCGACGCTGTTCAACCTCGCGAGCGGGCGGTTCCCGGTGTCCGAGGGCCGCATCCTGCTGAACGGCGCCGACGTCACGCGCCTCGGGCCACACCAGATCAACCGGCGCGGCCTCGCGCGCAGCTTCCAGGTGACCAACATCTTCCCCAACCTCTCGGTGTTCGAGAACCTGCGCTGCGCGGTGCTCTGGTCGCTCGGCTACCGCTACGCGTTCTGGCGGGCGCTGTCGACGCTCGCGGACGCGCGCAGCCGCGCCGAGGACGTGATGGAGCGCATCGGCCTCGCCCGCCGCCGCCACACCCTCGCCGGCGTGCTCTCGTACGCCGAGCAGCGCGCGCTCGAGATCGGCATCACGATCGCCGGCGGCGCGAGCGTGATCCTGCTCGACGAGCCGACCGCCGGCATGAACCGGTCGGAGGCCGCCGCCGCGGTCGCGCTGATCCGCAAGGTGACCGAGGGCAGGACGCTCGTCATGGTCGAGCACGACATGGGGGTCGTGTTCGACCTCGCCGACCGGGTGAGCGTGCTCGTGTACGGCGAAGTGATCGCGAGCGACGCGCCCGCCGCGATCCGCGCGAACCCTCGGGTGCAGGAGGCGTACCTCGGAGCCGCCCATGCTTGAGGTCGCCAACCTGCACGCGTGGTACGGCAAGAGCCACATCCTGCAGGGCGTGCACCTGCGAGTCGGCGCCGGCGAGTGCGTGAGCCTCGTCGGCCGCAATGGCGTCGGCCGCTCCACCACGATCAAGGCGATCATGGGCATGGTGGACGCGCAGGGCTCGGTACGCTTCAAGGGCGCGGACCTCATCGGCCTGAAGAGCTACCAGATCGCGCACAAGGGCCTCGGCTACGTGCCCGAGAACCGCGACATCTTCCCGACCCTCACCGTGCGGCAGAACCTCGAGCTCGGGATGAAGGCGAAGGGCACGACCGGGCGCTGGTCGGTGGCGGACGTCTTCGCGCTCTTCCCGCGCCTCGCGGAGCGCGCGGACACGGCCGGCGGGGTGCTGTCGGGCGGCGAGCAGCAGATGCTCACCCTCGCGCGCACGCTCATGGGGGACCCGGACCTGGTGATGATCGACGAGCCGACCGAGGGCCTGGCACCGAAGATCGTCGAGCTCGTCGCCGAGCTCTTCCGCGAGATCAAGCGCCGCGGCATCGCGATCCTCCTGGTCGAGCAGAAGCTCGCGATCGCGCTCGACCTGTCGGAACGGCTGTACGTGATGGGGCACGGGCAGATCGTGTTCGAGGGGACGCCGGCGGAGCTCAAGGGCAACGCGCTCGTGCGGCGGGAATGGCTGGAGGTGTAGCGCTATGGACGCTTCGTTCAAGGTCGCGGTCGTCACCGGCGCCGCGCGCGGCATCGGGCTCGCCATCGCGCGGCGCTTCCTTGCAGACGGCTACGCCGTGGCCCTGCTCGACATCGACGCGCCGACGCTTGCCGAGACGGCAAAGGGGCTCGCGCCGGCCGAACGGGTGCTCGCGATCGAGTGCGACGTGGCCGAGCCTGCGCAGGTGCACGCCGCGATCGACCGCGTCGTCGCGCGGTTCGCTCGCATCGACGCGCTGGTCAACAACGCCGGCGTCGCGGTGTTCAAGCCGATGCTCGAGACCACCTTCGAGGAGTGGGCGCGCGTGCTTGCCGTCAACCTCTCCGGCCCGTTCCTCTGCACGCAGGCCTGCGCGCCGGTCATGCTGACGCACGGCGGCGGGGCGGTGGTCAACATCGGCTCGATCTCGGGCCTGCGCGCGAGCACGCTGCGCGTCGCGTACGGCACGAGCAAGGCCGGTCTCGCGCATCTCACGAAGCAGCAGGCGGCCGAGCTCGGCGAGCTCGGGATCCGCGTGAACGCGGTCGCGCCGGGGCCGGTCGACACCGCGATGGCGAAGCAGGTACACACGCCCGACATCCGCGCCGACTACCACGACGCGATCCCGCTCAACCGCTACGGCACCGAGGAGGAGATCGCCGCGGCGGTGGCATTCCTCTGCAGCGACGCGGCGAGCTACGTGAACGGCCAGACCCTCGCGGTCGACGGCGGGTTCGACGCCGCCGGCATCGGGCTGCCGAGCCTGCGAGGCAAGCGCTAGAATCCCGGGGCCTGCCCGCGCGTCGCGGGCGCATTCCCCCGCTCCCGCATGGCCTGGACCTACCTTTTCGTCGCCGGCGTCCTCGAGATCGTGTGGGCCGTCGGCCTGAAGTACACGGAGGGCTTCACGAAACCCGTCCCGAGCGTGATCACCGGCGTGGCGATCGTCGCGAGCATGGTGTTCCTCGCGCTGGCGCTGCGCACGATCCCCGTCGGTACCGGCTACGCGGTCTGGACCGGGATCGGCGCGGTCGGGACCGCGATCCTCGGCATCGTCCTCTTCGCCGAGCCCGCCACCGCAGCGCGGCTCGGCTGCATCGCCCTCATCGTCGCGGGGATCGTGGGCCTGAAGCTCGTCACTCCCGCCTGAACCCTGATGGAGCACGCATGAACGCAGCCGAATACGCCGTGCACGGCGAGGTCGCCGTGATCACGATGAACAACCCGCCGGTCAACGGGCTCGGGCATCCCCTGCGCAAGGGCATCCTCGAGGGCGTGGACCGCGCCCTCGCCGATGCGAGCGTCAAGGCGATCGTGCTGATCGGCGGCGGCAACGCCTTCTCCGGCGGCGCCGACATCCGCGAGTTCAACACCCCGGCGGCGAGCGCCGAGCCGCACCTGCGGCAGGTGATCGCGAAGGTCGAGGCGGCGTCGAAGCCCGTGATCGCGGCGGTCCACAAGGTGGCGATGGGCGGCGGTCTCGAGCTCGCGCTCGGCTGCCACTACCGCGTCGCCGCGCCCGGCGCCCAGATCGCGCTGCCCGAGGTCAAGCTCGGCATCCTGCCCGGCGCCGGCGGCACGCAGCGCCTGCCGCGCGCGATCGACGCCAGGGCAGCCCTCGACATGATGGTGACGGGCAACCCGGTGGCGTCGGAGAAGATGCCTGCGGGCCTCTTCGACGAGATCGTGCAAGGCGATCTCCTCCAGGGCGCGATCGCCTTCGCGCGCAAGGTCGTGGCCGAGAAGCGGCCGCCGCGCAAGCTGCGCGACGAGAAGGTGAAGCTCGAGGGCGATGCCGCGGCGTTTCTCGCCGAAGCGGGCAAGAAGGTCGCGAAGGAGTCGCGGGGCTTTCCCGCGCCGCCCAAGATCGTCGCCTGCCTCGAGGCGGCGACGAAGCTGCCGTTCGAAGAGGGCCTCGCCTTCGAGCGCGAGCGCTTCGAGGAGCTGGTCGTTACCACCGAGTCGAAGGCGCTGCGGCACGCGTTCTTCGGCGAGCGCACCGCGTCCAAGATCCCGGACGTCCCGGAATCGACGCCGACGATCGAGGTGAAGAAGGTCGCGATCATCGGCGCCGGGACGATGGGCGGCGGCATCGGGATGGCGTTCGCAAACGCCGGCTTCCCGGTGACCCTCCTCGAGGTCAAGCAGGAGGCGCTCGACCGCGGCCTCGACACGATACGCAAGAACTACGCAGCCACGGTGGCGAAGGGTCGCCTCGCCCAGGCCGAGATGGACAAGCGCATGGCCCGCTTCTCGACTGCGCTGTCGTACGACGCGATCAAGGACGCCGAGCTCGTGATCGAAGCGGTGTTCGAGGACATGGGCGTGAAGGAACAGGTGTTCCGGCAGCTCGACGCGACGATGAAGCCGGGCGCGATCCTGGCGACGAACACGTCGACCCTCGACGTGAACAAGATCGCCTTGTTCACGAAGCGGCCGGAATCGGTCGTCGGGATGCACTTCTTCAGCCCGGCGAACGTCATGCGCCTGCTCGAGATCGTGCGCGGCGCGAAGACCTCGAGGGCGGTGCTCGCCACGGTGATGAAGCTCGCCAAGGCCATCAAGAAGGTCGGCGTCGTCTCGGGGGTGTGCGACGGGTTCATTGGCAACCGGATGCTGGAGGAGTACCTGCGCCAGGCCTACTTCCTCGTCGAGGAAGGCGCGCTCCCGCAGCAGGTGGACAAGGCGCTGCAGGACTGGGGCATGGCGATGGGTCCCTTCGCAATGATGGACATGGCCGGCCAGGACATCGGCTGGCACATCCGCAAGCGCCGTCGCGCCGAGGACCCGGAGGGTCAGATCTACCCGGCGTGGCTCGACCGCGTGTGCGAGATGGGCCGCTACGGCCAGAAGACGGGCAGGGGCGTGTACCGGTACGAGGCGGGCTCGCGCACCCCGGTCCCGGACCCCGAGATCGAGCAGCTGATCGTCGCCTACTCGAAGGAGCAGGGCATCACGCGGCGGCAGGTCCCGGACGAGGAGATGGTGGAGCGCTGCATCTACGCCCTCGCGAACGAGGGCGCGAAGATCCTGGAGGAAGGCATCGCGCTGCGCGCGAGCGACATCGACATGGTGTACCTGACCGGCTACGCCTTTCCGCTCTACCGGGGCGGGCCGATGTTCTACGCCGACACGGTCGGCCTGAAGAACGTCGTGGCGGCGATGGCGAAATACGCGGAGGGCCGCAACGGCCAGTACTGGAAGCCGGCGGCGCTGCTCGCGAAGCTCGCCGCCGAGGGCAGGACCTTCAACTGAACCAGGAGCCGCACATGACCGACGCAGTGATCGTATCCACCGCCCGCACGCCCCTCTGCAAGTCGTGGCGCGGCGCCCTCAACATGACCCACGGCGCGAAGATGGGCGGCCACGTGGCCAAGCACGCGCTGGCGCGTGCGAAGGTCGAGCCGGCGGAAGTCGAGGACGTCATCATGGGGTGCGCCAATCCGGAGGGCGCGACCGGCTGGAACATCGCGCGCCAGATCGCGCACCGCGCCGGCTGCCCGGACACCGTGCCGGGAATGACGGTGAACCGCTTCTGCTCCTCCGGGCTGCAGACCATCGCGCTCGCCGCCCAGCGGATCATGACCGGCGAGGGCTCGATCTACGTCGCGGGCGGCGTCGAGTCGATCTCGCTGGTGCAGAACGAGATGAACAAGCACCACTTCATGGACGAGTGGCTGCACCGCCATCGCCCCGAGGTGTACTGGCCGATGCTGCAGACCGCCGAGTACGTCGCGCGCACCTACGACATCGGGCGCGAGGCGCAGGACCGGTACGGCGTGCAGAGCCAGAGCCGCGCCGCGGCGGCGCGCGCAGCCGGCAAGTTCAAGGACGAGATCGCCCCGATCGAGGTCCACATGAAGGTCGTGGACAAGGCGACCGGGCAGGAGACGATGAAGGACGCGATCGCCGCGGAGGACGAGGGCATTCGTGCCGACACCACGTACGAGGGCGTCTCGCAGATCAAGCCCGCGGTCGAGGGCGGCACGATCGCCGCCGGCAACGCCAGCCAGTTCTCCGACGGCGCCTCGGCGTGCGTCGTGATGGACGCGAAGCTCGCGCAGAAGCGCGGCCTCGCGCCGCTCGGCATCTTCCGCGGGTTCGCGGTCGCCGGGTGCGACCCCAAGGAGATGGGCATCGGCCCGGTGTTCGCGATCCCGAAGCTGCTCGAGAAGGCCGGCAAGAAGATGGGCGACATCGATCTCTGGGAGCTGAACGAGGCGTTCGCGGTGCAGGTGATCTACTGCCGCGACAAGCTCGGCATCCCCAACGACCGCCTCAACGTGAACGGCGGCGCGATCGCGGTCGGCCATCCGTACGGCATGACCGGCAGCCGGCTCGTCGGCCACGCGCTGATCGAGGGCAAGCGCCGTGGCGCCAAGCACGTCGTGGTCACGATGTGCATCGGCGGCGGGATGGGCGCCGCGGGGCTGTTCGAGGTGGCGTAGGTCATGAAGATCGCGGTCGTCGGCTGCGGGGCGATGGGCTCGGTGTACGCGGGACTGCTCGCCTCCGCCGGGCATGAAGTGTGGGCGGTGGACAGCTGGCGCGAGCACGTCGACGCGATCCGCACGAACGGCCTGAGGGTCGAAGGCGCTTCGGGCGATCGCACGGTGCGGGTGAACGCAACCACCAATGCCGCGGACGCGGGTCCATGCGACCTGGTCATCGTCGCCACCAAGTTCCGCGACGTGGAGACGGCCGCGCGCGCGGCCCAGGCCATCGTCGGGCCGAAGACGGTCGTCCTCTCGATCCAGAACGGCCTGGGCGGGCCGGACAAGACCGCAGCCGTGCTCGGGCGCGAACGCGTCATGGTCGGCGTGGTCGGCGGCTTCGGCGCGTCGATGCGCGGCCCGGGCCACGCGCACCACAACGGCATGGAGCTCGTTCGGCTGGGCGAGCTCGCGGGGCCAATCTCGCCGCGCCTCGAGGCGGTCGCCGAGGTGTGGCGCTCGGGCGGGTTCAAGGTGAAGTGCTTCGACGACATCGACCAGCTCGTGTGGGAGAAGCTCATCTGCAATGTCTGCTACTCCGGCACCTGCGCCGTCACCGAGCGCACCGTCGGCGAGGTGATGGACGATCCGGACGCGTTCCAGGTCGCCTCCGGCTGCGCGGCCGAGGCGTACGCGGTCGCGCGCAAGCGCGCGATCAGGCTCGGCTTCGACGACGTCGTCGCCTACGTGCGCGATTTCGGCTCGAAGATCCCGAACGCGCGCCCGTCGATGCTGCTCGACCTCATGGCGAAGCGCCGGTCGGAGATTGACGCGATCAACGGCGCGATTCCACCGGCGGCGAAGGCGGCGGGCCTCGGCGCGCCCTACAACGAAGTGATCTCGGGGCTGGTGCGCGCGAAGGAGCGGCGGCTGGGGTGCACCTGACCGCGTCTCGCCCTATTTCACCGCGTAGAAATCCAGGATCACCCGGTCGCGCGTGCGCGCGCCCGTGCACACCATGATCGTGCGGTTGAGCCACGCGAGCTCCGGCGCCGCCGTCTCGAATGCCGGCGCAGCGCGGAAGTAGTAGCTCGCCGGGTCGACCTCCTCGCCGCGCGCGATGCGCATCAGCAGGTCGGGCGGCCCGTAGCGGTACCCGAAGTTGCGCACGTAGACGAGCGACCGGTCCTCCGCCTCGATCGTGTAGCGCGCCTCGAGCACCGCGGTGCCGTCGTCGCGGATGATCTGCCAGTCGGCCCCGCCGGGCAGGATGCGGCCGGCGAGCCGTGGCCCGCTCACCTCGCCCCCGACGATGTCCACGATGCGCCGCTCGCCGAGCGGCGTGCGCCCGAGCGAGCGCGGCGCGCCCACCGCGACGCGCGCGCGGAACGCGAACTCGAGCTGCGGCTTGGGCGGATCGAAAGCCACGGCGCGCCTCCCCGCGCGACGTCCGGGCACCGAGCTTAGCGCGGTGGCCCGCGTGCGACAATCGCCGCGCGAAAGGAGCGAAGCGGCACGGCGCTTGCTTCGCCGCCCGCATCGTCATCGCGATCGTGCGCTCTCGGGTCGACAACCGTCGCCGCGCCCTGCTATAACCCGGAACATGTCGAACCCCGGCCCCGCCTCGAATCGATGACCACGCAGTCGCTCTCGCGCGTCCGCATTCCCTTCGTCGAGCATCTCGGCATCCGCCTCACCGAGCAGTCGAAGGAGCGCGCGTCGATCGTGCTCGACAAGCGCCCGGAGCTCCTCAACAGCT
>CAZIXQ010000171.1:0-8350 GCA_964543155.1 uncultured Enterobacteriaceae bacterium
CGGGGAGCTCGCGTTCGGCGCGGACTACGCGGAGACGCTTCGCCGCTGGCGCCAGGCGTTCAAGGCGCGGCTGCCCGAGGTACGCGCGCTCGGCTACGGCGAACGGTTCCTGCGGGTCTGGGACTTCTACCTCGCGTACTGCGAAGCGGGATTTGCCAGCGGATGCACCGACGTCCATCAATTCGAGCTCGCGCGGCCGCGCTGATCGCGGCGGCCGCGGCCGCCTGCGCCAGCCTCGGCTGGGCGCCGGCCGGCGTCGCCTCGGGCGTTCCCCTGCGCGAGGTCGGCGCCGGCAGCCTGCACTGGTTCGGCCTGCACGTCTACGACGCGCGCCTCGCGGTCGCCGGCGAGCGCTTCGACCCGGCGCAGCCGTTCGCCCTCACGCTGCGGTACGCGCGCGAGCTCGCCGGTGCCCGCATCGCCGAGGCGAGCCTCGAGGAGATCCGGCGCCTCGGGTTCGGCACGAGCGCCGAGCAGCGGCGCTGGCTCGAGGAGATGCGGCGCGTCTTTCCGGACGTGCGTCGCGGTGACGAGCTGACCGGCGCCGCCGTGCCCGGGCGCGGCGTCGAGTTCGCGCTGAACGGGCGCCCGATCGGGTCGATCGAGGACCCCGGGTTCGCGCGCGCCTTCTTCGCGATCTGGTTCGACCCCCGCACGCGCTCGCGCGAGCTGCGCGCGAGCCTGCTCGGCGAGTCCCGCTGAGCGCGCGCCCTCACGCCATGACCCCCCTTTCGACCGGGCGGCTCGCCGCCTACGGCGCGCTGGGACTGCCGCTCGCGATGGCGGCGCTGCCGCTCTACGTTCACCTGCCCAAGCTCTACGCGGGCGACCTCGGCCTGCCGCTCGCGCTCGTCGGGGCGATCCTGCTCGTCACGCGGCTCGCCGACGCGATCAGCGACCCGGTGCTCGGCTGGCTCGCCGACCGCTGGCCGCGGCGGGAACGCTTCGTCGCGGCGGCGCTGCCGCTCCTCGCGCTCGGCATGCTCGCGCTGCTGCACCCGCCCGGCTCGGGTCTCGCCGCGTGGCTCGCCGGGGGGCTCGTGGTGACCTATCTCGGGTTCTCGATGGCGTCGATCGCCTACCAGGCCTGGGGCGCGCAGCTCTCCGACGACGTGCACGAGCGCACCCGCATCACCGCCGCCCGCGAGTTCTTCACGCTCGCCGGGGTCGTCGTTGCCGCGGCGGCGCCGGCGCTGCTCGGCGGCGAGAACGCGGCCGGGCTCGCGCGGTTCAGCTGGATCTTCGCGGGCCTGCTCGCCCTGTGCGCCGCCGTGACCCTCGCTTTCGCGCCCCGTCCGCACCGTCCCGCGCGCGCGGCCGGAGGGTTCAGGCAGGCGCTCGCCGCGCCCCTCGCGAATCCCGGTTTCCGCCACCTGCTGGCGGTCTTCGTGCTCTCGGGGGTCGCCGCCGCAGTGCCCTCGACGCTGGTGCTCTTCTTCATCGCCGACGTACTGCAGGCCCCGCACCTGAGCGGGCTGTTCCTGGTGCTCTATTTCGTCGCCGGCGCGGCCGGCATTCCGCTCTGGGTGCGCCTTTCGCGGCGGATCGGGAAGCGACCGGCGTGGCTTGCCGGGATGCTGCTGGCGGTCGTCGCGTTCGTCTGGGCGTACGCGCTCGGCCCCGGCGACGTCGTTGCCTTCGGCGCGATCTGCGTGCTCTCCGGGGTCGCGCTCGGCGCCGACCTCGCGCTGCCGGCCTCGATCCTCGCCGACGTCATCGACCGCGACCGCCGTGGCGCGGGGGAGTCGTCGGCCGGAAGCTACTTCGGCATCTGGAATCTGGCGACCAAGGCGAATCTCGCCATCGCCGCCGGCATCGCCCTCCCGGCGCTCGCGGCGCTCGGCTACGCGCCGGGGGAGGCGGGCGCGGCGCGCGCGCTCGCATTCGTCTACTGCGTGCTGCCGTGCGTATTGAAGCTCGGCTCGGCCGCGGTGCTGTGGCTCGTGCCGGTCCGCCAGCCGGCGGCGCTCGCCCGGGGAACGACATGAAGCTCCGCCTGCCCGCGTTTCTCGCCTCGCTCGCCGTGCTCGCCGGATGCAGCGCGGTGACGCCGCTCGACTACCGCGCCGAGCAGCCCGAGCTCGATCTCGCGCGCTACTTCGACGGGCGGGTGGACGGCTGGGGCATGGTGCAGGACCGGTCGGGAAAGGTGCTGCGCCGGTTCTACGTCCGCATCGACGCGCGCTGGCAGGGCAACGTCGGGACGCTGGACGAGTCGTTCGACTGGTCGGACGGAAAGAAGGAGCGCCGCGTCTGGACGATCACCCGGATCGACGCGAACCGGTATAGCGGGACGGCGGGCGACGTGGTGGGATCCGCGAGCGGGGAGGCGCAGGGCAACGCGCTGCAATGGCGATACGTCCTCAAGCTGCCGCCCGAGCAGGGCGGCTGGGCGGTCGACCTCGACGACTGGATGTACCTCGTCGACGCCGACACGATGCTCAACCGCTCCACGATCTCGAAGTTCGGCATCCGGTTCGCCGAAATCACGATCGCGTTCCGCAGGGTGCGCTGATGCCCCTCAACGCGCGCATCGCCGACTGGAAGGACCGGCGCGTCTGGCTCGTCGGGGCCTCCACCGGCATCGGCGCCGCGCTCGCGCGCGCACTGCTCGCGCGCGGGGCGAGGGTCGCGGTGAGCGCGCGCAGCGCGGGCCGCCTGCGCTCGCTCGTCGCCGGGCGCGGCGAAGCCCTGGTGCTGCCCCTCGACGTGACCAGAGCCGAGGACTTCGGCGCCGCGCACGCGCGCATCCTCAAGGCCTGGGGCGCGGTCGATCTGGCCGTGTACCTGGCCGGCACCTACCAGCCCACGCGAGCCTGGGAGCTCACGGTCGAGCGCGCGCGTACCCACGTCGAGGCGAACCTGATGGGGGCGTTCAACCTGCTCCCCGTGATCCTGCCGGACATGCTCGCGCGCGGCGCGGGCGGCGTCGCGCTCGTGTCGAGCGTCGCCGGCTACCGCGGGCTGCCGAACAGCCTGTGCTACGGACCGACCAAGGCAGCGCTGATCAATCTCGCCGAGGTGCTGTACGTCGACCTCGCGCCCAAGGGGATCGGCGTCTACCTGATCAATCCGGGTTTCGTGGAGACACCCCTGACCGCACAGAACACGTTCAAGATGCCGGCGCTCATCGCGCCGGAGGAAGCGGCGGCCGCGATCATCAAGGGTCTCGAGCGCGGCGAGTTCGAGATCCACTTCCCGAAGCGCTTCACCCGCTGGCTCAAGGCCCTGCGCCACCTGCCGTACGCGGCCTACTTCCCGGCGGTGCGCCGCTTCACCGGCCTATGACTCTCGACGGGATCGTGCACTGGTTCGAGACGCTGACGCGCGAGACGGCGGGCCACGTCGATCGGTACTACGTCCCGGAGGCCTTCTTCAAGGACCCGTTCAACGAGGTGACGGGGAGCGCGGCGATCGGCCAGGTCTTCGCGCACATGTTCGAGCAGGTGGACGAGCCGCGCTTCCGCATCCTGGAGCGCTGGGAGGCCGCGCACGGCGCGATGCTGACCTGGGAGTTCGGCTTCCGGCTGCGAGGGCGGGCGGCGCGCGAGACGGTGCGCGGCGCGTCGCACCTGCGCTTCGCGCGCGACGGGCGCATCGCCTACCACCGCGACTACTGGGACGCGGCCGAGGAGCTGTACGCCAAGCTGCCCGCGATCGGCGCGGTCATGCGCTTCCTGCAGCGGCGCGCGCGGACGCCGCAGTAGCGGCGCGAGGCTACTTTGCCGGCTCGGCCGGCGCGGGCTTCGGCGCGGGCGGCGGCGGCTCGATGTACTCGAACACCCGCACCACGCGCTTGACGCCGCTCGTGGTGCGCGCGATCTGGGTCGCGTCGTCGGCCTCGCGCTTGGTGACCAGCCCCATGAGGTAGACGGTTCCGCGCTCGGTGACGACTTTGACGTGGATCGGGTTGAACTTCTGCGCGGTCACGAACCTCGACTTCACGAGGCTCGTGATGTAGGTGTCGTTGGAGCGCGCGCCGAGCTCGCTCGGCGGGGCGATCACGAGCTCGTTGGTGACCGACTTCACCTCCGGGGTGGTCGCCGCCGCGCGCTCCGCGTCCTGCCTGAGCGCCTCGGTCCCGGCTTCGCCGGTGAGCAGCACCTGCCGGTTGAAGCTCGTGACGTTGACGTGTCCCTTGTCCTTGAGCAGCTCGGAGATGCGGTTGGTGGCCTGGATCTCGATGCGCTCGTCGGTGGCCATGATGTCGGGCTGGCGCCGGTCGACCGCGACCATCGCTCCACCGGCGACGGCGCCGCCGACGATGAGCGGCGCGCACCCCTGGAGGCCGGCGGCGAGAGCGAGGAGCGAGACGATTGCGAGGCGGATCATGCGGGGGTCACTCCATTCCGAGCAGCAGACAGTCGATGCCGTCGCACAGGCAGTGCAGCGTGAGCAGGTGCACTTCCTGGATGCGGGCGGTCTGGTCGTGCGGCACGCAGACGTGCACGTCGCCGGCGGCGAGCCGCCGGCCGATCTCCCCGCCGCCGCGCCCGGTGAGCGCCACGACCTTCATCTCGCGCTCGTGCGCGGCCTGCACCGCGGCCACGACGTTCGGCGAGCTGCCGGAAGTCGAGATCGCGAGCAGGACGTCGTTCGGCTGGCCGAGCGCGAGCACCTGCTTCGAGAACACCTGGACGTAGTGGTAGTCGTTCGCGATCGAGGTCAGCGTGGAGGTGTCGGTGGTGAGCGCCATCGCGGCGAGGCCGGGGCGCTCGCGCTCGAAGCGGTTCAGCATCTCGGCCGAGAAGTGCTGCGCGTCGGCGGCCGACCCGCCGTTGCCGCAGGCGAGGATCTTGCCGTTCGCCAGCAGGCACTGCACCATGACCTGCGTGGCCCGCACGATCGGCGGCGCGAGCGCGTCGACCGCGGCGAGCTTCGTCTGGGCGCTGTCCGAGAAGTGCCGGCTGACGCGGGCGGCGAGGTCGATGGGCACGAGGCGTTGGGCGCTGGGGCGTTTTTCTGTGCGCGCATTCTAGCGCCGCGGTCCCGCGCTGTCGCGCTGCGGCAGCGGCGAGTGTCGCCCGGCGGCGACGCAGCTCGGGGGGCTCGACGATGACCTGCGGTCCTATTCGACGAAGACCTCGAACTCGATCCGCAACCGCGGATTGCGGTGCGCCTGCAGCCGGCTGATCCGCGCACTCACCGTCTCGCCGCGGTCCATCGCCCAGGCGAGCGCCTCGTTCTCGGCACGCGGCACGTAGCCGAGCTTGCGCCCGCGCCAGTCGACGCGCACCGCGTTGCGGTCGTGCGGATTGTCCGGTTCGCGCACGAGGTCGAGGCGATCGCCGACCTTGAGCTCGGGCCAGACCTGGGCCGCCTCGGCGTAGCGGTAACCCGCGAGCGGCGAGCTCTGCACGAGCAGCTTGACCGTCTGCGCGGACGCGGCCAGCGCGACGGCGAGAATGGCGAGGGCGGCGAGCGTTCGTCTAGGCACCGAAGGCGTCCTTGATCCACTCGATGCGCGCCGGGTCGAGCGCGTCGAGCGCGAGCACGTCGCAGCGGCAGGCCGGCGCGTCGCGCGCGCCGAGGTAGTGCCGCGCCGCAGCCAGGATGCGCGCGCGCTTGCGCGCGTCGACGCTCGCGCCGGCGCCGCCGAACGCCGCGGAGCGCCGCAGCCGTACCTCGACGAACACCAGCGTCGCGCCTTCCCGCGCGACGAGGTCGATCTCGCCGCCGCGGCAGCGGTAGTTGCGCGCGAGGATCGCGAGTCCCTGGCGCTCGAGATATGCGGCGGCGAGATCCTCGGCCGCGGCGCCGTCGCGGCTCCGGGCGGCGCTCACTCGAGCAGCACGCAGCGCCCGTCGCGGAACGTCGCCGCGAGCGGGCGGCGGTCGATCGTCCCGTCCGCGGCGAGCACGATCCGCCCGGTCAGGCCCTGCACCTCGAACGCGCGCTCGCCGTCGAGGAGGGCCATGGCGATCCGGTGGGCGTCGATGCCGAGCGCATAGAAGCGCGCCGCGTCGCCTTCGAGCCCCGCCGGGCGGGCAAAGCCGGCAGCCGAAGGATGGTCGGGCTGCACGATCCACGGCATGTCGACCAGGCGCACGCCGGCGAGGTCGAAATTGCGCAACCGGTCCGCCGGCGCGGTGTTGACCTGGGAGGTCGCGTACACCGGCAGCTGCCCGCCGATCTGCAGGCGCAGGTTGCGCGCCGTCTCGCCCTCGGCGGCGAGGAAGATCGCGTCGGCGGGCTTGCGCCCCACCGCGGCGCGGAGCGCCGTGGGATCGGCGCCCGGCAGCACCTCGAGGACATCGGTGATGACGCCGCCGAGCACGAGCCACTCGTCGACGAACGCGTCGCGGATGCGCTTGCCGAGCGGACCGGGTGCGCTCACCACGACCACGTTGCGCGGTCCGTCGCGCCACGCGAGCCGGGCGACGTGGCGGGACTCGCCCTCGATCGAGAGACCGAACGCGTAGAGCGGCCGCTTGATCGGCACGTTCCCCTCGGGCTGGTTGAGCGCGAGCGTCGGCACGACCACCTTTCCGCTCGCCGCGAGCGCGGCGACGCCACCGCGCGTCATCGGGCCGACGACCGCCTTCGCGCCGGCCTCGATCGCCGCACCGTAGGCCGCCACGACGTTCTCCGGACCCGCGTCGGTGGTGCGCACGGCGATGCGCGCCTTCGTCGGGCTGCGCGCGGCCGCGGCGAGGAAGCCCTGGCGCACCGCTTCCGCCGCGCCCCGGAAATCGGGCGAATCGAGCGGCAACAGGAGGACGACGTCGGCGGCCGTTGCGGCCGGCTGCGGCGCGCGCTCGCCGCTTGCGGGGGGCGTCTGGCCCCAGCACAATGCGGCGCTATGCAGGGCAAGCGCAGCCGCGGCGAGGCGCAGGCAAAGGGTGAACATGGCGGTAGCGCGGAGGGCGGCGCCCGATTATATGTGGTGGCCACGCCGATCGGTAACCTCGGCGACGTCGGCTTGCGCGCGCTCGCGACGCTGCGCGCGGTGGACACCGTGTTCGCGGAGGACACGCGCCACGCGCGCGCGCTGCTCGCGCACCACGGCATCGGCGCGCGCGTGGCGGCGCTGCACGAGCACAACGAGCGCGCCGCCGCCCGGAAGATGTGCCGCATCCTCGCCGCCGGCAAGGACGTCGCGCTGGTGTCCGATGCCGGCACGCCGGCGATCTCCGATCCCGGCGCGATCGCGGTGGCGGCCGTGCGTGAGGCCGGGTACCGGGTGGTGCCGATTCCCGGGCCGAGCGCCGCGGTTGCCGCGCTGTCGGTGGCGGGCATGCCGGGGCCGTATGCCTTCGCCGGTTTCCTGCCCGCGCAGCCGGCCGCGCGCCGCGCCGCGCTCGAAGCGTGGCGCGCCTTCGAGCACACCCTCGTCTTCTACGAGGCGCCGCACCGGATCGTCGAGTCCGTCGCCGACCTCGCCGCGGTGCTCGGGGGCGAGCGAACCGTGGTGCTCGCGCGCGAGCTCACCAAGGTGTTCGAGACCGTGCATGCCTGCCCGCTCGGCGCGGCGCGCGATTGGCTCGAGGCCGATCCGGACCGCCGGCGCGGCGAGTTCGTCGTCGTGGTGGCGGGCGTGGCCGGCGCGCGCGCGGCGGCGCGGGCCGCCGAGGGCGAGCGCGTGCTGCGCCTGTTGCTCGCGGACCTCCCGGTGAAGCGTGCCGTGCGCCTCGCCGCCGACATCACCGGCGCGCGCAGGAACGATCTGTACGCGCTCGCGCTGGCGCTGAAAGAGACCCGGTGACGACGAACTCGCTCACTCTCACCCGCCCCGACGACTGGCACCTGCACCTGCGCGACGGCGCCGCGCTCGCGGCCGTGCTGCCCTACACGGCGCGGCAGTTCGCGCGCGCGATCGTCATGCCGAACCTGCGACCCCCGGTGACGACGGTCGCCGCCGCGCGCGCGTACCGCGGCCGCATCCTCGCGGCGCTCGGCGCGCCGGCGGCGACGCCGTTCGAGCCGCTGATGACGCTCTACCTCACCGACAACACCGCGCCGGCCGAGATCGCGGCGGCCCGCGCGAGCGGGTTCGTGCAGGCGGTGAAGTACTACCCGGCCGGCGCGACGACGAACTCGGACTCCGGGGTCACCGCGCTCGAGCGCGCCTTCCCCGCGCTCGCGGCGATGGAAGCGCACGATCTCCCGCTGCTCGTCCACGGCGAGGTGACCGATCCCGCGGTCGACGTCTTCGACCGGGAGCAGGCGTTCATCGACCGCGTGCTCGCCGAGATCGTGCGGCGCTTCCCGGCGCTGCGCGTCGTGTTCGAGCACATCACGACCGAGGAGGCCGCGGACTACGTCCTCGCGGCCGGTCCGCGCATCGCGGCGACCATCACCGCGCACCACCTGCTCTACAACCGCAACGCGATCTTCCAGGGCGGCCTGC
>CAZIXQ010000172.1:0-8319 GCA_964543155.1 uncultured Enterobacteriaceae bacterium
TCGCGGTTGAACATGTCGAGCGCGCGCGCCACCGGGATGAACACCGTGTCGTCGAGGTCGAAGCCGAGCACCTGGCCCTTCGCCTCCATCACGCCGACCACGCGGTAGTGCTCGGTGCCGATCCGCACGCGCGCGCCGAGCGGGTTCTCCGCACCGAACAGCTCGCGCGCCGTCTTGGCCCCGAGCACGGCGAGCGGGCGCGCCTCGCGGGGATCGTCGGCGGGCAGGAACTGCCCGCTCGCAACGCGCATGCTGAGCACGCGCGCGAAGTCGGGCCCGGTGCCGTAGAGCGTCACGCGGCGGCCCCGGCCCCCGTGCTCGATCTCGGCGTTCCCCTGCACGATCGGGTCGGTGAGCTGGACGTGGCGCGCGCGCCGCAGCGCGAGCGCGTCCTCGATGCTCAGGGGCCGCTCGGTGTTGATCGCCCCGAGCGACATGCCGCGGGTGGTGACGCGTCCGGGCGTGACCGAGATCAGGTTGGTGCCGAACTGGCTGAACTCCGCGATGACGAACCGGTGCAGCCCCTCGCCGATCGAGGTGAGCAGGATCACCGCGGCGATGCCGACCGCGATGCCGAGCGCGGTCAGCGCGGTGCGCAGCCGGTGCGCGGCGAGCGAGCCGAAGGTGAAGCGCACGAAGTCGTCCGCGCCCATCGCTAGCGTCGGGAAAGGGCCTGCACCGGATCGAGCCGCGCCGCGCGCCGCGCGGGCGCCACCGCGAACGCGATCGCGGTGCCGATCGCGGTCAGCGGCGCCGCGATCACCGCCCACCAGGGCGGGGTGAACGGCACGCTCGGGTAGAGCTGCCCGATCAGCACCTGCGCGAGCTTGCCGGCGGCGAGCCCGAACCCTGCGCCACCCAGCGCGAGCAGCACCGCCTCGGTGATGAACGCGGCGGCGATCTGCCCGCCGGTCGCGCCGAGCGCCTTGAGCAACCCGATCTCGCCGCGCCGCTGGGTCACCGAGATCAGCATCACGTTCATGATCAGGATGCCCGCGACCGCGAGGCTGATCGCCGCCAGCCCGCCGACCGCGAGCGTGAGCGCGCGCAGGATGCGGTCGAAGGTCGCAAGCACGGCGTCCTGCGTGATCACGGTGACGTCGCGCTTGCCTTCGTGGCGCTCGCGCAGGATCTCCTCGGCGTCGGCCTTTGCGGCGGGGATGGCCTCGCGGCCCTTCGCGTCGACCAGGATCCGGAACAGCGCTTCGGTGTCGAAGAGCGCCTGCGCCGCGGCGACCGGCACGATCACGATCTCGTCGGTATTGAAGCCGAGCGACTCGCCCTGGGGCGCCAGGACCCCGAGGACGCGGAAGCGCCGGTCGCCGATGCGCAGCCACTCGCCGAGCGCCGGGCGCCCGGCGAAGAGCTCGCGCGCGAGCTTCGACCCGATCACGCACACCGGCTCGGCGTGGCGCGGATCGCCCTCCGGCAGGAAGCGGCCCTGCGCGATCACCATGCTGCGGATCGCCATGAGCTCGGCGGTCGATCCGAGCACCGGGCCCTCGCGCACGCGCGCGCCGACCTGCACTTCGCCGGCCCCGACGATGAGCGGCGCGATGCGCCGGATTGCCGGGCTGCCCTTGAGCGCCAGCGCGTCGTCGAGGGTGAGATCGCGCGGGGTGCGGCCCAGCAGCACCCCGGGCATCGCGCCGGAGGTCTCGCTCCGGCCCGGGAGGACGATCACGAGGTTCGTGCCGAGGGATCCGAACTGGCGCACGACGTAGAGGCGCGCGCCTTCCCCGATCGAGCTCACCGCCACCACCGCCGCCACGCCGATACCCATCGCGAGCAGGATCAGCACGGTGCGGGCGCGGTAGCCGCGCACCACCCGCAGCGCGAACTCGAGGAGATCGGCCGTGCGCATCGTCAGGTCCGCTCGTCGGCCGCGATCGCCCCGTCGACCATGCGCAGGCGACGGTGCGCGCGCGCGCCAAGCTCCGGGTCGTGGGTCACGATCAGCACCGTGCCGCCTTCGTGGTGCACCCGCTCCAGCACCGCGATCACCTCCTGCCCGGTCTGGCGGTCGAGGTTGCCGGTCGGCTCGTCGGCCAGGATGAGCGCCGGCCGCATCGACATCGCGCGCGCGATCGCCACCCGCTGGCACTGGCCGCCCGAGAGCTCCTCGGGCCGGTGGTGCGCGCGCGCCTCCAGCCCGTAATCGGCGACCAGGCGTGCGACCCGCGCGCGGCGCTCGGCCGGGTCGACGCCGGCGAGCACCATCGGGAGCTCGATGTTCTGTGCCGCCGTCAGGCGCGGCACGAGGTGGAAGAACTGGAACACGAACCCGATCCGCTCGCGGCGCACGCGCGCCTGCTCGTCGTCGTCGAGGTCGGTGACGTCGCGGCCGTCGAGCTCGTAGCGCCCGGCGCTGGGGCGGTCGAGCAGCCCGATGACGTTGAGCAGCGTCGACTTCCCCGAGCCCGAGGGACCCATGATCGACACGTACTCGCCACGGGCGATGTCGAGGGTGACGCTGCGGAGCGCGTGCACCTCCTCCCCGCCGAGACGGAAGATGCGCTCGATGCCCCGCAGCCCGATCATCGGCCGGCGGGGCCTGCGCTCGCCTCCGCCCGCGCCCGCGCACCGGCCTTTGCGCCCGCCCGCTCGAGCGAGGTGACCACCTGCTCCCCGCGGGTCAGGCCGGCGCGCACCTCGGTGTACTCCCAGTTCGAAAGGCCCGTCTCGACGGTGCGCTCCTCCAGGACGCCGCCGGCGCCGAGCACGAGGACGCGGCTGCCCGGCTGGATCGCCGTCGTCGGCACCCGCAGGACGTCGTCGCGTCCGGCGACCACGACCTCGATGTCCGCGCTGTAGCCGACCAGCAGGTGGCGCGCATCGCCCGGGTCGTCGAACTCGACCTCGACCTCGACGGTGCGCGCCTGCTTCTCCAGCGCGAGCACGTAGGGCGCGATGCGCCGCACCTTGCCGGTGAAATGCCTGCCGCGATAGGCGTCGAGCGTGATGCGGCCGCTCATGCCGACCCCGAGCTGCGCCGCGTCGACCTCGTCGATCGGGGCCGAGACGTAGAGGCACGAATCGTCGATCAGGTCGATCGCGGGCAGGGTCGGAATACCGGGCGGCGACGGCGTCAGGAACTCGCCCACCTCGCCGTTCACTTCCGCCACGATCCCGTCGAACGGCGCCCGCACCACGGTGCGCGCGGTGTCGGCTTTCGAGGCGCGGATGCGCGCCTCCGCCTCCTGGACCTGGGTGCCCGCCGAGGCGCACCCCGCCTGCTTCGCCTCCGCCTCGCTGACGGCGCGGTCCACGGCATCCTCCGAAACGAAGCCCTGGGCACGCAGCTGGCGGCTGCGCTCGGCCGCGCGCACCGCGATGTCCGCGAGCGCGCAAGCTTCGCGCTGGCGTGCCCGCGCCGTCTGCAGCTGCTCGGCGGACACGCGCTCGCGCGCCACGAGGTCGTCGTTCCAGAGCTCGATCAGGAGCTGGCCCTTCTTCACGCGGTCGCCCTCGCGCACCGTGAGCTTGTCGATGCGACCGCCGAGCGGCGGCGCGAGCTTCGAGCGCCGGCAGGCCATCACCGAGCCTGCGCGCGTGTTGGCGACCGTGGTCTCGACGCGTCCGGCCGTCACCGGCGCGACGACGACGGCGATCGGCTCGGTGCGGGTGAAGTACCAGACCGCTCCAGCGACGACGGCAATGACGAGCGCGAGCAGGGCGGCACGCTTGGCGTGCGTGGAGGTCAGGGACGCCATCACGCCCGATTGTGCCGTGATTCGAGCGCGCGGCCCCGCGGGCGCCCGTCCCTCAGGGGAGCTTCCGGGCAGCGCGCTCGAGCGCCTCGCGCTCGCCCGGGTGCGCAATTGCGGCGAGCCGCCGGGCACGCTCGGCGTAGTCGATCCCGCGCAACGACGCGACGCCCCACTCGGTCGCCACCAGGTCGGCGTCGGCGGCGGGCGTCGTGACCGTGGCGCACGAGGCGACGATGCGGCTCGTCCGGCCGTCGCGGGCCACCGAGGGCAGCGCGATGATCGCGCGCCCGCGCGGCGCGGCCGCCGCGCCGCGGATGAAGTCCATCGCCCCGCCGACCCCGCCGACATAGGCGCCGCCGGCGACCTCCGCGTTCACGCGCCCGCAGAGGTCGACCTCGACCGCGGCGTTCACGCTCACGAAGTCGGGCAGCTGCGCGAGCACCGCGGGCGAGTGCGTGTAGTCCGGCCCGGCGAGCCTGAACGCGGCATTGCGGTGCAGACGGGCGTAGAACCGCTCGTCGCCGATCAGGATGCCGGACACCGTGATCCCCCGGTCGATCGGCTTGCGCGCGTTGGTGACCGCGCCGGACTCGAGTAGCGGCAGCACCGCGCCGGTCAGCATGCCCGAGTGCACGCCGAGGTCGCGGTGCCCGGCGAGCGCCTCGAGCACTGCGTCGGGCAGCGTGCCGATGCCGAGCTGGATCGTCGCGCCATCCGGCACGAGCGCCGCCACGCGCGCCGCGACCTGGCGCTCGACGTCCCCGATCTTCGCCGCCGGCAGGACCGGCAGGGGACGCGAGGTCCGCACGACCGCGTCGATGCGCAGGTCCGCGGGCAACGTGCCGCCGTGCACCCACGGCATGCGGTCGTTGACCTCCGCGATCACCGTGCGTGCGCGCAGCGCCGCGGCGAGCGCGTAGCCATGCGAGGGACCGAGCGTCATCGCGCCGTCGGCCGCCGGCGAGAGGCCGATCAGCACGACGTCGGCGCGCCAGGTCCCGCTCTCGAACAGCCACGGCAGCTGGGCGTAGTGGCACGGCACGACGTCGAGCCGGCCGGCGCGCGCGAGCCGGGCGTTGGCGCCGAGCGCGCCGTAGCTGACGTATCGGAACGCGCGCGCCCGGTCGGGCGCGAACGCCTCGCCCCAGCTCGCCCCGATGAACACCGTGATCGAGCCCAGGGCGTCGGCCTGCGCGAGGAGCGCCGCGGCGAGCGTCGGCGGCTCGCTCGAGGCCTGCGCGACGACGACCGTGTCCCCCGGCCGGATGAAGCGCGCGAGGTCGAGCGACGCCGCGTCGAGCTCGACCATCGCGCTCAGATCACCCGCTCCGCGCGCAGCCGCTCGATGTCCGCCTCGCCGTAGCCGACGCGCCGCGCAAGCTCGGCCGAGTGCTCGCCGAACCCGGGCACGGCGAGGTCGGGGCTCGCCGGCTCGCGCGCGAAACGGATCGGCACGCCCAGGTGCTCGACGCCGTCGCCGTCGACGAGCAGCATGCCGCGCTCGGCGGTCGCCGGGTCGAATATCGCTTCGTAGAGCGTGCGCACCGGGCCCCAGCACACGTCCACGCCCTCGAACCACGCCGTCCATTCGTCGAGCGTCTTCGCGGCGAAGAGCTCGCGCAGGTAGTCCTTCACCGGGTCCTGCGCCGGGCCCGGCGGCTGGTGGCAGAGGGCAATGAGGTCGGGCCGGCCGGCCTTGTTGAGGAAGTTCTCGGCGAACTTGTGCTCCACGCCGGCGAGCGCGATGTAGCGGCCGTCGCGCGTCTCGTACACGTTGTAGAACGCCGCCCCGCCCCAGTTGCGCTCGTGCTTCACCACGTGCGGCCGGTGCTCGGCGAACACCGGTCCCTGCACGTTCGGGGTCCACGCAATGAGGGAATCGTAGAGGCTGATATCGAGATAGTCGCCGCGGCCGGTCTGCCGCTGCTTGAGCAGCGCCATCAGGATGCCCGAGAGCGCCATGAGCGAGGACGCCATGTCCCCGGCGGGAATGCCCGGGTTCGCCGGGCGGCCGTCGGTGCCGAGGTTGAAGCCGAGCACGCCGGCGAGCGCCTCGACCGCCATGTCGTGCGCAGGCTTGTCGCGGTAGCGCCCGGTCTGCCCGAACGCGGAGATCGAGCAGTAGACGAGCTGCGGCGCGCGCGCCGCGACCTGCGCATAGCCCACGCCCAGGCGGTCCATCACGCCCGGTCGGAAGCCCTCGACCAGCACGTCGGAGCGCTCGGCGAGCCGCAGCAGCAGCTCCTTCCCCTCGGGGTGCTTGAGGTTGAGCCGCAGGCTCTTCTTCCCGCGGTGGGTGTTGCGGAACCACACCGAGTGCCCGGCCTTGCGCAGGCCGATGTTGCGCACCGGCTCGCCGCCCTCGTACGGCTCGACCTTGATCACCTCGGCGCCGTGGTCGGCCATCATCATCGTGAGATGCGGCCCCGGCAGGAAGAGCGAGAGGTCGAGGACCTTGACCCCGTCGAGCTTCATCGCTTCGCCCGCTTGCGGCGCCACTGCGCATAGCGCGCCCGCGTCGCGTCGTTCGGCGGATAGACCCCGGGCAGGGGCTTGCCGGACCTGATCTCTTCGGTCACGAATTCCTCCAGCGACTCCTGCTCCGCAGCGTCGGCCGCAACCTCGTCCGCGAGCTCGCGCGGCACCACGACGACGCCCTCGCCGTCGCCGACGATGACGTCCCCCGGATAGACGGCGACGCCACCGCACGCGATCGGGCGCTGGGCATCGACCGCGTGGTGTCGCACGAGGTTCAGCGGCGCCGAGCCGCCGGCGCAGAACACCGGGAAAGCCATGCCCGCGATCTCCGGCGTGTCGCGCACGCACCCGTCGGCGACGAATCCCGCCACGCCCCGCACCGCCAGGCGCGTGAGCAGGATGCCGCCCGCCGAAGCGGCGCGCGTGTCGCCGCGGCAGTCCACCACGAGCACGTGGCCGGGCGGCACGGTCTCGATCGCCTTGCGCTGCGGGTGCTCGGGGTCGGCGAGCACCTCCATCCGGTCGAGGTCCTCGCGGGCGGGGATGTTGCGCAGCGTGAAGGCCGGCCCGACCAGGTTCGGCCCCGCACGGCTCAGGCGCCGCACGCCCTGCACGAACACGTTGCGCAGGCCGCGCTTGAAGAGCTGGGTGGTGAGCGTCGCGGTGCTGACCCGGCGCAGGCGGGCGAGGGTCGCGGTCGACGGCGCCGGCTTGTCGCGGGAGCGGGCCATGCTCAGACCTTGTTCCGCTCCACGAGCTGGCGCGCGATGATGATCCGCTGCATCTCGTTGGTGCCCTCGCCGATGCACAGCAGCGGCGCGTCCCGGTAGAGGCGCTCGATCGGGTACTCCTTCGAGTAGCCGTAGCCGCCGTGGATGCGCATCGCCTCGAGCGCGTTCTCGACCGCGGCCTCGGTGGCGAAGTACTTCGCCATGCCCGCCTCCATGTCGCAGCGCCGCCCGGCGTCGTAGGCCTGCGCCGCGGACTCGACGAGCAGCCGCGCCGCCTCGCAGCGGGTCGCCATCTCGCCCAGCTTGAGCTGGATCGCCTGGTGCTCGCAGATCGGCTTGCCGAAGGTCCTGCGCACCTGCGCGTAGCGCACCGCCTCGTCGAGCGCGGCCTTGGCGATGCCCGCCCCGCGCGCGGCCACGTTGATGCGCCCGAGCTCGAGCCCGCTCACCGCGAGGTAGAACCCCTGGCCCTCCTCGCCGATGCGGTTCTCCGCCGGCACGCGGTAGCCGTCGAACACGAGCTCCGCCGAGTCGATGCCCTTGTACCCGAGCTTCTCGAGCTTGCGCGAGACCGAGAAGCCCGGCCCCTTCTCCATGACGAACATCGACAGGCCCTTGCGCGCCGGCTGCGCCGCGGGGTCGGTCTTCACGAGCACCGCGAAGGCGCTCCCCTGGATGCCGTTCGAGATCCAGGTCTTCGTCCCGTCGACCACGTAGTGGTCGCCGTCGCGCCGCGCGCGCGTGCGGATCGCGGCGAGGTCGGTGCCGGCGTCCGGCTCGGTGAGCGCCAGGCCGCCGCGGATCTCGCCCGAGGCGAGCTTCGGCAGGAAGCGCGCCTTCTGCGTCTCGGTGCCGAACTTCTCCACCAGGATCGCCAGCATGAGGTGCGAGTTGAAGATGCCGGTGAGCGACATCCACACCTCCGAGATCGCCGCGACGATCTTCGCGTAGGTGGAGGCGGACAGGCCGAGCCCGCCCCACCTCGGGTCGATCACCGCGCCGAAGAGGCCGAACGCGCGCATCTGCTCGACCATCTCCGCCGGCCAGACGTCTTCGTGCTCGAGCTTCGCGACCTGCGGGCGCACGTCCCTGTCGAGCCACTTCCGGAGCGCGCCGAGGATCGCGCGCTCCTCCTCCGGGTCGGTGCGGCGGACGGGGCGGGCGGGAGCCTCGGGTGTCATCGGTGCGACGCGGGCGGGCCTACTTCGGCTTCTTCGCTGCAGGCTTCGATTTCGCCGCGGCGGCCTTCTTCGCCTCGGCGTCCTTGTCGTAGTCGCCGATCACGCCCTTCAGCGGACACACGGAGAACGCCGGGCACTTCCTGCAGCCCGCGGCAAGGGCGATGGGACAGAGCGTCATGGAGCCTCTCCTCGCGTCCGGGATGGACGGGAGGCGAGCAA
>CAZIXQ010000173.1:0-8297 GCA_964543155.1 uncultured Enterobacteriaceae bacterium
ACGAGCTCATGCGCGTGGTCGACCTCACCGACCGGATGTGAGCCTCACCACCCGGCCGCGCCCGCCCGCTCCGCCCGTACCCGTCGGGTGCGACGCCTGCCGCCGCTCGACTTCATCCCTTCCCGGCGCGGCTACGCGCCCCGCGAGAGCTGCACGAGCCAGAGCGAGAGCGGCGGGAAGAACGTGATCACGCCGAGGCGCACCACGTCGGCGGCGAGAAACGGCACGATGCCGCGGTAGATCGCCGTGAGCGGCACCTCCTTCGCCATCGCGTGCAGCAGGAATACGTTGATGCCGATCGGCGGGCAGATCATGCCGATCTCGATCACCACCACGTTGACGATTCCCCACCAGATCGGGTCGTAGCCGAGCTGGGTCACGATCGGCAGCACCACCGGCAGGGTCAGAACCATCGCCGCCACCTCGTCGAACACCGCCCCGAGCACGACGTAGAGGAGGAGGATCAGCGCGATCACCACCGGGCCCGGAATGCCGCTCGCGGCGATCGCGCCGACGATCGTCGCCGGCAGCTTGGTGAGCGCGAGGAAGTACGAGAACACGAACGCGCCGAGGATCATCACGTAGATCATCGCGGTCGTGGCGCTCGCCTCGGCGAGGACGCCGACGAAGGCGCGCGGCGCGAGCCCGCGGCGCGCGACCGCGAACCCGAACGCGAGCACCACCCCGACCGATGCGCCCTCGGTGACGGTGAACGCCCCGCCGTACATCCCCCCGAGCACGATCCCCGCCAGCGCGACGATGCGCCAGTTCCGGCGCAGCTCGGTGCGGCGCTCCGGCCAGCTCAGCCGCGCGCCGGCGGGCGCCGCGCCGGGGTGCAGGCGCACGTGCACTGCGACCGCGGCGAGGTAGAGCGCGACCGCCAGGACCGAGGGCAGCAAAGCGGCGGTGAAGAGGTCGAGGATCAGCTGCTCGGTGAGCACGGCGTAGATCACCATGATCACCGAGGGCGGAATGAGGATGCCGAGCGTTCCGCCGGCGGCGATGCAGCCGGCCGCGAAGCCGGGCGCGTAGCCGCGCGCGAGCATCTCCGGCAGCGACACGCGGCCGAAGGTCGCCGCCGTCGCGATCGAGGAGCCGCAGACCGACCCGAACCCGGCACAGCCGCCGATGGTGGCCATCGCGAGCCCGCCGCGGCGGTGGCCGAGAAACGCCTGCGCGAGTCGATAGACGTCGGTCCCGAGGCCCGCCGAGTTGGCGAGGCTGCCCATCAGCAGGAAGAGCGGGATCACCGCCAGGTCGACCGAGGCGAGCGATCCGGCGAACTCGTTCGAGAGCAGCGCGAGCGCCGGCTTCCAGCCCTGCAGCGCGGCGAAGCCGGCGACCCCGACGAGCCCCATCGCGATGCCGATCGGCACGTGCAGCGCCACCAGCGCGAGCACGGCCGCGATCCCGAGCGCGCCGGCGAGAGCAGGGTCCATCGGCGCGCCCCGCTAGGCGTGCACGCCGTGCGCGTGCGGGCGAGCCTGCGGGCTCGATGCCGGCGGCGGCGTGCTGCTAGCGGCGCGCAGGGGCGCGGAGTCGGTCGAGCGCATCGAGGAGCGCGCACACCGCGGCGAACGCGACGAGCCCCGCGACCAGCCACCACGCCGGGGCGGTGGAGAGCCGCAGGACGAGCGTAGTCTCGTTCCCCGCCGCGATTGCCCGGGCGTGCAGCCCGAGCTGCCAGGCGGCGAGGCCGAAAAACGCGAGTACCGCAACGGCGGCGCCGACCTCGAGCAGCCACGCGATCCGCCCGCCCAGGCGGTCGCCCAGGGCGGTCACCGCGATGTGCTGGCGCTGCGCCACTGCGGCGGGAAAGCACCCGGCGACCGCGGCCGCGGTCACGAGCGGTGCGAGGTCCGCCACCGCGAGGATCGGCGCACGGAAGAGCCAGCGCATCAGCACGTCGGCGACCACCGCGAGCGACAGCGCGAGCAGCGCCAGGACGCCCGCGGCGGCGACGCCGCGGGCGGCGGCGCCGAGTGCCTGCCTGAGCACGGACGGGGCCGCCTACTTGCCGCCGCGGACCGCCGCGACTTCCTGCGTGAAGGCGGTGTAGACGGCGTCGTTGCGCGGGCGCGCCTTGCGCCAGTTGTCGGCGAGCGCCTGGGTCGCCTTGCGCCACTGCTCTTCGGCCGCGGCGTCGGGGACGACGACCTTGTTCTTCGGGCTCTTGGCGACGCGCTCGCGCGTGGCGTCGTTCACGCCGTCGACCACCTCCGAAAAGCGCACGGCCAGCGCCTCGCCGCTGTAGCGGTCGAGCGCCGACTTCGCCGCCGGCGGCAGCGCGTCGTACTTCGACTTGAGCATCGGCACCATCACCGCGACGGTACCCACGGGCAGCGCGAAGTGATACGAGGCGACCTGGTCGATCTTGAAGGTGGCGACGAAGTTCCACTCGTTGAGCGAGCCGTCGATCACGCCCTTGGAGAGCGACTCGGCGACCTGCGGCCCGCCGAGGTGCACCGGCGCGGCGCCGAGCGACTCCACCAGCTTGGCGAGCTGCGCGCTGCCGGTGCGGATGCGCTTGCCCTTCAGGTCGGCGACCGAGGCGATCGGGAAGGTGCTGTGGATGTTGTTCGCGGGCACCGTGCCGATGAGGAGCAGCTTCAGCTCGCCGAACCCGGCGAGCTGGCCCTTCTGGTACATGCGGGTGAGCGCGAGCGAGCCCTCGCGCGCGGAGCGAACGAGGAAGGGCAGCTCGGTCACTTCCACGTCGTCGAACCGGCCCGGGGTGTAGCCCGGCACGGTCCAGGTGAAGTCGGCGATGCCGTCCTCGACGAGCTTGAGCTGCTGCAGCGGGTTGCGGCCGAGCTGGCCACCCGCGAACATCTCGATCTCCAGGGCGCCGTTCGACGCCTTGCTCACGTCCTGCGCCCACGGCGTGAACACCTTGCCGGTGATCGGCGCCTGCGGCGGCTCGAAGCTCGCGAACTTGAGCTTGACCGGCTGCTGGGCCGCGACCGGCGCCGCGGCCGCGCATGCGAACAGCGCTACGACGAGTGCTCTCATGGTTCTCCTCCTGGTTGGGCGGCGCCGGGGCTACCGGCTCTCCGCGGCGACGACGTTACGCAACACCCCGACCTGGCTCACCTCGACCTCGACCACGTCGCCCGCTTTCATCCACACGGGCGGGTTGCGCCGGGCGCCGACCCCGCCCGGGGTTCCGGTCACGATCACGTCGCCGGGCAGGAGCGTGGTCCAGGTCGAGATGTAGGCGATGAGCCGCGGGATGGAATGGATCAGCATTTCGGTCGTCGCATGCTGCATGACCGCGCCGTTCAGGCGCGTGGTGAGCTCGAGGACAGCGCCGGGCGCGATCTCGTCGGCGGTGACCAGCCACGGGCCGAAGCCGCCGGTGCGCGCGAAGTTCTTGCCGGCGGTCCACTGCACCGTGTGGCGCTGCCAGTCGCGGATCGAGCCGTCGTTGTAGGGCGCATAACCGCAGACGTGTTCCCAGGCGCGCGCCTCGGAGATCCGCCGGCCCGGCGCGCCGACGACGACGGCGATCTCCCCCTCGTAGTCGAGCTGCGTCGACTCGGGCGGGAGCAGGATCGGCTCGCCGTGCCCCACCTGGGACTCCGCCACGCGCAGGAACACCGCCGGATGGTCGGTGCGCTCACGTTGGGTCTCGACGCGGTGCGCCTCGTAGTTGAGGCCGACGCAGACGATCTTGTCCGGGTTCGGAATCACGGGGAGCCATGCGACGCGCTCCAGCGGCACGTCGGGCGCCGCGCCGGCGAGGCGCCGCGCTTCGTCGAGCGCGCCCGCTGCGATCAGTGCGCGCAGGTCGGGATACCGCGTCCCGAGCCGGGCGCCGAGATCAACGATGCCGCGTTCGCCGACGATCCCGTAAGTGGGGCCGTTCCCGGTCTTGAAGCTTGCGAGCCGCATGAGCGCCTTTCGCCGCAGAGGTCGAGGGCGCGCAGTGTAGCGCTTTCGAGAAAAAATATCAAATCGCAAGATTATTGTGCATTGCAGCGTTTGACAAGGGGCGAAAAGACGCCGAGAATCTCGTTATCCGAGACTGTATCGCAGCGGAGGGCGCATGAACGGGACCCCGGGTATCGCTTTCAGCCATATCGGCATCTACGTCGCCGACCCGGCCGCGATGGAGGACTTCTACACCGCGCACTTCGGGTTCACGGTCACCGACCGCGGGCGGCTCGACACGCCGCGCGGCCCGGTGGACCTCGTGTTCCTCTCGCGCGATCCGGACGAGCACCACCAGCTCGTGCTCGCGTCCGGTCGTCCCCGGGAGCTGCCGTTCAACGTGATCAACCAGCTCTCGTTCCGTGTGGACGGTCTCGCGGGCCTGCGCGTGCTGCACGCGCGGATCGCGGCGGACCCCCGCGTCACGGAGATCGCCCCGGTCACGCACGGGAACGCGGTCTCGGTGTACTTCCGCGACCCCGAGGGCAACCGCATCGAGCTCTTCTTCGACACGCCCTGGTACGTCACCCAGCCCCTGCGCGAGCCGATCGATCTCTCGCTTCCGGACGACGTCCTGATGGCGCAGATCGCGGCGCACGCCGAGCGCCTGCCCGGTTTCCGCCCGCGCGCGGCGTGGCGCGCGGAGATGGCGCGCCGGATGGGCGTCGCCTGAACCGGTTCGTGCGCGCGCCGCAGTGAACCGCCCGTACGACGTCGCGATCGTCGGCTACGGCCCGACCGGGGCCGTGCTGGCGAACTTCCTCGGCGCCGCGGGACTGCGCGTGGCGGTGTTCGAGCGGGAGGCGGGCATCCTCGACCTGCCGCGCGCGGTGGCGTTCGACGGCGAGGTGATGCGCGTCTTCCAGGCGCTCGGCCTCGCCGAACTCCTCGCCCCGGTCGTGCGGCCGTCCGCCGGCATGCGCTACCTCTCCGCGCGCGGCGAGACGCTGGTGCTCCGCGAGGCCGCGCGGGGCGAGGGGTCGCAGGGCTGGGCGATCCACAACCTCTTCCACCAGCCGGCCCTCGAGCAGGCGCTGCGCGATGGGGTCGCCCGCCATTCCGGGGTCGAAGTGTTCAGCCGGCACGAGGTCCGCAGCGTGGCGGAGGGCGGCGCCGGCGCGACGCTCGAGGTCGAGGACCTCGCGCAGCGCACGGTGCGGACGGTCTCCGCCGCATGGGTGGTGGGCTGCGACGGCGCCCGCTCGCTCGTGCGCCGAGCGATCGGCGCCGATCACGAGGATCTCGGATTGCATCAGCCGTGGCTGGTGGTCGACTTCGTGCTCGAACGCGACGTCGACCTGCCGCTCACCACCGTCCAGTACTGCGAGCCGGCGCGGCCGACGACCTACGTCAACGTGGTCGGGAACCGGCGGCGCTGGGAGATCATGCTCATGCCGGGGGACGATCCGGAGACCATTACCGAGCCCGCCTCGGTCTGGAGGCTGGTGCGCCGCTGGCTCGAGCCCGGCGATGCGCGCCTCGAGCGCTCCGCCGTGTACACCTTCCATTCCCTCATCGCGCAGCGGTGGCGCGCCGGCCGGCTCCTCATCGCCGGCGACGCCGCGCACCAGACGCCGCCCTTCCTCGGGCAGGGCATGTGCGCCGGGATTCGCGACGCAGCCAACCTCGCGTGGAAGCTCGCGCTCGTCGTGCGCGGCGCCGCGCCCGAGCGGCTGCTCGACAGCTACGAGAGCGAGCGCCTGCCGCACGTGCGCGAGTTCATCGCGCTCGCGGTGCGCATGGGCAGCATCATCCAGACGACCGATCCCGCGGTCGCGGCCGAGCGCGACCGGCGTCTCGCCGCGGGCGGCGCGCCCGAGCTGCTCGTCTACCCGAGCCCGCAGCTCGGTCCGGGCGTGCGCGACGACGCGCCGCCCCCGACCGGCGTGGTGTTCCCGCAGCCCCGGCTCGACGACGGCCGGCGCCTCGACGAGGCGCTCGGCAACGGTTTCGCGGTGCTGGGCGCAGCGGACGTGATCGCCGGCGCAGCGCCCGACACGCGCCGGCGCTGGGAGGCGCTCGGGGTCGTCGTCGACCGGCCGGGCGCCGCGGTGAACGGCTGGCTCGCGGAGCACGGCGCGCAGGCGGTCGTGCTCCGGCCCGACCGGTACGTGCTGGGCCTCGCGCGGACCCCCGCCGACCTCGATCGCCTCGCCCGCGTCGTCCCGGGCTGAACCATGTCCAGCCTCACCCGGATGCTCGCCGTGATCGACCTCTTCACCGAGGCCGAGCCGACCTGGACCCCGGAGGAGATCGCCGAGCGCCTCGGCTGCTCGCGGCCGACGGGCTACCGCTACGTGCGCGAGCTCGTCGCCGCCGGCCTGCTGCGCCGCGCCGGCGCGAGCCGCTACATGCTCGGGCCGCGCATCATCGAGCTCGACCACCAGATCCGCGCGACCGATCCCGTGCTGCGGGCGGGGCAGCCGATCATGGAAGCGCTCGCCGACCGGACCGGCTGCGACGTCCTGCTCTCGAACTTCTACGGCGACCGGGTGCTCAACGTGCACCACGTGCCCGGCCTCGAGAAGCTCAACATCCGGTTCGGGCGCGGCGTGCCGATGCCGCTGTTTCGCGGGTCGACCTCGAAGGCGATCCTCGCGTTCCTGGGCACCGCCGCCCTGAAGCGGCTGTACGCGTGCCACGCGAAGACGATCGCCGCGGCCGGACTCGGCAGGACGTGGGAAGAGTTCCGGGGCGCGATGCTCGCGATCCGCCGCACCGGCTATGCGAAGTCGAGCGGCGAGCTCGATCCGCCCAACATCGGCATCGCGGTGCCGGTGTTCGCCGCCGACGGCGAGGTGCTCGGCAGCCTGTCGCTCGTGACGCTCATCAAGCGCTGGGAGCTGCTCGACCGCGAGCAGATCGTCGCGGTGCTGCGCGAGGCCGGTGCTCGGATCTCGGCCGCGATCGCCGACCCGGGCGCGCTCGCGCAGCCGCGCGGGCCGGAGCGCCGGCTGCGGCGGATCAAGTGACCGCCGCAGGCGGGTGAAGTCCTCCGGACGGCGCAGGAAGTCGCCGGCCGCGGCGCAAGCGTCGATCGCATCCGCGCCGGCGCAGGGCAATCGCGGGTACGATCGCCCGCGAAAGGAGCCACCCCTTGCCCGAACGATCCCGCCCCACGCCCAAGGCCTACCGCAACCGCGGTTTCCTGGACAGCAAGGAGGCACGCGCGCTGCGCATCCTCGCCGAGTATCTCGAGCCGAAGGCCCGGTTCGAGCGCCAGCGCGTCGACGACACCATCGTGTTCATGGGTTCGGCGCGCACGCCGTCGCGCGAGCAGGCCGAAGCGGCGCTGCGCCGGGCCGAAGGCGGGGAGGGCGACCTGGAGCAGGCCCGCATCGGCGTGCGGATGTCGGCCTACTACGAGGCCGCGCGCGAGCTGGCGTACCGGCTCACGCAGTGGTCGAAGGACCTCGACCCGCAGGGGGAGCGCCGCTTCGTGGTGTGCACCGGCGGCGGCCCGGGGATCATGGAAGCCGCGAACCGCGGCGCGGCCGAGGCGCGCGGCATGAACGTCGGCCTCACGATCTCGATCCCGGTGGAGGAGTTCGACAACAAGTACGTGACGCGCGAGCTCGCGTTCCACTTCCACTACTTCTTCATGCGCAAGTTCTGGTTCGCGTACCTCGCGAAGGCGGTGGTCGTGTTCCCGGGCGGGTACGGGACGCTCGACGAGCTCTTCGAGCTGCTCACGCTCGTCCAGACCCGCAAGATGCGCAAGCACATGCCGATCGTGCTGTTCGGCACCGCGTACTGGCGCGAGGTGGTCGACTTCGACGCGCTGGTGCGCCACGGCACGATCTCGGCCGAGGACGTCAACCTCGTCTACCGCACCGACTCGGTGGACGAGGCCTACGACTGGATCGTGCGCCAGCTCGCCGAGCACGCGCTCGGGTTGCCGGGCCCGATGCTCTGACGGGCGCGGGCGCTGCTTCTGCGAGCGTTGAACGCCGTCGCGCCGCCCGCATCTTCCCTGCTCGAAACCCAGGAGAATCCGATGACCCCACGCATCATCCGGGAAATCGTCGAATCGGTTCCCACCTCCGACGGCGCGGGGGTGAAGCTGCGCCGCAGCCTCGGCCGCTCCGACCGCGCGCGCCTCGACCCCTTCCTCATGCTCGACGAGTTCTCCTCGGAGAATCCCGACGACTACGTCGCCGGCTTCCCGGCGCACCCGCATCGCGGCTTCGAGACCGTCACCTACATGCTGGACGGCCACATGCAGCACCAGGACCACCTCGGCAACACCGGGGAGCTGCGCGCAGGCGGCGTGCAGTGGATGACCGCCGGCCGCGGCATCATCCACTCCGAGATGCCGCAGCAGGAGCGCGGGCGCATGCGCGGCTTCCAGCTCTGGATCAACC
>CAZIXQ010000174.1:0-8262 GCA_964543155.1 uncultured Enterobacteriaceae bacterium
ACGGCGAGCTTCGCCTGCAGCCGCTTGACCTGGTAGGAGAGGAAGAAGCTGATGATGAAGTACACCACCGCCACGAAGAGGTACATCTCCACCAGCCGCCCGTCGCGCTGGGCGACCTTGGCCGCGGCGCCGAGGAAGTCGGTGATCGAGAGCACGTACACGAGAGAGGTGTCCTGGAACAGGATGATCGTCTGGGTGAGCAGGACCGGGAGCATGTTGCGGAACGCCTGCGGCAGCACGATCGTGCCCATCGTCTGCCAGTAGTTGAGGCCGAGCGCGTAGCCCGCCCACACCTGGCCGCGCGGGATGGACTGGATGCCGGCGCGCATGATCTCGCAGTAGTACGCCGCCTCGAACAGCGTGAACGTGATCACCGAGGAGAGGATCGCGCCCACCTTGACCGGCTCGTTCGCCCCGATGATCCACGCCCCGATGTAGGGCACCAGGAAGTAGAACCAGAAGATCACGAGCAGCAGCGGGACCGAGCGCATCAGGTTCACGTACCCGCCGGCGAGCATCGAGACCGCCTTGATGCTCGAGAGCCGCATCATCGCGAGCAGGGTGCCGAGGATGATGCCGCCGGTCATGGCGAGCGCCGTCAGCGTCAAGGTGAAGGTCATGCCCTCCCGGAAGAGGTACCCGGCGGAGCGCTGGATGACGTCCCAGTCGAACCCGGCGAACATCGCGGCGCCTTCCTAGTGCCCGGCTTGCGGCGCGCTGCCCGCGGCGATGAGGCCCGGGACGGCGATCCTGCGCTCGAGCCAGCGCATGCCGGTGACCACGACGATGTTGACCAGGATGTAGATGACCGTGGCCGCGGTGAACGCCTCGAACACCTGGAAGCTGAACTCCTGCATCGCGCGCGCCCGGGCGGTCAGCTCCATCAGGCCGATCGTCAGCGCGACCGAGGAGTTCTTGATGATGTTCAGGAACTCGGAGGTGAGCGGCGGCATGACGATGCGGTAGGCCTGCGGGAGCAGGACGTGGCGGTACGCCTGCGGCATGGTGAGGCCGAGCGCGGTGCCGGCCATGTTCTGCCCGCGCGGCAGCGACTGGATGCCGGCGCGCACCTGCTCGGCGACGCGCGCGGCGGTGTAGAAGCCGAGGCACAGCACCGCGGGCACGTACGCGGCCCACGGGGGCGGCATCTGCTTGATCGCGTCGCCGATCGTCTTCGGCACGAGCTCCGGCAGCACGAAGAACCAGAGGAACATCTGGACGAGGAGCGGGATGTTGCGGAAGAGCTCGACGTACGCGTTGCCGAGGCGCACCGCCCACTTGACCGGCGTGGTGCGGACGACGCCGAGGACCGAGCCGACCGCGAGCGCGATCACCCAGGCGGCGAGCGCGGTGGCGAGCGTCCAGCCGAGGCCCGCGACGAGCCAGGACATGTAGGTCCCGGCGCCGTCGGGCGCAGGCTGCCAGAAGATGCCCCAGTTCCAGTTGTAGTTCAGCCCGGCTCCTCCCCCGAGGCGCCGCGCGGGACGCGGGCGGCGCGCGGCCAACCTACCACAAAAGAGCGGGGGACCCGAAGGTCCCCCGCGCGCGTCCTACCGTAGCGCGGCCGCGCCGCCGGTCACTTGTACATCGCCGGATCGCCCGAGTCGGTCGGGTTCGCGATCACGTTCTTGAACTGCGTGCTCATCGGCACGTTGAGGTTGACGCCCTTCGGCGGGATCGGCTTCAGGAACCACTTCTCGTAAATCCCGGTGATCGCGCCGCTCCTGAACGTCTGGACCATCGCGTTGTCGACGACCTTCTTGAACGCCGGGTCCTCGCGCCGCAGCATGATGCCGTACGGCTCGATGGTGTACGCCTCCGAACCGATCACCCAGTCGCCCGGGTTCTTCGAGGTCGCGACCAGCGAGTAGAGCAGGATGTCGTCCATGAAGAACGCCGCGGCGCGGCCGGTGTCGACCATCAGGAACGCCTCGGCGTGGTCCTTGGCGGCGACGATGTTCAGGCCGAGGTTGCGCTTGGCGTTCTCCTCGGTGACCCACTTGATGTTCGTGGTCCCGGAGGTCGAGACCACCGTCTTGCCCTTGAGGTCCTCGAGCTTGTTGATGTTGGAGGCCTTCTTCGCCACGTAGCGGTTCGCGGTCACGAAGTGCGTGATCGTGAACGACACCTGCTTCTGGCGCTCCAGGTTGTTGGTGGTCGACCCGCACTCGAGATCGATCGTGCCGTTCGCCATCAGCGGAATGCGGGTGGCCGAGGTGACCGGGTTGAGCTTCACGTCGAGCTTCTGGAGCTTGAGCTCGGCTCTCACCGCGTCGACGATCCGCATGCAGAGATCCATCGCGTAGCCGACCACCTGCTGCTTGTCGTCGTAGTACGAGAACGGGATCGACGTGTCGCGGTGGCCGAGCGTGATCGTCCCCGAGTCCTTGATCTTCTTGAGCGTGCCGGTGAGCTCCTGTGCCGCTGCCGGCAGCGCGAGCGCGGTGGCGAGTGCGGCGGCGACGGGGATAGCGAGTTTGCGCATATCTGTCCTTTTCCTGTGGTGGGGCGCCGATGGGTCCCGGCGGCCGGTCTGCCCCGGTAGACCGAGGTGAGGCGCGATTCTAGGCAGTCCCGGTCGGCTTGTCCAAGCGTGCGGCTGCGGCCGATCGCCGCCACCACTCGACGCAGGCTCCCGCGAGCGCCGCCGTCGCGTCGACGCACCGCTCGCGCAGGGGCGAGCCGATGCGGTCGAGCGCGACCGGCACCTCGGTGCAGCCGAGGACGACCGCGCCCGCGCCGCGCTCGAGCAGCGCGCGGACCGCCGCCTCGAGGAGCCGGCCGCCCTCCTCGACCGCGCCGGCCTTGACGCAGGCGATGCCGGGGCCCACCCGGTCGCGCATCTCCGCGTCGGTCGGCATCGCGCACCCGAATCCCCGCGCCGCGAGGCGGCGCGGGTAGAAGTCGGTGGCGAGGGTCCCGCTCGTGGCGACCAGCCCGAGCCGCGCACCCGGGCCGGCAATCCGCGCTGCCGCGTCCGCCGCGGCATCGGCGATGTGCAGAATCGGCACGGGCGTTGCGGCAGCGAGCTCGTCATACCAGGCGTGCGCAGTGTTGCAGGGGATCGCGATGGCGTGCGCGCCGGCGGCGAGGAGCGTCCGCAGGCCGGCGAGCAGCGCGGGCACGGGCGTCGCGCCGCCGGCGAGCAGCGCGGCGGTGCGGTCGGGAACCTGCGGCACCGCGTAGATCACGACCGGGACGTGGTCCTGGTCGCGCGTCGCAGGGGTCTGGGCGATCAGCTTCTCGTAGAAGTCCGCCGTGGCGAGCGGCCCCATCCCGCCGAGGACGCCGAGCATCGTCCGGGGCTCAGAAGACGATCACGCCGCGCGCATTCTTCCCGGCCGCGAGGTCGGCGAAGGCCTGCGGCGCCTCGTCGATCGCGTAGCGGTGGGTGATCAGCTCGTCGAGCTTGAGCCTTCCGGCCCGGTAGAGCGCGAGGAGCCGCGGGAAGTCCTCGCGCGGGCGCGCCGAGCCGAAGTAGCTGCCGGTCAGCGTCTTCTCCTCGAAGGTGAGCGCGGGCGGGCGTATCGTCACCGCGTCGTCGCCGCGCGTCACGCCGACCACGACCGCCCTTCCGCCCTTGCGCAGCGAGCGGAACGCCTGCTCCACCGTGCTGCCGAGCCCGATGCACTCGAAGCAGTAATCGGGTCCGCCGCCGGTGAGCTTCTTCGCCGCCTTGACGACGTTCTCTTCCCGCGCCGCGTTGATCGTGTGGGTCGCGCCGAACGACCGCGCGAGGTCGAGCTTGGGCTCGCTCACGTCCACCGCGACGATCGGGTTCGCGCCGGCGATCGCCGCGCCCTGGATCACGTTCAGCCCAACGCCCCCGGTGCCGATCACCATTACCGCCGCGCCCGGCTCGACGCGCGCGGTGTTGAACACCGCGCCCACGCCGGTCATCACGCCGCAGGACACGAGCGCGGCGCGGTCGAGCGGCACGCCCTTGTCCACCTTGACGAGGTTGTCCACCGAGAGCGTGGCGTACTCGGCCATGACGCCGCACGCCGAGAAGACGTAGACCGGGTTCCCCGCGCGGTCGCGCGCCGGCGTCGTGCCGTCCGGCAGCGTGAAGAGCGTCCTGGCCGCGCTGTCGCAGAGATGCGGCCTCCCGGTCGCGCACCAGCGGCACTTGCCGCACATGTGCACGAACGAGCTCACCACGTGGTCGCCCGGCGCGAGGTCGGTGACGCCCTCGCCGATCTCCGCCACCACGCCGGCGGCCTCGTGGCCGAGCACGAGCGGAAGCTGCATCTGGATCGTGCCGTTCGTCGCCGAGAGGTCGCTGTGGCACACGCCGCACGCGCCGATCCGGACCGTCACTTCGCCCCGGCGCGGCGCGGCGACCTCGATCTCCTCCACCACGACGGGCCGGTCGAGCTCGCGGCAGACCACGGCTTTGGCATTGCGGGACATGCGGGGTGCTCCGGCTGGAATCGTGGCTCGATGGTAGCCCATCCGGATGACTCACCGGGCCGCGCAGCGGCTGCTAGAGTGCGGGGACAGGGGAGGCGCGATGGATGAGATCTGGGTGGTCCGCGACGGCGAGCGGATCGGTCCCTTCGCGGAGGACGAGATCCTGCGCGGGTACGAGAGCGGCGCGCTGCGCGGCTCCGACGTGCTGTGGGCGGAAGGCTTGCGCGAGGGCGCGACCGTCGAGGAAACCTTCACCCAGCTGCGCAGGACCATCCTGACCTCGTCGCAGGAGCTCGCCCTCGCGGAGATCCGTCCCCCGGCCGATCCCGCCGACTCGCCGTACGCCCCGCCCGGCGCACGCGTGGCCGACGTCACCGAGCGGCTGGGCGCGCCGACCGCGTACGGGGGCTTCTGGGCGCGCTTCGCCGCCGCGGTGCTCGACGGGGTGGTGGTGGGGCTGCTGGCCGGGGTCGCAGGATTCGTGCTCGGCTTTGCCGGCGGGTTCGTCCGCCCCGGCGAGACGTGGATCGCTTTCGCGGGCGGGATCGCCGGCCTCGTGATCGGCTGGCTGTACTTCGCGCTGAGCGAGTCGGGTCCGCGGCGCGCGAGCCCGGGCAAGCGCGCGCTGCGCCTGCAGGTGGTCACCGCCGAGGGCGAGGAACGCATCTCGTTCCTGCGCGCCACCGGGCGCTGGGCCGGGCGCTATCTCTCGCTCCTGCCGCTGTTCCTCGGCTACCTGATGCAGCCCTTCACCGCGCGCAGGCAGGCGCTTCACGACCTGGTGGCCGGCACGGTCGTCGTCCAGATCGGGGCCACGCGCCGCTGGCTCATCGGGCTTGCGCTGGTCCTCGTCCTCGCATTCCTCGCGCTCGGTCTTGCGTTCGGCGCCGCGTCGAGCGCTCTCGCGATACCCGCGCGCTGATCGTGCGCGCTCAGGGCGCGACGCCGGCGAGTTCGCATCCGGCGATGTAGCCGAACGTCATCGCCGGTCCCAGCGTGATGCCCCCGGCCGGGTAGTTCCCGCCCATGATGCTCGCCATGTCGTTGCCGGCCGCGTACAGGCCGGCGATCGGTTCGCCGCGCGCCCCGAGCACGCGCGCCCGGGCGTCGGTGCGGATCCCGGCGTACGTGCCGAGGTCGCCGATCACCACCTGCACCGCGTAGAACGGCGCGACCTCGAGCGGCGCGAGGCACGGGTTCGGCGCGACGGTCGCGTCGCCGAGGAAGCGGTTGTAGGCGGTACTCCCCTTGTGGAACTCCGGATCGCGGCCCGCGCGCGCGTGACGGTTGTACGCCTCGAGCGTGACCTGGAGCGCCGCGGCGTCGATGCCGGCCCGGGCCGCGAGCGCCGCGATCGTGTCGCCGCGCAGCAGATAGCCGGAGCGCAGGTACGGCCCGAGCGGGAGCGGGAACGCTTTCGCGAAGCCGAGCCCGTAGCGGCGGATCGCGCGGTGGTCGGCGAGCAGGAACGCGGTCGGCTCGCCGCGCCCGACCGCGGCCACCAGCCCCTGGACGAAGTCGTGGTACGAGTTCGCTTCGTTCACGAAGCGCCGGCCCGCGCGCGTCACCGCGATCACGCCCGGCTTCGCGCGGTCGATGAAGTGCGGGAAGAGCCCGGTCGTCCCGTCGCGCCGTGCGACGCGCGACACCGGCACCCACGCCGCGGCGTGCGGCAGGTCCTGCTCGATCGCGGCGCCGGCCGTCTCCGCGAGCCGCAGGCCGTCGCCCGTGTTGCCGGGGGGCGCGGGCGACCAGTGCTCGGCCCCGGTGGGCGCGTGCGGGAAGAGGCGCCGCCGGCGCTCGAGGTCCTGCGGAAACCCGCCGCAGGCGAGCACCACGCCGCGCCGCGCGTGCACGCGCGCGGGGCCGTCGGCGGTGTCGAGCCGCGCGCCGCGCACCGCGCCGTCCGATCGCAGGAGCGCCCGCACGGGCGCCGACGCGAGCACGCGCACGCCGGCATCCTCCGCGCTCTTGAGCAGCCGCCCGGCGAGCGCGTTGCCGTTGGTGAGGCGGATGCCGCGGCGGTAGAGCGCGAGGTCGCGCGCGTGCGACGCGAGCCGCTGCGCCACGACCCAGGCCGACTCGAGCGAGCGCGTCGCGTTGAAGAAGTGCACGATCTCCTTGCCCGAGCCGAGCATCATTCCGAAGAGCGTGAGCTCGGGCAGTGGCGGCCGCAGCTTCGCGAGCGAGCGCCCGAGCGCGCGGCCGTCGAAGGGCGCCGCGACGATCGAGCGGCCGCCCGCCGCGCCGCCCGGCACGTCGGGGTGATAGTCGGGAAACATCACCGGGCACTCGAACTGCACCGCAGTCTCGCGCGCGAAGAACTCGACCATGCGCGGGCCCGCGGCGAGAAACGCGTCCACGCGTGCGCCGTCGAACCACGGGCCGCACTGGTCCTGGAGGTAAGCGCGCGCGGCGCCGGGCGGCTCGGTCGCGCCGAGCGGCTCCGCGAGGCGGTTGCCCGGCACCCACAGCCAGCCGCCCGAGAGCGCCGTCGTGCCCCCGAACCACGGCTCCTTCTCGGCGACGACGACATCCAGGCCGTGCTTGCGCGCGGTGACGGCGGCAGCCATTCCGCCCGCGCCGGACCCGGCGACGAGCACGTCGCATTCGATGAGCTTCTCTTCCGCCATGCGTCGCGCCTCCCGTGCGCGGCGCGGGGAGGATACCGCCCGGCGGCGGGCGGACGAAGCGGATTCGCGGTGCGGGGCGCTAGGCGCCGAGCTTGACCGGGCCGGCGCCGAGCTGCGCCGCGTCGTGCAGCGCCTGCATGGCCGTGCCGAAACCCGGCGCGGCCACGGTCTCGCGCGCCGCGCTCCAGCCCATGCCGGCGAGCGTGCCGTGCAGCGCGTACTGGTGGGCGAGGTCGCCGCCGAGCGCCGCGTCGTCGCTCGAGGCGAGGTGCGCGTCGAGCAGCTCGTTTACCAGCGCCCAGCTGCGCATGTTGCGTGCGGCCGCGCGCGCGGCGTCGAAGGCGCTCGCGAGCGCGCGGAAGTCGAACGTCTCGACCGCGTGGTCCGCCGACGGCGCGCCGACGATCTCGAGCGTCGCCACCGGGCGCTTGCCGCGGTACCAGTCGTCGAAGACGAGCCGGTCGTGGCCGCCGAGGTCGAGCACCAGATCGGCCCCGTCCTTGCGGAAGAGGAGATCCTCGTAGCGCACCCCGCCCAGCACGAGCACGGCATCCTGCTGCCGCTCGCCCGCGATGCGGTCGGTGCCGTCGCCCTTGCGGTAGGCGATCACGTCGTCGCCGCCGCCGAGCCGCAGCAGGTCGTCGCCGCGCCCGCCGGCGAAGAAGTCGGCGGCTGCGCCGCCGGTCATCGAATCGTTGCCGCGACCGCCGTCGAAAACGGTCGGGCCGCAGCGATCGACGAGCGTGTCGCGTCCGCGCCCGCCCTGGAGGACGTCGACACCGGCGCCGCCCTCGAGCCGGTCGCGCCCGCCCATGCCCTGCAGGAGATCGTCGCCGGCGCCGCCCTTCAGGGCGTTGCGCCCGCGGTTGCCCTCGATCCAGTTCGCCTGCGCGTTGCCGGTGCCGTCGAGGTTGCGGCCGCCGAGGAGGTGCAGGTCCTCGACGTGCGCGGGAAGGCGATAGCTCGCCCTGCTGTAGACCGTGTCGTGCCCCTCGTTCGCGCGCTCGACCACGCGGTCGACGCGGTGGCCGCGGCGCCCGTGGTTCGCGTCGACGTAGTAAGTGTCGTTGCCGCGGCCGCCGATCATCACGTCGTAGTCGCCGCGCCCGTCGATGCGGTCGTCGAAGGGCGTGCCCACGAGCCGGTCGCGGCAGGGCGTGCCGACGATGTCGCGGCCCTGGCCGCCCGGCGTGCTGCCGGAGGGCGCGGCCGCGAC
>CAZIXQ010000175.1:0-8247 GCA_964543155.1 uncultured Enterobacteriaceae bacterium
GGGACGCGGTCGAGCTGCCGAGCCAGTTCATGGAGAACTTCTGCTGGGAGTGGGACGTCCTCGCGCACATGACCGCGCACGTGGACTCGGGCGCGCCGCTGCCGCGCGAGCTGTTCGACAAGATGGTCGCGGCAAAGAATTTCCAGTCGGGCCTGCAGACCGTCCGCCAGCTGGAGTTCGCGCTGTTCGACATGCACCTGCACCACGAATTCGACCCGGCCGGTCCGCGCACGCCGCTCGAGGTGCTCGACGAGGTGCGCGCGCGCGTGGCAGTGCTCCTCCCGCCGGCCTTCAACCGCTTCCCGCACGGCTTCTCGCACATCTTCGCGGGCGGCTACAGCGCCGGCTACTACAGCTACAAGTGGGCCGAGGTGCTCTCGGCGGACGCCTACGGCCTCTTCGAGGAGCGCGGCGTGCTCGATCCGGAGACCGGCGCGCGCTTCCGCGACGAGATCCTCGCGGTCGGCGGCAGCCGCCCCGCGCTGGAATCCTTCGTTGCGTTTCGCGGCCGCGGACCGAGCGCCGACGCGTTGCTCCGGCACAATGGCATGGTCGGCGCGCCGGCCGCCGGCTGACCCTGTGGCAAAGTGCCGCGCGCGCCCCGGGGCGTGCGCGGGGCGCACCCCACCCCGGTGCTATGATGCCCGCGTCATGAAGGCCCCCTGACCGGGAGACCGCGATGCTCCGCATCCTCACCACCGTCGTAGCGCTTTTCTTCGCGACCGCCGTCGCCGCGCAGGCCTACCGCTGGGTGGACAAGGACGGCAAGGTCCACTACACGCAGACACCCCCGCCGCCTTCGCAGGCGACGAGCATCCAGAAGCGCTCGGCCGGCGGAAGCGTCGTCGAGAGCGGTCAGCAGCTGCCGTACGCGACGCAGCAGGCCGCGAAGGCCCATCCCGTGACGCTCTACACCGCGGAGGTGTGCACCGACGCGTGCCGGGACGCGCGTACCCTCCTTTCGCAGCGCGGCGTGCCGTACCGCGAAGTCGCCGTCGCCGACGAGAAGAGCCGCGCCGAGCTGAAGCGCGTCTCCGGCGGCGACGAGATACCCGTGCTCGTCATCGGGAAGCAGGTCACGAAGGGCTATCTCGCGGACACCTGGCACACCGCGCTCGACAGCGCAGGGTACCCGCGCTCGGGCCCTCCGATCGCGGCGAAGGCGCAGAAGCCGGCGCCGGAGGCTGCCGCGAAGGCTGAAGCGCCCGCGCCCACCGCAGCCGCCGCGCCGGCGCCGGCCCAACCCGCTGGGCGCTATGCGCCGCCGCCGCTCGACGCGAAGGAAGCCAAGGCGCAGGCCGACGTCGCCGCGCGCTCGGCCGGTCGCTACGCGCCGCCGCCGGTGGCGGTCGATCCCAAGGCGCCCGCGACCCCTGCCCAGGGTCCGTACGCGCCGAAGTGAGGCGCTGCGCGCGCGGCAGTGCGCGCGCGGCGTCTCAGTCTGTACGCTTGCTGAGCCACTTCACCAGCGGACCGGTCAGGCTCTCGTCGATCTCGCAGACCGTGTAGCCCTGCAGCGAAGGGCTGTCCGGCAGGAACTCGTCGATCGCCGGCGCCGCGCTGTGCCCTGTGCGCTGCGCACGCATCCGCAGTAGGCCCGTCTGCTTGGTGCGCTGGAATCGGAACACGGGTGATCCCACGTTGAAGGCTCGGATGGACGCAACGGCGCCAGTCTGCCACCGGCCGGACCGCGCGTGCGCATTTCGTCCGCCGTTGTGACCAGAGTTGACACTGCTGCGCCGCAGCGGGTGGTTTCGCTACACTCGCTGGATGAAGCTCGCCACCTGGAATGTCAATTCGCTCAAAGTCCGCCTCCCGCACCTCCTCGACTGGCTGGCGCGGGAAGCCCCCGACGTCGTCTGCCTGCAGGAGACCAAGACCGAGGATGCGAACTTTCCGGTTGCGGCACTCGAGGCTGCGGGATACCGCGCCGCCTTCTCCGGCCAGAAGACCTACAACGGCGTGGCCATCGTTGGGCGCGCGCCGCTCGTCGACGTCCAGGCCGGAATTCCCGGCTTCGACGACGAGCAGAAGCGGGTCGTGAGCGCGACCGCCGACGGCGTGCGCGTGGTGTGCGCCTACGTGCCGAACGGCCAGGCCGTCGGGAGCGACAAGTACGAATACAAGCTCCGCTGGCTGCGCGCGTTCGCCGCGTGGCTGCGAGATGAGCTGGAGCGCCACCCGCAGCTCGTCGTGCTCGGCGACTACAACGTCGCGCCCGAGGATCGCGACGTGCACGACCCGGCGCTCTGGCGCGGCCAGGTGCTGTGCAGCGACGAAGAGCGCGCGGCGTTCCGGCGCCTGCTGGAGCTCGGGCTGAAGGACGGCTTTCGGCTGTTCGAGCAGCCGGAGAAGTCGTTCACCTGGTGGGATTACCGCATGAACCAGTTCAAGCGCAACATGGGGCTGCGGATCGACCACATTCTGCTCTCGCCGGCGCTCGCCGAGCGCTGCTCGCGCTGCGCGATCGACCTCGCGCCGCGGCGGCTCGAGCGCCCGTCGGACCACGCGCCCGTCGTCGCGGAGATCGCGATCGCCTGATCCGCCGCATCCGCCCGCAGATGACGGGCGTACCATCGCCCCGGGGGGCGGAGCATGGATCTCGTCGACAGCATCAGGAAGCGCGGCTTCAGGAAGTGGTACGAGCGCCAGCTGATCGAGGGCCACCTCTACCTCGTCACCTGCTTCCTGTGCATGATCCTGGTCGCGGCCTGCGCGGAACAGCTCAACTTCCGCGCCCCCGGCGCGGCGGCGATGATCGCGCTGGTGATCGGCGGCGGGGTCCTCGGCCTGTTCTCGTGGCGGCGCTACAAGGCGATCATGAGCGTGGCCGAGGGCTACGGCGATCGCTCGACGTGCGCGCAGTGCGGGGCCTACGCGAGGTTCGAGGTCCTCGACTGGGGCGACCCGCCGCCGGTCGCGCCGAGCGGCACGACCTCGGCGGCCGCCGTCGGCCCGTGGATGAAGGTCCGCTGCCGCAAGTGCGGCAATCTGTGGACGCTGCCCTGAGTCAGGTGCCGGCGGTCGGCGAGCGCTCGTCCGGTGCCTCCTCGACCCAGGCGTCGAGGAGCGTGTAAGCGACCGCGAGGATCACCGGCCCGACGAAGAGACCGAGCAGGCCGAACGCGAAGAGACCCCCGATCACGCCGGCGAAGATCAGCAGCAGCGGAAGGTCGGCGCCGCGCCTGATGAGGATGGGACGCAGGACGTTGTCCATGCTGCCGACGATCAGCGTCCAGACGAGCAGCGCGACGAACCAGCCGACCGAGTCCTGGAACCACAGCCACACCAGCGCGCACACGAGCACCGGCACTGCGCCGATCTGCGCGACCGCGAGCATGAACATCACCGCGGTGAGCACGGCCGCGAACGGCACGCCGGCGATGGCGAGGCCGATGCCGCCGAGCAGTGCCTGAACGAGCGCGGTGAGCACGACCCCGAGCGCGACGCCGCGGATCGCCTGGCCGGCGAGCCGCACCACGTTCTCGCCGCGCTCGCCGGCGAGACGCCGTCCGAAGCGCCGCACCCAGCGCGCCGCGCCCTCGCCGGTCGCGTACATGATGGCCGAGATGATCACGGTGAGCAGAAACTGGACGCTGACCAGGCCGAAGCTGCCGACCTCGGCGACGAACCAGCGCGTGATCTGCCCGCCGTAGGGCGCGAGGGTCTTGGCGACCTCCTCGAATCCGGTCTCGCCGTACTGGCGCCAGAGCGCGAGCGCCCGCTCCCCGACAAAGGGAATCTGCTCGAGAAACGCCGGCGGCGGCGGCAGCCTCAGCCCCGAGAGCCCCTTCACCCAGTCGGCGATGTCGTCGGCGTTCGCGACGATCGTGCCGATCGCGGCCGAGAACGGGGCGACGAACACGAGCAGCAGCGCCGCCGTCATCACCGTCACCGCGATCCAGCGCTTGCCCCAGAGCCGGTGCTGGAGCGCGATCATGATCGGCCAGGTCGACACGACGATCATCGTCGACCAGATGATCGCCGCGAGGAACGGCCGCAGGATCCAGAACGAGGCGAGGATCAGCCCGCCGATGAAGAGCACCGCGAGGACGGTCCGGGCGAGGTCGCGGTGAGGAGGCTGCATGGAGGGCGATGTTACCCCGCCGGGGGCGGCAAGCGTCGCGGTGTATGCTCGGCGCTCCGATCCTGCCGTTCGACGCATTGACCACGCCCAGCCTCCCCCGCCCGGCCGCCACCCTCGTCGTCGTCCGCGACGGCGAGTGCGGTTTGGAGGTGCTGCTCATGCACCGGACGAAGACGATGGACTTCGGCGGCGGGGCGCACGTCTTTCCGGGCGGCGCGGTCGATCCGTCCGACGCGGCGCTCGCCCCTGCGTGCGTCGGCCTCGACGATGCGGCCGCAAGCCGCCGTCTGGAGATTGCATCCGGCGGTCTCGCCTACTGGATCTGCGCGATCCGCGAGTGCTTCGAGGAGGCGGGCCTCCTCTACGCCTATGCCGGCGACGAGCTGGTCCGCTTCGACGCGCCGGTCGAGCGCGAGGACGCGCCGAGCCTGCGGCGCGCCTTGAACGCCGGCGAGACGACGTTCGCCGCGATGATCGAGACGCTCGGGGTGCGGCTTGCGACCGATCGGCTCGCGTACCTCTCGCACTGGATCACGCAGGCCGGCCGGCCGCGCCGCTACGACACGCGCTTCTTCATCGCCGCTGCTCCTGCACGTCAACGCCCGATGCACGACGAGGGCGAGACCGTGGCGCACGATTGGGTCGTGCCGCGGAGCGCGCTCGAGCGGCACGCGCGCGGCGAGATCGAGCTCATGTTCCCGACGCTGAAGACGCTCGAGCTGCTCGCGAAGTTCGACCGGGTCGCCGACGCGCTCGACTTCGCGCACACCCCGCGCCCGATGCCGCCGATGTCGCCGCGCCTCGCGAGCGGCCGCGACGGTCCGAAGCTGCTCGTGCCCGGCGACTACGCCTACGCCGAGGTCGGAAAGCTCGATCCGGACGGCAAGGGCACGGCCGCCTACGAGATCCTGCCGGGCGTGCCGGTGCCCATCGCGCCGCGGGTCGTTCGGCTCACCGCGCCGAATCCGGGCGTGATGACCGGCCCGGGAACGAACACGTATCTCCTCGGCGATGCGGCCTCGGGCATCGCGGTCATCGATCCGGGTCCCGCGATCGACGCGCACGTGCAGGCGATCGTCGAGGCGGCCGCGGGCCCGATCCGCTGGATTCTCTGCACGCACACGCACATCGATCATTCGCCCGCGGCGGCACCGCTGAAGGCGCGCACTGGCGCGACGGTGCTGGGCATGCGAGCGCGGTACCCGGAGCGGCAGGACGCGACCTTCGCGCCGGACCGCGAGCTCACCCACGGCGAGCGGCTCGAGGTCGGCGGCTGCAGCCTGCGCGTGCTGCACACGCCCGGACACGCGTCGAACCAGCTCTGCTTCCTCGAGGAGAGCGAGCGGCTCCTCTTCACGGGCGACCACCTGATGCAGGGCTCGACGGTGGTGATCAATCCGCCCGATGGCGACATGACCGTCTATCTCGCGAGCCTGCGCCTATTGCTCGACGAGGCGCTCGAGTACATCGCGCCCGGCCACGGCTTCCTGATGGGCCGGCCTCACGAGATGGTTGAGCGCGTACTGGTGCATCGGGTCGCGCGCGAGAACAAGGTGCTCGCGGCGCTTGCCGCGCACGGACCTGCGGCGCTCGACAACCTCGTCCCGCACGTCTACGACGACGTGCCGGCGCGCATGCATCCGGTCGCGAGCCGCTCGCTGCTCGCGCACCTGATCAAGCTGCGGGACGAGGGCAGAGTGGTCGAGCGTGGCCTGCGCTGGAATGCACACCCCTGAGCTGAACAACGCCGCATTGCGGGCTTGTCGAGCCCGGCGACGCGTGAGGACCGAACAACATTCGTTGCGGGAGCTCGGATCATCAATCCCCAGGGAGGGTGGCGGTGGACGAAGTCAAGGTCGTCGATGCCGGTGAGCGGATCATGATTTTCGGTCCGAACCGCGATGGGGTCGAAGCTGCGGTCAATGCGCTAGTCGCGAAGGGCGTGCGCGTAATGGCACCGGCGGCCCAGCTTGGCAGTCGATGGGTTGCCACATGCGAGAAGCTTCCCGACGGCACAGTGCCGGAAATCCCGACGCTGACCGACGACCAATCCGACGCGGACGACACCCTGCTGCGCAAGGTGAGAGTCACGGATGCGGGCGATCATCTGATGATCACCAGCCCGGACAAGAGCGCGGTCGAGGCCGCAGTCGCAGCACTCGCGCGCAAGGGCGGTCGTGTGCTCGCAACACCGGCGCCGCTCGGTAACGGCTGGATCGCGACATTCGAGAAGCCGGCGGTCGCCGAGAATCGGTGCACCATCGAGCGCGCAGGTTTTCAGTTCATCGTCCGCGGGTCCACGCGCGGCGCGGTCGAAACGAAGCTCGCCGACCTCGCCGAGCGTGGCGCCAAGCCGATCGGCGACGTCGAGCATGTCGGCGGCGAGTGGGTCGGTGTCTGCGATGCCGGCGACATGACCGGCATCATGAGAGTTCGCTGAGCGTTCCGCGGCTACATCTCGCAGCCGGTCATCCGTCCGCGAATCCCGCAACACCGACCGTGGCGCGCCTGTCCGTGCGCCTCGCGACGACCCGGCGCGCGTCCTCCGCCCGATCGGCCTTCAGGTAGGCAGCGATCAGCGTGTGCTCGACGAGATCGCGCTGCGCGCGGCTGCCGCCGATGCGCACCGTTTCCGGCAGCGCCTGCTCGAAGTGGCGGATCGCCGCATTCCAGTCGCTCCGCGCGTAGGCGCCGAATCCCTCGACGATCGTCGGCACCACGCCTCCGGCAGGGAGCCTTTCCGCCGCAAGCCGCTCGCGCAGCTCGCCCGCCAGCCGCTCGAGTGCCGCGAGATCGCCATCGGCCACGCACGCCACCGCGGAGTGCACGTCAGCAAACGCGAGGCCAGCCTTGGGAAAGCATTTCAGCGCGTAGTCGTGCACCTCGCGCCAGAGGTCGGGCCGGCGCGCGCCGCCGGCGAGCTCGCTGCGCCACAGGAACGCCGCCGCGTCTGACACGACATTGATCGGCGGTCCCCAGGAGCCGCCCGGATGCACGCCGGAACGATAGACCTCCCACGCGCGCTCGACCTTCCCGAGCGAGAGCGCAGTGAGCGCGACGTGCCACGACAGATGACAGTGCAGCAGCCCGCGCCGGTCGAAGTCCGGCATCCAGCCCTCGAGGTACTCGAGCGCGCGCGCCATCTCGCCCATCTCGTGGAGCACGTGCACCTTGATGTGTGCGCCGTGGGCGTTGCGCGGATTCGCCGCCATGCTTGGTTCGATCAGGCGCCAGGCCTCGTCGAGGCGGCCGCTCTCGGAGGCGGCGAACGCGTGGACGCAGTTGAACCACCAGTCGTCGCCATAGTGCGGCGCGAGCCCGTGCAGGAGCTGGTACAGCTCTTCCTCCCGCTCCTGCCGGCCGCTGAACCCGATGAGCCCGAAAACGCCGGTGGCCGGCGCGAGGACCATCGCGTCGCGCGGCCATTGGGCGACGTGCTCGCGCGTCGCCGCGAGCGCGTCGACCGGTTTTCCTTCGAGCGGAAGCGCAACCGCGTTGACGTGACTTCGCTCCCGCGGCGTGGCGCCCTGCGCCAGCTCGCGCGCCCGCGAGGCAGCTTCGCGCGCCGGCTTGACGTCGGCGTCGAGGAAGAGCCCGCGCGCGAGAGCGATGTGCGCAAGGGCGAAGGATGGATCGGCCTCGATCGCGCGGCCGAGATGCTCGCGCCAGCCTGCCGTCGCGCCGAGGATGCAGTCGGCGCCCGCAATGTAGCCATCTCTCGCCGTCTCCGAAGTGGTGGAAACCGGCAATCCGTAGCGGTCCATCGCCATCGATGCCCCCTCCGCCAAGTGAGCGCGAGGGAGTTTACCGCCGGCCCTGATTCGGCCCCCACCGGCGCGCCAATGAGAAACGCCCGCACGCGGCGGGCGTCTCGTCGGCGGGAAGCGCCGGTCAGTCGATCTTCTTATACGCGGGGAGCGTGAGGAACTCGACGTACTCGCCGGTGGTGAGCTCGTCGAAGAGCTTCGCCGCCTCTTCGTACTTCCCGGCCTTCCACGCCTCGTCGCCGAGGTAGGTCCTCACCTTCGGCAGCTCTTCCTTCAGCAGCGCGCGGAAGAGCTCGACGGTCACCTTCCGGCCGTCGTCGAGCACGCCCTTGGGCGAACGGATCCACTGCCAGATCTGCGAGCGCGAGATCTCGGCGGTGGCGGCGTCCTCCA
>CAZIXQ010000176.1:0-8235 GCA_964543155.1 uncultured Enterobacteriaceae bacterium
ACGGCCGGCGCCGCACCGCCTCGGTGAGGTAGCCGCCCTCCTCGTAGCCGACGTACCCCGGCGGCGCGCCGATCAGCCGCGCCACCGAGTGCTTCTCCATGAACTCGCTCATGTCGATGCGCACGAGGTGCTCCTCCGAATCGAAGAGGAAGCTCGCGAGCGCCTTGCAGAGCTCGGTCTTGCCGACCCCGGTCGGCCCGAGGAACAGGAACGAGCCGTACGGCCGGTTCGGGTCCGAGAGGCCCGAGCGCGAGCGGCGGATCGCGTCGGAGACGAGCCGCACCGCCTCGTCCTGGCCGACGACGCGCTCGTGGAGCTTCGCTTCCATGAAGAGCAGCTTGTCGCGCTCGCCCTGCATCATCTTCGCCACCGGAATGCCGGTCGCGCGCGACACGACTTCCGCGATCTCCTCCGCGCCGACCTGCGTGCGCAGCAGCTTCGGCCGGTCCTTGCCCGCGCCGGCCTTCTCGGCGGCCTTCAGCTGCGACTCGAGCTGCGGGAGCTTCCCGTACTGGAGCTCCGCGACCTTGTCGAGCTTGCCCTCGCGCTGGAGCTTCGCGATGTCCGCGCGCAGGCGGTCGATCTCCTCCTTGATGTGGGCCGAGCCCTGCACCGCGAGCTTCTCCGCCTTCCAGATCTCCTCGAGGTCGGCGTACTCGCGCCCGAGCTTCGCGATCTCCTCCTCGATCGCGGCGAGCCGCTTCTGCGAGGCCTCGTCCTTCTCCTTCTTCACCGCCTCGCGCTCGATCTTGAGCTGGATCAGCCGGCGGTCGAGCTTGTCCATCGCCTCGGGCTTGGAATCGATCTCCATCTTGATGCGCGAAGCCGCCTCGTCGACGAGGTCGATCGCCTTGTCGGGCAGGAAGCGGTCGGTGATGTAGCGGTTCGAGAGCTCCGCCGCGGCGACGATCGCCGGGTCGGTGATGTCCACGCCGTGGTGCAGCTCGTAGCGCTCCTGCAGGCCGCGCAGGATCGCGATCGTCGCCTCGACGCTCGGCTCCTCGACCAGCACCTTCTGGAAGCGGCGCTCGAGCGCGGCGTCCTTCTCGATGTACTTGCGGTACTCGTCGAGGGTGGTCGCGCCGACGCAGTGCAGCTCGCCGCGCGCGAGCGCGGGCTTGAGCATGTTGCCGGCGTCGATCGCGCCCTCGGCCTTGCCCGCCCCGACCATCGTGTGCAGCTCGTCGATGAAGACGATCGTGCGGCCCGAATCCTGGGCGAGCTCCTTCAGCACGCTCTTCAGCCGCTCCTCGAACTCGCCGCGATACTTCGCTCCGGCCAGCAGCCCCGCCATGTCGAGCACGAGCACGCGCTTGTCCTTGAGCGTCTCGGGCACCTCGCCGTTGACGATGCGCTGCGCCAGCCCCTCGACGATCGCGGTCTTGCCGACCCCCGGCTCGCCGATCAGCACCGGGTTGTTCTTCGTGCGCCGCTGCAGGATCTGGATCACGCGCCGGATCTCGTCGTCGCGCCCGATCACCGGGTCGAGCTTGCCCGCGCGCGCGCGCTCGGTGAGGTCGAGGGTGTACTTCTCGAGCGCCTTGCGCTGGCCTTCGGCTTCCGCGCTGCCGACCGACTCGCCGCCGCGCACCGCCTGGATCGCCTGGTCGATCGCCTTGCGGCTGCCGCCCGCCTCCTTCAGCAGGCGCCCGGCCTCGCCCTTGTCGTCGGTGAGCGCGAGCACGAAGAGCTCGGAGGCGACGTACTGGTCGCCGCGCTTCTGCGCTTCCCTGTCGGTGAGGTTGAGGACGTTGTTCAGCTCGCGCGAGATCTGCACCTCGCCGCCCGTCCCGGACACCTTGGGCAGGCGGTCGATCGCCTTCCTCAGCGCGTCCTTGAGCCGCGCGAGGTTCACCCCGGCGCTGGAGAGCAGCGCGGCGGTGCCGCCGTCCTCCTGCCCGAGCAGCGCCTGCAGGACGTGGACCGGCTCGATGAAGGGGTTTTCCGCGCCTACCGCGAGACTCTGCGCGTCCGCGAGCGCTTGCTGGAACTTGGTGGTCAGGCGGTCGAGCCGCATGTGCACGCCCTTTCGGTTCGGTACTGCTACTGGTTATGTGGACAAGTGCCGGTTTTTTCAAGCCTCGGCGCGGCTCGTCGTTGGGCCGGGCGGCAGCCCTGGGCTAAACTCGCTTGTCGGCGAAAACCCCCGAGAAATGATGAAGTTCGAGCTCGAATGGCGCATCGGCAAGTACCCGATCACGCAGGAGATCGGGCGCGGCGCGACCAGCCGGGTGTACCTCGGGCGCGACCCGTTCGCCGACCGCGACGTCGCGATCAAGGTGTTTTTCTTCGAGGAGAACGTCGGCGAGCAGACCGCGAAGCTCCTGCGCAAGGGGTTCCTGGCCGAGGCCGCGCTCGCCGGGCGGCTCAACCACCCCCACATCGTCGCGATCTACGACGCGGTCAGCGAGCCCGAGTACAGCTACATCGTCATGGAGTACGTCAAGGGCACCACCCTCGAGACGTACAGCGAGATCGACAGCCTGCTGCCGCTGTCGAAGGTGGTCGAGGTGATCTTCAAGTGCATCCGGGCCCTCGACTACGCGTTCCAGATGGGCGTGATCCACCGCGACATCAAGCCGGGCAACATCCTCTTCAGCCCCGAAGGCGACATCAAGGTCAGCGACTTCGGCGCCTCGTTCCAGGAGCAGCTCGCCCAGGACACCACGCAGCTCACCGGGATCGGGTCGCCCGCCTATATGTCGCCCGAGCAGATCCGGCTCGAGGACGTCACCCACCACACCGACATCTACTCGCTCGGCGTGGTCATGTACAAGCTGCTCACCGGGCGGCTGCCGTTCAACGCGTCGAACCAGCTCTCGCTCACCTACGAGATCCTGAACGTCACCCCGCCGCCGCCGTCGCAGCTGCGGCCGGAGCTGCCGGCGCTGCTGGACGAGATCTGCCTGAAGGCGATGCAGAAGAATCCGGCCAACCGCTACGAGAGCTGGATCGACTTCGGCAAGGACCTGTCGAAGGCGTTCGGGGCGCTGCGGCTCGCCGGCGAGTCGATCTCCGACTCGGCCAAGTTCAACGAGCTGAAGACGCTGTCGTTCTTCGAGGACTTCGACGACGCGACGCTGTGGGAAGCCCTGCGCATCAGCCAGTGGCGCGAGATCCCGCGCGACTCCGTGATCATCCGCGAGGGCGACCACGGCGAGAGCTTCTTCCTGCTGATCGAGGGCGAGGTGGACGTCTCGATCGGCGGCACCTCGATCAACACCATCCACCGCGCCGGCTGCTTCGGCGAGCTGCTCTACTTCAGCGACCGGGTGACGCAGCGGACCACGACCATCAAGGCGCTCAGCAACATCACCGTCATCGAGATCAAGTCGATCGCCCTCCGGGTGGCGAGCTCGACCTGTCAGGTGAACTTCCAGAAGGCGTTCATGCGCGTGCTGATCGACCGCCTCACGCAGGCGAACGCGAAGCTCGCCGGCCGCGGCTGAGCCGCGGGACCTCGGCGTCGCCGGGGACCCCCCAGACCTCCCGCAGCACCTCGAGCAGGGCCGCGATCGCCGGATCGTGCGCGCGCTCGACCAGGTAGACGAACCACAGCGTCGTCGCGCCCCGGACGTCGCGCCAGAGGCACACCTCGCCCGCCGCCGCCTTCTCGCGCGCGAGGTCCTCGCGCATCAGCGCGACCCCGACGCCGGCGCTGACCAGCGTGCTGATCAGCGACTCCTGGTCGGCCACGACGACCTGCGTGGGCGCCGCCGCATGACCGGCGAAGAGCTCGCTCACCAGCTGATTGTGGGTGCTGATCGACGGGGTCATGATCCACGGCATCGCGGCGAGCGCCGTCCAGTCCGCCTGCTCCAGTCGTTCGCACCACTGCGCCGGCGCCACCACCCGGTAGGCCATCTCGCCCAGCCGCAGGCCGGCGATCGCCGGGTGGGCGAGCTTGCCGAAGTAGAAGCTCGCGTCGAGCTCGCCCCGGCGCACCTGCTCGAACGCCTCGCCGCTCACCGCCTGGTGCAGCTCGATCTGCAGGAGGGGATGGCGTTCCACCGCCGCGGTGAGCAGCGCCCCGATGCGGATGAACTCCGGGTCGGAGACGGTGCCGATGCGCAGGCGCGCGGCCACCTCGCCCTTGAGGGTTCGCGCCGCGGCGGCGAGGGCCTGGGCCGCCGCGAGCACCTTCTCGGCTTCGCCGAGCAGGCGGCGGCCACCGACGGTGAGCTGCATCCCGCTCGGGGTCCGGTCGAAGAGCGGCACGCCCAGCTCGTCCTCGAGTGCCTTGATCTGGGCGCTCAGGGCGGGCTGGCTGAGGTGCAGGCGCTCTGCCGCCCGGGTGAGGTTCCCCAGCTCGGCGACCGCGGCGAAGCCGCGCAATTGGTAAAGCTCCACTAGATCTCGCCTCTGATCACTAAGTCATTGATTATTTGCGACAGATCGGGCAGCTAAGCGTGATTTTAGACACGGTATAGCCGGCACCGATGGCGCCGATCCAAACATGCAATTTGAAGCGCCCAGCAGGAGGCTATATGTTGTCATCGTGCAATGCAACAATGCATTGAGATCAGAGACCTAGTAAGGAGTTTGTAATGAGACTGACCGCCCCCCTGTACGAAGGCGATAGCGTGCTCCGGTCGGGTCCCGCGTTCGGTGTGGACGAGCCCCCGACCGGCGCCGGGCGCGGCGCAGATACGCCCGCCGAACCGGCAACGAAAGCGGCCGAGACCGTGTTCGAGCTGAGCGTGACCGAAATCGAGGCCCGGGCCCGCGCCATGCGCGCAGCCTACATCAGCGCCGCGGTCAAGCGGCTCTGGGACCGCTTCGAGGCCTGGCTCGAGAAGGGCCGCCGGGCACGCGACGAGGCATACCTCGCGCGCGCCGCGAACCTGTCCGACCTCGAGGCGCGTATGCGCAAGCTCGAGCGCGACGGCTACGTGAGCCACATCTAACCTCAGCTGCTGAGCCGGCCCGCACGGCGGGCCGGCAAGACGGTTTCCCCCCGCGCTGGATCGGGCGCCGGGGAGCGGCGGGGACCCTCCTCCCTCCTCCTCCTCCCGGTCGTTCACCGGCCCCGTCCAGCGCGATCCGGGGAACCTGCCTCATTCCGGTTCCCCAGGCGCCGCCGAACGCGGCCCCCTTAGAATCGCTCCCGCGCGCACGCCTTGCGCGTCACCCAGGGAAGCCCACGGATGAATCTGGCGAGCCTTCTCGCCCGCGCCGGGCGCGTCTTTCCGGACGCGCCCGCGCTGGCGCTCGGCGAGCGCCGGCTCGCGGACTATCGCGGCCTCGCGCGCGCGTGCGCCGCGCGCGCGGGGGCGCTGCGGGAGCGGCTGCGCCTGGCACCGGGCGATCGGGTTGCGCTCTTCATGGCGAATTCGCCGGCGTATGTCGAGCTGACGTGGGCGGCCTGGTGGGCGGGCCTCGCGCTCGTGCCGATCAACGCGAAGCTGCACCCGAAGGAGGCTGCCTACATCCTCGAGCACTCGGGCGCGCGGGTCTGCTTCGTCGACGACGCGCACGCCCAGGCGCTCGGCACGGACCTCCCCGGGCTCGAGCGCGTGATCCCGGTCGAAAGCGCCGAATACCGGGCGCTCGCCGGCGACCGCGCGCTGCCGCTCGCGGACGCGGCGCCCGACGACCTCGCCTGGCTCTTCTACACGAGCGGGACGACCGGGCGGCCGAAGGGCGTGATGCTCACCCATCGCAATCTGCTCGCGATGACGCTCTGCTACTTTGCCGACGTGGACGCGATCGCGCACGGCGACTCGATCGTCCACGCGGCGCCGATGTCGCACGGGTCCGGCATCTACGGTCCGCCGCACGTCGCCGCGGCGGCGCTGCAGGTGATTCCCGAGAGCGGCGGGTTCGAGCCGGCGGAGATCTTCGCGCTCGCGCGCCGCTGGCCGGGCGCGGCGATGTTCGCAGCGCCCACGATGGTGAAGCGGCTCGTCGACCACGCGCGCGTCGCCCGGCCGGCGCTCGACGGGCTCAAGACCGTCATCTACGGGGGCGGGCCGATGTATCTCGCCGACATCCGGGACGCGATCGCCGCGATGGGCCAGCGCTTCGTGCAGATCTACGGCCAGGGCGAGAGCCCGATGACGATCACCGCGCTCTCGCGGCATCACCACGCGGATGCATCCCACCCGCGGCACGCGCAACGGCTCGCCTCCGTCGGCGTCGCACAGTCGTGCGTCGAGGTGCGCGTCGCGGACGCCGCGGACCGGCCGCTCGCACCCGGCACGCCCGGCGAAGTCCTGGTGCGCGGCGATGTCGTCATGAAGGGCTACTGGCGCAACCCGGACGCGACGGCGGCGACGCTGCGCGGGGGCTGGCTCCACACCGGCGACGTGGGCGCGCTCGACGAGGACGGCTTCCTCACGCTGATGGATCGCTCCAAGGACCTGATCATCAGCGGCGGGTCGAACGTCTATCCGCGCGAGGTCGAAGAGGTGCTGCTCCGCCATCCCGGCGTGCAGGAGGTCTCGGTCGTCGGGCGGCCGCATCCCGAGTGGGGCGAGGAGGTGGTGGCGTTCGTCGTCCGCCGCCCCGGCGCCGCCGCGACCGAGGCGGAGCTCGACCGGCTGTGCCTCGACAACATCGCGCGCTTCAAGCGCCCGAAGGCCTACCGCTTCGTGGCCGATCTGCCGAAGAACAACTACGGCAAGGTGCTCAAGACCGAGCTGCGCGCACGGCTCGCGGAGAACGACGCATGATCTTCGAGCTCGACGCGTGCTCGCCCCATCAGATCGCCGAGACGGTCGAGAGCATCGGCGTTGCGAAGGCGCGCCTGCCGACGTTCGCGGTGTTCATGCTCGCGGTGTTCGCCGGCGGGTTCGGCGCCGGCGTTCCGCCGGCCGGCGCGCTCGGCTGGCCCGGCCTCTTCTACAACCTCGTCCCGGTCCCGCTCGGCAACATCGTCGGCGGCGTGGGCCTGGTCGCAGCCGTCCACTTCCTCATCTACCGCGTCGCGCTGCGCGAGCGCGCGAGGAACGCGCCGACCGCGTCCGCGGTCGACGCGGCCGCCTTGACGCAGTCGCCCACCGACACCCCGTCGCGGTAGCTCGAGCGGAAGAAGAGGCCGGGCACGTCCGCCTCGGCGAGCTCGAGCGCCGCCATCCGCGCCAGGTGGCCGAGCGTGTACTGCGGGATCGCGCGCGGCCAGCGGACCACCTCGCACCATTGCGGCGTGCCGGCGCCGAGCAGCGCCGCGAGCTCCCGCTCGGCCACCGCCGCGATCTCGCCCGGCGCCGACTGCGCGAGCTCCGGATTGCGGGCGCCGCCGACGAAGGTGGTGAGGAGTGCCGAATCGGCCCCGGCCCGCCCCTCGAACATGCTGCTCGTGAACAGGGTGCCGAGGATCGCCCGGCCCTCTCTCCGCGGCGCGAGAAAGCCGAACCCGTCGAGCGCGTGGCGCACGTCCGCGCGCCGGTAAGCGGTCGCGACGGCGGCGACCGGCGAGTACGCGATCGCGTCGAGCGCCTGGGCCGCAGCCGGCGCGAGCGGGCGCACGAGCCCGGCCGCGGCGTCCGCGGGGACCGCGAGGACGAGCGCCCGCGCGCGGACGACGCGCGGGGCGCCGGCAACCTCCCCCGCCGCCTCGAACGCGTCGCCGTCGCCGCGCGCGAGCCGCGCGACGCGGACCCCGGTCTCCAGCCCGCGCAGCGATCGCGCCAGGGCGTCGGGGAGCGTCTGCATGCCGTTCCGGAACGAGAAGCTCGCTGCCACGTTCTTCGCCTTCTCCCCGCGCCGCGCCCGCTCGCGCGCGCCCAGGATCTGCCCGCGGATGAGGCTGCGATAGCGACGCTCGAGCGCGTGCAGCCGCGGAAAGGCCGCCTGCACCGAGAGCCGGTCGGGATCGCCGGCGTAGATGCCGGCCACGAACGGCTCGATCGCGTAGTCGAGGAACTCGCCGCCGAGCCGCCGCCGCACGAATTCCGAAACCGTCTCCTCGCGCCCGGGCGGCGCCGGCGCGACGAACGGCTCGCGCGCGAGCGCGAGCTTCGCGCCGAGCGAGAAGAGTCGCGTGCGCAGCAACGCACCCGCAGAGGTGGGCAGCGGCAGCAGGCGGCCGCCACGCAGCACGTAGCGCTTCGCCGCCGCCGCGGTCGCCTCGATGCGCTCGCCGGCGATCCCCGCCGCGGCGAGCAGATCGCCGAGGAGCGGCGTGGTGTCGAGCGTGCTGTTGGGACCGGTCTCGTAGAGCACGCCGTCGCGGCGATGCGAGGCGATCACGCCGCCCGCGCGCGCCGAAGCCTCGAGCACGCGCACCGCGTG
>CAZIXQ010000177.1:0-8219 GCA_964543155.1 uncultured Enterobacteriaceae bacterium
CTGGCCGAGCCCGCAGATCGAGGCGTCGGCCATCGCGCGGCACAGCTCCTCCAGCAGCGCCTCGTCCCATGTATCCCGCTGCATCAGCTTGACCGCCTTCTCGCAGCCCACCCGGCAGGGCGTGCACTGGCCGCAGCTCTCGTCCTCGAAGAAGCGCAGCAGGTTGATGGCGGCCGCCTTGATGTCGTCCTGGTCGGAGAGCACGATCACCGCATGGGAGCCGACGAAGCAGCCGTGGGGCTCGAGCTTGCCGAAGTCGAGCGGGATGTCCGCCATCGACGCGGGCAGGATGCCGCCCGAGGCGCCGCCCGGCAGGTAGGCGTAGAAGCGGTGGCCGTCGACCATCCCGCCGCAGTACTCATCGACGAGCTCGCGCACCGTGATGCCCGCCGGCGCGAGATGCATGCCCGGCTTCTTGACCCGGCCCGAGACGGAGAACGAGCGCAGGCCCTTGCGGCCGTTGCGCCCGAAGCCCGCGAACCATTCCGGCCCCTTTTCGAGGATGTCGCGCACCCAGTAGACGGTCTCGAAGTTGTGCTCGAGCGTCGGGTAGCCGAAGAGCCCGACCTGCGCGACGTACGGCGGGCGCAGGCGCGGCATGCCGCGCTTGCCCTCGATCGACTCGATCATCGCCGACTCCTCGCCGCAGATGTAGGCGCCTGCGCCGCGGCGCAGCTCGATCACCGGCAGCGCGCACGGCGGGTCGGCCTCGAGGCGCGCGAGCTCCCGCTCGAGGATCGCGCGACAGCCGTGATACTCGTCGCGCAGGTAGACGTAGCAGGCGCCCGCCTGCACCACCCACGCGGCGATCAGCATGCCCTCGAGGAAGCGGTGCGGGTCGCGCTCGAGGTAGGTGCGGTCCTTGAAGGTCCCCGGCTCGCCCTCGTCGATGTTGAGCGCCGCGACCTTGGGCTGCGGCTCGGCGCGCACGATGCGCCACTTGCGTCCGGCGGGAAATCCTGCCCCGCCCAGCCCGCGCAGGCCGGAGTGCTCCATCTTCTGGATCAGCGCCTCCGCGTCGTGCGCGCCGGCGAGGCACTCGGCGAGCAGACGATAGCCGCCCGCCTTGCGGTAGGTGTCGTAGCCGACGTACGCCGGGCTCACGGTGGAGCCGGGTCCGGGCGTGTCGAGCGGCTCGATGAAGCTCTCCGGGGCGAACGTCGCGCGGTCGGAGGCCGGCGGATGCGCGAGCTTGCGCGCCTTCACCAGGGCCTGGACCTTCTCCACCGTGGCGTGCGCCACCGGGTGCTGGTGGACCACCGCGGCGGGCGCCTGCTCGCAGCGTCCGATGCACGGCGCGTGCAGGACGCGCACGTCCTTGCCGAGGACCTGCGGCAGCTTCGCCAGGAGCGCCTTCGCCCCCGCGAGCTCGCACGAGAGCGAGTCGCACACGCGCACGGTCAGCGCCGGCGGGGCCGCGGCGCCGTCCTTCACGACGTCGAAGTGGTGGTAGAAGGTCGCGACCTCGTAGACCTCGGTCGGCGCGAGCCGCAGCTCCGCCGCGAGCGCGACGAGGTGGCGGTCGGCGAGCGCGCCGTGGCGGTCCTGGATGCGGTGCAGAAACTCGATCAGGAGATCGCGCCGCAGCGGCGCGTCCCCGAGGAGCGCGCGCACTTCCGCGCGGGCCTGCGGGTCCGGCTGGCGGCCCTTCAGGGTCGCGCGCACCTTCTTGCGCACCGCGGCCCCCGCTCGATCGTTCATTCGTCCGTCCCCGCTCGTTGACGCTCGGCCGAGTATCCCGCGCGCCAACGCGGCGCGCCATTGACGACGGTCAAGCGGGAAAACGCACCCGATGCTGCGCCGCGGGGCGCGCGGCGCGCTACGCGCGCGCGAAAAAGGCGCGCAGCGCCTTGGTCACGAGCTCCGGCGATTCCATGCTGGGCAAGTGGCCGGCCGCCGGCACGCCCAGGCGGCGCGCGTTCGCCACCTGGCTCTCGACGCGCTCGGCCATGCGCTGGAACTCGGGGAGGTCCTGGTCGCCGATCATCGCGAGCGTCGGGGCGCGGATCTTCCCGAGCTGCTCGAGCGCCGGCGGCGCGAGGCGCCGCTCCGGGTCGGCGTTCACGAAATGCCAGCCCGAATAGGCCTCGACCATGCGGGTGAAGCGGGCGTCGAGCGGCGCGTTGGCGCGCAGTGAAGCGAAGAGCGGCAGAGCGAGCCACGCGGCCTTGGCCGCCGCGATGTCCCCGCGCCGGCCCGCCTGCAGCACCGGCGAGTAGGCGGTCAGCCACTCGCGCGACCACGGCCAGCCCCCGATCACGGTGTTGATCACGACCACCGAGCGCGGCGCATCGGGCTGCGCGACCGCGAAGTCGAGCGCGCAGCGCCCGCCCATCGACGCCCCGACGAGGTGCGGCCGGTGCGCGTCGAGCTTGTCGAGGAGCGTCGCGAGGTCGCCTACGTGCGTGTACGCCCGTCCGGGCTGCGGCACGGTCGACCGACCGAAGCCGCGCAGGTCGTAGCGGATGACCCGGAACTCGCGCGCGAGCCCCTCGTACTGGTCGTCCCACATGCGGGTGTCGAGCGCGAAGGCGTGCAGGAAGACGACCGGCGCCCCGCTGCCGGCGGTCTCGTAGTAGAGCCGCCCGCCGTCGACGTCCACGTAGCCGCTCTCGCGCTTGGGCGCGAACGGGTCGAACCCGCCCGGACCCGCGCAAGCGGAGAGGGCGAGCGCGCCCGCGGAAGCGAGAAATCGGCGGCGCGGCGAAGCGCTCACTTCAGCACGGACTTGAGGAGCTTGCCCATCTCCGCGGGATTCTTCGTCACCTTGATGCCGCACGCCTCCATCACCGCCAGCTTCTCCTGCGCGGTGCCCTTGCCCCCCGAGATGATCGCGCCCGCGTGCCCCATGCGCTTGCCCGGCGGCGCGGTGACGCCGGCGATGAATCCGACCACCGGCTTGCGCATGTTGTCCTTCACCCAGCGCGCCGCGGTCTCCTCGTCGGAGCCGCCGATCTCGCCGATCATGATCACCGCGTCGGTGTCGGGGTCGTCGTTGAAGAGCCGCAGCACGTCGACGTGCTTCAGGCCGTTGACCGGGTCGCCGCCGATGCCGACCGCGGTGGACTGCCCGAGGCCGAGCGCGCTCAGCTGGCCGACCGCCTCGTAGGTCAGCGTCCCCGAGCGCGAGACGACGCCGATGCGCCCCTTCTTGTGGATGTGGCCGGGCATGATGCCGATCTTGATCTCGTCGGGCGTGATCACGCCCGGGCAGTTCGGGCCGACGAGCAGCGTCTTCCTGTTCTGCTTCCGCATCCGGTCGCGCACCTCGATCATGTCGCGCACCGGGATCCCCTCGGTGATGCAGATCACCAGGTCGAGATCGGCTTCGCAAGCCTCCCAGATCGCGGCCGCCGCGCCGGGCGGCGGGACGTAGATCACCGAGACGTTCACCCCGGCCTTCGCCTTGGCCTCCTTCACGCTCGCGAAGATCGGGATGCCCTCGAAGTCCTCGCCGGCCTTCTTGGGATTGACGCCGGCGACGTAGCACGCCTTCCCGCTCGCGTAGTCGCGGCTCATGCGGGTGTGGAACTGGCCGGTCTTGCCGGTGATGCCCTGCGTCACCACGCGCGAGTTCTTGTTGATCAGGATCGACATGACTAGCGCTTCCCCCTGGCGGCGGCGACCACTTTCTCAGCGGCGTCCGCCATGTTCGCGGCCGAGATGATCGGCAAGCCCGAGTCGGCGAGGATTTTCTTCCCGAGCTCGACGTTGGTGCCCTCGAGGCGCACGACCAGCGGCACGCGCAGGCTCACCACCTTCGCCGCCTCCACCAGCGCGGTGGCGATCACGTCGCATTTCATGATGCCGCCGAAGATGTTGACCAGGATCGCCTTCAGCCCGGGGTTGCGCAGCATGATCTTGAACGCCTCGGTCACCTTTTCGGTGGTGGCGCCGCCGCCGACATCGAGGAAGTTGGCCGGGCTGTCGCCGTAGAGCTTGATCACGTCCATCGTCGCCATCGCGAGGCCGGCGCCGTTCACGAGGCACCCGATGTTGCCGTCGAGCTGGATGTAGTTGAGGTCGTGCTTGGACGCCTCCACCTCGGCCGGGTCCTCCTCGTCGAGGTCGCGCATCGCCACGATCTCGGGGTGGCGGAAGAGCGCGTTGTCGTCGAAGTTCATCTTCGCGTCGAGGGCCACGACCCTGCCTTCGCCGGTGAGGATCATCGGGTTGATCTCGGCGAGCGACGCGTCCGACTCCCAGAACGCGCGATAGAGGCCCTGCAGCACGCCGCGCGCCTGGACCACGCCCGCCTCGGGCACACCGATCTTGCGCGCCACGTCGTCGGCCTCGGCGTCCTTCAACCCGGTCGCCGGATCGACGAACACGCGCTGGATCTTCTCCGGGTGGGTGGCGGCGACCTCCTCGATGTCCATGCCGCCTTCGCTGGAGGCCATGAGGCACACGCGCTGCGTCTGGCGATCGACGACGATGCCGACGTAGAGCTCCTTCTTGATGTCGGCGCCCTCCTCGATCAGCAGGCGGCGGACCTTCTGGCCCTGCGGGCCGGTCTGGTGCGTGACGAGCTGCATGCCGAGGATCTGGCCGGCGAGCGCCCTCACCTCGTCGACCGATTTCGCGAGCTTCACGCCGCCGCCCTTGCCGCGGCCGCCGGCGTGGATCTGCGCCTTGACCACCCAGACCTGGCCGCCGAGGGATTGCGCCGCCTGCACCGCCTCGTCGACCGAGAAGCACGCGACCGAGCGTGGCGTCGGCACGCCGAACTTGCGCAGCACTTCCTTCGCCTGATACTCGTGGATCTTCATCGAGCCTCCTCCGTGTGGGGCGGGAGTCTCGCGCGCACGACGCGCGCCCCGCATTGATCCCGCTCAACCGCGGGTGCGATCTATTCCGTGCCGGTCTTCGCCACGCGATGCCATTTCGGATAGAACTCCCGCACCGCCTCGCCGCGCGTGTCGAGCGCGCGGCAGCGATCGAGCTGAAACGGCTTTCGCCCGTCGTCCTGGTTGTCGACCTTCTCGCCGGCCATCGCCTGGATGGCAGCGGTCGGGAACTGCCACAGCGCCTCGTTGATGTGGCGGCACCCGGCGACGTCGTGGAAAAGGTGCTGCACCGCCTTGCGGAAGCTGCGGCCGAGGTTCAGCCCGACGAGCTTGCGGTAGTCGGGCGTCGCCTCCGCGCAGTGCGGGGCGTAGGGCATCGCCTCGGTGAGCGCGAGCGCGTCGACGATGTCGAGGTCGAGCGTGATCGTGAGCCGGATCCACATGTCGTGCACCGGCGTGCCGGCCGGGCGCAGCCCGCTCGAGAGCCGGTAGTCGAAGGGCTTGACGTCGGTGAGGTGCGCCTCGATGTCCCACAGGCCGTCGGCGCGCTTGTAGGCCTCGAAGCGGAGCCGGCGGGTGTGCGTGAGCGAGCGCGCGACGGTCGGGACGGGCAGCGGCATCGGAAGCGGACCGGCGATGTTGCGGTGCGGCGATTCTAGCAGCGAACGCGCCGCCGCCGCCCGATGCCGTACCCTTACGACCTTCTGCTTGCCCGTGCGCGCATGAAAGCCGTCCTCGCCCTCGATCAAGGCACCACCAGCTCGCGCGCCATCGTCTTCGACGAGTCGGGGGCGGTGCGCGGGCTGGCGCAGCGCGAGTTCCGTCAGCTCTTCCCGCACCCGGGCTGGGTCGAGCACGACCCGGAAGAGATCTGGCGCTCGCAGCTCCAGGTCGCGCAGGAAGCGCTCGCGAACGCCCGCGTCGCGCCGCGGGACGTGGCGGCGATCGGGATCACCAACCAGCGCGAGACCACGGTGCTGTGGGAACGCGCGACCGGCGCCCCGCTCGCCAACGCCGTCGTGTGGCAGGACCGGCGCACCGCGGAGGCGTGCGACCGGCTGAAGGCGGACGGCGCTTCGGACTGGGTACGCGCGAAGACCGGGCTCGTGATCGACCCGTATTTCTCGGCGACGAAGCTGGCGTGGCTCCTCGACGCGATCCCGGGCGCCCGCGCGCGCGCCGCGCGCGGCGAGCTCGCCTTCGGCACGATCGACGCGTGGCTCGCGTGGAAGCTCACCGGCGGCCGCCTGCACGTCACCGACGTGTCCAACGCCTCCCGCACGCTGCTCTTCGACATCGAGCACGGGCGCTGGGACGACGAGCTCCTCGCGCTCTTCCGCGTCCCGCGCGAGGTGCTGCCGGAAGTGCGCCCGTCGAGCGGCGTGCTCGGCGAATCCGCCCCGGGCCTGCTCGGCGCGCCGATCCCGATCGCGGGCCTCGCCGGCGACCAGCAGGCCGCCCTCTTCGGCCAGGGCTGCCACGGCCCCGGCATGGCCAAGAACACCTACGGCACCGGCTGCTTCATGCTGCTGCACACCGGCAGCGTGCGCGTCCGGTCGGGCGAGGGACTGGTGACGACCGCCGCCGCATCCGGCGGCGCGGCCGAGTACGCGCTCGAAGGCAGCGTGTTCATCGCCGGCGCGGTGGTGCAGTGGCTGCGCGACGGCCTGAAGGTGATCGCGTCGGCCGCCGAGATCGAGCCGCTCGCGCGCTCGGTGGCGGACTCGGGCGGCGTCTACCTCGTGCCCGCGTTCGCCGGACTCGGGGCGCCGCACTGGGACGCGTACGCGCGCGGGGCGATGCTCGGCATCACGCGCGGCACCACCGCCGCGCACCTCGCGCGCGCCGCGCTCGAGTCGATCGCGTTCCAGTCGGCCGAGGTGCTCGCGGCGATGGAGCGCGACGCGGGCGTGCGGCTCGCCGAGCTGCGCGTCGACGGCGGCGCGACCGCGAACGCGCTCCTCATGCAGTTCCAGGCGGACCTCCTCGGCGTCCCGGTCGTGCGCCCGCGCGTGCCCGAGACGACCGCGCTCGGCGCGGCCTATCTCGCCGGGCTCGCGGTCGGCGTCTGGCCGGGCCGCGACGCGATCGCGGCGCAGTGGCGGCGCGAGCGCGTCTTCGCGCCCGGCATGTCGCGCGACGAGGCGCGCGCGCGCCTCGCGGGGTGGGCGCGCGCGGTCGAGCGTGCGAAAGGATGGGCGGAGGGCTAGGCGCCGGCCTCAGGCCGCCTCGGGAAGCTGGTCGTGCGTTCCCTCGAGCGCCTCTTCGAGCCGCATCGCGGCCCCTTGCGCAAGCATGATGTCGTGATCGAGCCTCCGCTCGACCGCCTCCAGCTCGTCCACCCGCGCTTCGATCGCGTCCGACGACCCCAGCATCTGCTTCACGTCGTAGAGCCGGGCGAGCAGCGCCGACTGTCGCTCCTTGACCTGCCGCTCGATCGGGGTGATCAGCGCCCGCAGCCAGTTGGTGGACTCGTAGTTGGCGAGCGAATAGATCTTGCGCACCTTCGCCGCGAGCGTCCGGAAGAACTTCCTGGTCAGCGTGATCTGCTCGTTGACGACCATGGTGGCCAGCGTATCGAAGTGCCGCTGATACATGCGCGACACGCTCCGCAGCTCCCGCGTCCAGTGCACCAGGGAAAGCGGTCGCGGGAACCCGACCCGGAGCTGGTACTCCTGCTCGTACTTGAAGTAGATGCGCTCCATGTAGGCGTGCAATTCGTCGACGACCTGACTCGCCGTCATCATGCGCGACTCGACCACGTCGAAGTAGTTGGCCATCGCGTCGCGCAGGCCAACCGTGAAATAGCTCTGCGTCATCGCCGCCAGGGTGCGCTTCTCCTCGGCGTACACCGCGTCCGGACCGAGATAGGCCGAGAGCTTGTTCGAGTACTCGGAGAAGTACTGCCTCACCTGCCGAAAGTGCGCGAGGTTCGCCGTCAGCTCGTCCTTGTCGCGGCGCGCCTGAGCGAACGCGCGCAGCCCGGCCGCCCGCCCCTCGTCCTTCGCCGCGCGCAGCTGGTCGAGCTGTGCGCGCACCAGCTGCAGGCGCTTGTTGAGCGTGCTCACCGCTTCGGTGGCCAGCGCATCGAATTCGCGTCGCACCGCGTCGCGGACGATCTTGTGTCGGGCGGGGATCAATTCCGAGACGAGCGCCTGTTCGAGCGCGCCGAGCCCGCTGCGCGCCAGCAGATTGGCGTCACCCGTTATGTTCGCGACGAGCCCCTTCTGCGCCGAGATCGGCAGCACGCGGCGCGAGTCGATGCTCAGCACTTCGCTCACTTCCCCGACGAGGCGGCACACGTGCTCGTAGATCTCGTCGTCGCTTCTGAGGCCGTCCCAGAGCGTATCGACCTTGTTGAGCAGGACGAGGCATCCCGCCTCCCCCGCCCTCAGCGGTGCGAGGTGATTCCTCCATGCCTGAAGGTCGGTC
>CAZIXQ010000178.1:0-8213 GCA_964543155.1 uncultured Enterobacteriaceae bacterium
GCGTTCGCCAACGCCGCGTGGCTGAGCGTGGTGCCCGAGTTCAACCCGTTCAAGTACAACTCGTTCCCGATCAACGGCGCGCGGCAGTCCTCGCTCGTGACGCGCGTGCTGCAGGAGGAGATCGCCGACGCCGCGCGCGACGGCCGGCTGAAGGCGCTGCCGCCGATCCTCACCTTCCAGTCCGTGGTGGACTTCACCGTCAGCACGCGCGCGATCGTCACCGCGCTCTACGCCAACCTCCCCGCGAACGGCAGCGAGCTCGTGCTCTTCGACGTCAATCGCAATGCGAAGCTCAGCCCGCTCCTGCGTTCGACGCACGAGCGGCTGCTCGATCGCCTGCTGCCCGATCCGCCGCGGGCGTACCGGACGACGCTCATCAGCAACGCCGGCGCCGGCGCGCGCGAGGTCTTCGAGCGCGTCACCGAAGCCGGCGCGACGAGCGAGCAGGTGCGCACGCTCGCGCTCGCCTACCCGGACGAGCTCTTCTCGCTCTCGCACGTCGCGATCCCGTTCCCGGTGAGCGACGCGCTGTACGGCATGGAGCCGGGCACGGACGAGGACTTCGGCGTGAACCTCGGCACGATCACCGCGCGCGGCGAGGTCGGCCTGCTGATCGTGTCGCTCGACTCGCTGGTGCGCGCCTCGTCGAACCCGTTCTTCCCCTACATGCTCGGACGCATCGAGCAGGGCATTGCACCATCGCGCGCGCCGTGACTCGGCTGTTTCGAAGTCCGCTTCGCACCCGAACCATTCCACTCGGAGGTCCCACATGCGCATCCTGTTTGCCACCCTCCTCGGCCTGTGCGCCGTGCCGCTCGCCGCGCAGCAGACGATCGACCGGTGCCCGATCCGGGCGGGTGCCCAGTGCGTCGGGGCGAACCTGCGCGGAGCGAGCCTCGCGCAGGCGGACCTGTCGCGATCGGACCTCTCGCGCGCGAACCTGAGCGGCGCGGACCTCTCCGGGGCGCGGCTCGACCGTGCGCGATTGCGGCAGACGAACCTTCAGCGCACGAACCTGGCGAAGGCTTCGCTCGATCGCGCCAGCCTGCAGGGGGCAGACCTGGGCGCGGCCACGCTCACCGGCGCGAGCGCCAGCGGAGCGGACCTGCAGAGCGCCCGGCTCGGCGACGCCGATCTGAAGGGCACGAACCTGAGCGGAACGAGCCTGCGCTACGCCGGATTGGGATCGGCGAAGCTGAGCGGGGCCAATCTCGAGCGCGCCGACCTCACCGGCGCCGACCTGCGCGGCGCCGATCTCACCGGCGCCGACCTGCGCGGGGCGCGGTTCGAGAAGGCGAACCTGACCGGCGCGAACCTGACCGGCGCCAAGCTGGAGAAGGCGTCGTTCCGGGGCGCGAACGTCAGCGGCTGCACGGGCTGCCCCGCGCCGGGCCCGCGCTGACGCGCGCCGGCGTCAGTCCGAGCAGGTCGCGCGCAGCCGGCGCAGCGCCTCGTTCGAGGCCGGCAAGGCGCCCGGGTTCTCGCCCGGAAAGTAGCGTGCGTCGGCCGGCAAGGCGGTGCTGCCGGGGGGCGGCCAGCCGCGCACCGCGATCACGCCCGGCACGAGCGCGCCGGGATTGACCTTGCCGCTGTCGATGTCGCGCTGGCAGACGTACAGCGTCGCGCCGGCGGCGATCACGCGGTCGCGGACCGCGGCCACCGGCCCGGTCGCGGAAGTCTCGAGCGCGCGCGTTTCCGGCGGCAGCGAGAGCAGGAAGAAGCGCTGGCCGACGGGGTTCATCCCGAGCGCGTGCGCGGCGGCCTGCGCGAAGCTGAATCCCGCGCCCGCGATATAGAGCCCGCCCTCCTCGGTCTGCGCGCCGGCGGTCATGGCCGCGCCTGCCGCGCAGGCCGCCGCGGCGAACGTGACGAGTCTCCGACGAAGTCGATGCATTCCCTGCCCTCGAGCCATTGCGAAACCTGCGACCCGATTATGCGATAAGACCTGCCCGGGGCGGCGCCGGCCCGACGATTGCTGCATTGCGGTATCCTCCCCATCCTTCGCAAGCGTGGCGGATCCCTGACATGAGCGTTCTCGACGGCGCGCACGCGCGCATTGCATCGGTGCGCGGCGCAGCCGCCGGCGGAGCGCAGCGATGAGCGACGCCATGCGCGAGCCGGTCCTCATCGACCTCGCGCTGCAGGGCGGCGGCGCGCACGGCGCGTTCACCTGGGGCGTGCTCGATCGCCTGCTGGAGGTGCCCTGGGGGCGGCTCGACGGCATCTCCGGCACCTCGGCCGGCGCGATGAACGCGGCGGTGCTGGCCCACGGCCTCCTCGAAGGCGGCCGCGAGGGCGGCAAAGCGGCGCTCGAGGCCTTCTGGCGGCGGGTGTCGAACGCCGCGCTGCTGAGCCCGTTCCAGCGCGGGCCGCTCGAGATCCTGACCGGGCGCTGGACGCTCGACTACTCGCCGCTGTTCGTCCTGAGCGACCTCGCCACGCGCGTGCTCTCGCCCTACGACTACAGCCTCCAGGGCGCCAACCCGCTGCGCCGGATCCTGGAGGAATCGGTGGACTTCGGCCGGCTCAACGCCGCGCCGATCCGCCTCTTCGTCACCGCGACGAACGTGCGCACCGGCCGCGGCCGCATCTTCAGGAACGGCGACCTCTCCGCCGACGCGCTGCTCGCCTCGGCGTGCCTCCCGACGCTCTTCCAGGCGGTCGAGATCGACGGCGAGGCCTACTGGGACGGCGGCTACACCGGCAACCCGACGATCACGCCGCTCGTGCGCGAGTGCGACTCGCAGGACACGATCCTGGTGCAGATCAACCCGATCGAGCGGCCGGGCATCCCGCGCACCGCGGCCGAGATCCACAACCGTCTCAACGAGGTGGCGTTCAATTCCCCGCTCATGAAGGAGCTGCGCATGGCGGCGCTCCTGCGCCGCGTCGCCGATCCCGGCAGCGGCGAAGGCCGCGTCTGGTCGCAGATGCGCATCCATCGCATCTCGAGCGCGATGATGACCGACCTCTCCTCCTCGTCGAAGCTCCTCGCCGAGTGGGCCTTCCTGTGCATGCTGCGCGACGAGGGTCGGCGCGCGGCCGAGGCCTTCCTCGAGGCGCACGGCGCCGACGTCGGGGTGCGCTCGACCTTCGACCTCGACGAGCTGATCGAGGGCTTTTAGGAAGGTGCCGAAGGACGTGCGTACGCAGCTTCGCGGATCCGCGTCACTGGATCGGGCGCCCGCCCGATCGAAGGCATGGGGCGCGCGTGCGCCCCGCGGAAGAGCCGCGGGCGCTCGCGCCGTTCCTGTTGCGGCGGGCGGCTAGCGATGGGACTCCTCGGCATCCTGCTCGGTCTCGCCCTGCTCGTCTGGCTCTCGTTCCGAGGCTGGAGCGTGCTCGTGCTCGCGCCGGCCGGGGCGCTCGTCGCCGCGGCCGCCGCCGGCGAGCCGCTGCTCGCGCACTGGACGCAGACGTTCATGGGCTCGGCGGCCGGGTTCCTCGCATCGTTCTTCCCGCTCTTCCTGCTCGGCGCGGTCTTCGGGAAGCTGATGGACGACTCGGGGTCGGTGAGCGCGATCGCGCGCTGGATGACCGAGCGGCTCGGCCCGCGCCGCGCGATGCTCGCGGTCGTGCTCGCCGGCGCGCTCGTGACCTACGGCGGCGTGAGCCTCTTCGTGGCGTTCTTCGTGATCGCCCCGATGGCGCAGGCGCTCTTCAAGGCCGCGAACATCCCGAACCGGCTCGCGCCGGCCGCGATCGCGCTCGGCACCTCGACCTTCACGATGTCGGCGCTGCCCGGCACGCCCGCGATCCAGAACGCGATCCCGATGCCGTTCTTCGGCACGACGCCGTTCGCCGCGCCGGGGCTCGGCATCATCGCCGCCGCGGTGATGCTCGGCTTCGGCCTGTGGTGGCTCGCGCGCGCCGAGGCTGCGGCGCGACGCGCGGGCGAGGGCTACGGCGGGAGCATCGCCGCCGCCAGCGCGGCCGCGGACGATCCCCTGGTGCGCGAGCGCGCCACCACCTCGGGGTCGTTCGACCCCGCGGAGGTGAAGCACGGCCACCACGGCGACGCCCCCCCGGGCCCGCTCCTCGCGGCGGCCCCGCTCGTCGTGGTCATCGTCGTCAACCTGCTGATGTCGATGTGGGTGCTGCCGCGGATCGACACCGGGTTTCTCGCCGAGGCGCGCTGGGGCGGCATGCAGCTCGCCGCCGTGAGCGGCGTCTGGTCGGTGATCGTGGCGCTGCTCGCGGCGATCGTGGTGCTGATCGCATTGAATCGCCGCCGCCTGCCCGCCCTGCGCGCGACCGTGGACGCCGGGGCGAACGCGTCCGTGCTGCCGGTGCTCAGCGTGGCGAGCCTGGTCGGGTTCGGCGCGGTCGTGGCCGCGATGCCCGCGTTCGAGCTGGTGCGCGCGTGGGTCCTCGGCATCGAGGGCGGGCCGCTCGTGTCGCTCGCGATCGCCACCAACATTCTCGCCGCCCTGACCGGCTCGGCCTCCGGCGGCCTCACGATCGCGCTCGACGCGCTCGGGCCCACCTACCTCCAGCTCGCCGCCGAGCAGGGCATCGATCCGGCGCTGCTGCACCGGGTCGCGGTGATCGGCGCCGGCACGCTCGACAGCCTGCCGCACAACGGCGCGGTCGTGACGCTGCTCGCCGTCTGCGGCTCGACCCACGGCAAGAGCTATTTCGACATCGTGATGGTCGGAATCGTGGGCGCGATCCTGGGGCTCGTCGCGGTGATCGTCCTCGGCGGAACGTTCGGTTCGTTCTAGCGCCGCGGACTCCCCACCGCGCGCAGCGGGTCCTCGCAGACGTCCCGCCCGTCGCGCGGCAGCGGGCCGCGGAAGAGCGTCTCGAGCGGGACGATGACCACCGAGCCGAAGAAGCGCGCGATGGTCGCCAGCACGTCGCCCGGGCTGACGTTGATGCTGAAATCGGTGAGCGTGCCGGTCACGCGCACCGGCGTCTCGAGGCTGAAGAGCTGCAGCCCCTTCGCGCGCGGCTGGAAGCGGAAGTCGATCGCCTCGGTGGCGAAGTCGATCCCGCCCGCGCCGAGCACCCGCATGCGGCTCGTGTCGATCAGCAGCGCGTCGCGCGTGAGCCGGCCCCCGGCGAGGTCGAAGCGCCCCACTGCGCAGTTCACGACCGAGACCCGGCCGCGGTCGAGCACCGGGAGCAGCTCGCGAAAGAGGTTGACCACCCAGAGGTCGATCTGGCCCGCGCCCTGGTTCCGCGGCCACACGGCGAGGTCGATCCGGCCGTCGGCCGACGCCATCACCGCGTTGAGCGACGGCGCCTTGCTGGCGAGCTCGAGGTTGAGGCTGAACAGGCCCTCGATCCCGGCGTCGGGGCGCTGGCGGCGCGCGAGGATGCCGTACTCGAAGCGCTCGACATAGGCACCCGCGGCGAACGTGACCGCGCCGTCGTTCGCGTCGTAGGCGAGCGACAGCTTCGCGGTCCCCCCGGGGAGGTTGACTTCCGCCGGCCCGAGATACGCCCGCCCGTCGATGAGCTGCACGCGCAGGGTCCCGTCGGCCAGCCGGTCGCGGCCGGAGAGCACCTGCCGCACCTCGACGTCGACGTACGCGTCGAACCGCCGCAGAAACCCCGCGCTGAGGATCCGCTGCGTCTGCGCCGCCGCCCCGCTCGCCTGGGCCCGCAGCGCCTCCGGGACGGTCTGCCCCTCGGGGGCAGCGTCCGCGCGCCGGGGCAGCGCGAAATCGTCGAGCTGGATGTGCGGCGCGGTGACGCGCAGGTCGAGCCGCGGCCGCACGCCGGTCACGTCGAGCGTGCCCCGCCCGTTCAGCCGGCTTTCGCCGACGCGCAGCGCGAGCCGCCGCACCTCGTAGCCGGTCGGCGTCATCGCGATCGGTCCGCGCAGCGACCAGGGTCCCCAGGGCGGCAGCTCGGCGCGCGCGAGCGCGTTGAGCGAGTCGAGCCGCTCGCCGCGGAGATCGAGCGTGAGGTTGCCGCCGCGCCCGAGCGGCAGCGCCGCCTCGCCCTCGAGCCTGAGCGTCGCCCCCGCGGCGCGCGCCTCGGCGGTGAACGGCGCCCTGCTCGCGTCGCGCGCGAAATCGGCGAGCGTCCCGCTCGCGACCCGGATCTCGACCGGCGCGTCGTTGAGCGTGCCATCGACGCGCGCTTCGATGGGCTGGCCGGGCGCCGCGCCGACGACGCCCTCCCGCACGCCGACCCGGGCCGCGACCGTGCGCTCGGGCCCGCGCAGGGTGAGGCTGCCGCCCTTCACCCGCGCCTCGAACGACGAGCGCTGGACGAGATCGCTCAGGCGCGCGCCGCGGCCGGCGAGCTCCACCTGCAGCGCCTCGGCGCGCGCCTCCAGGTCCTCGGCCGCACCGAGCGCGCGCAGCAGCGCGCCGAGGTCCACCGCGCCGGTGGACATGGAAGCGGTCACCTCCGGCACCGCGCCGCGCAGGTCGATGCCGAGCAGCCCCTCGAACGGCACGCCGGCGAGGCGCGCCGCGAACGGCGACGGGGGCAGCCGGCCTTCGCGGACGCGCGCGCCGAAGCCGAAGTCCACCAGCTCCGCGCGGCCGAGGATCACGCGCTCGAGGCCGAGCCCGATGTCCGCGTCCGCGATGTCGATGCCGTACGGGAGGATCGGGACGTCGAGCGACGTCCTGCGCGGGGCGGCGCTCGGGCCCGAAGGCGGGGGGCGGAGCGTCTCCAGCTCCGGCAGGTCGATGAGCGGGCTGCGCACCGCGGCCACCGTGATCGGCCGGCCGCCGACGACGCTGCCGTGCATGTCCACGATCAGCGTGCTGCGGCCGAGCCGGAGCGTGGTCTCCTCGAGGCGCCACGCGTCGCGCTCCAGCCGCAGCCCGCCGGCGATCGCGAGCGGCAGCTTCGACTGCGGCGCCACGCCGAGCCAGCGCGCGAGGTCGCCCGCGCGCGCCGCATCGAGGCGGAAGGCGAGCGACGTGGCGCGCCCGGCGCCGGCGAGCGTGCCTTCCAGGCGCGCCTTGGCCCCTGCGGTGGTGACGTCGAGCCCGATCGGCGCGGCGCCCGCGCGCAGCATCTGCGCGAGGTTCCCGGCGCGCAGCGCGAACGTCGCGCGCTCCCCGAGCAGCGTGCCGCGCGCCGTTCCCCGAAGCGGCTGCCCGCGCGCGGCCGCGAGCGCGAGCGCATCGAGGGTGAAACCGACCGGGCGCCCGTCGGCGAAGTTGCCGTAGCTCAGGCGCGCCCCCGCCGCGTCGAGCCGCACGCCGAGATCGCGGACCAGCGCGCCGAGCGTCTCGCCGCGGCCGTCGACGCGCACGTCGATGCGATCCAGCGCGCCCTGCACCCCCTCGATCCCGGCGAACTGGCCGACGAGATTGCCGAGCGGCGAGCGGCGGGCGCCCAGCTCCACGACGAGGCTCGGCGTCGCGCCGGCGGTCTCGAGCTCGACGCGGCCGGCGAGCGGCACCTCCGCGACCGTCACCGCGAGCGGCGCGCGCACCCCGCGCTCGTCGGCGGTCAGCTGGAGCGTCGCCGCGCGCACGTCGCCCGCGAGGCCGACCCAGCGGTCGACGCGCAGGACGAGCGCGAGGTCGATCGGCACGAGGTCGCGCAGCGGCAGCGTGTCATTCGCGAGGTCGTCGTAGGCGAGCGGCCGCCCGGTGCGGGCGGCGCCCTCGCGCAGGAACGGACGCAGGTCGAGCTCGGCCATCGCAAGCTCGCCGGTGGCGCGCGGCCGAGCGCCGCCGAACGCGATCCCCAGCCTGCCGGTGACCTCCGCGGCGCCGAAGACCCCGCGCAGGTCCTCGAGCGCCACCGCATCGGGACGCACGATGCCGCGCCCGGACAGCGCCGCGACGCCGAACTTCGGCAGCGCCGTCTCGGTGAACTGCTCGACCTGCTCGAGGTTCTCCGTGCCGGCGCCGAAATCGAACCGCGCCTCGCGCGCCTCGGCGGCCACCGTGCCGGCGGCGTGCAGCCGCGTGCCGAGGAACTCGAAGTCGAGCGTGAACGGCCAGGTCGCCCCCTGCTCCGCGAGCAGGCGCGCCGAGCCGCCCTCGATGGTGATCAGGTAGGGGAACTTGCGCGCGACGCGGCCGCGCATGCTGATCGCCACCGGCGCGGTCCAGCTCCCGACGCCGACGAGCTCGTCGAGGTCGACGAGGTGGCGCGCCCCGCTGCGGACGTCGTGATACTCGAGCGCAATCGACCGGATCGTGGTCCGCTCGATCTCGACCGCGACCGGCAGGCGCGCGCGGTCGGCCGGGGCGCGCGGTTGCGCCGGCGCCTGCGGCGTCCAGTTC
>CAZIXQ010000179.1:0-8186 GCA_964543155.1 uncultured Enterobacteriaceae bacterium
TCGACGACACGGTGTTCATCCCGGTGGCGCGCGCGCTCGACATGTTCAACCGCGACGGCCTGATGGAGATCCACGTCCTCTACGAGCCGACCGCGCCGCTCGCCGAGGTGGAGGCGGACATCAAGCGCATCCTCGTCGCGCGGCACGGCGGGGAGGACTTCACCGTGACCCCGCAGCAGAAGATGCTGGAGGTCTTCGACACGGTGCTGAACGCCATCACGTTCGCGGTGGCGGCGATCGGGGCAATCTCGCTCCTGGTGGGCGGCATCGGCATCCTCACCATCCTCACCATCGCTGTGGCGGAGCGCACGGGCGAGATCGGTCTGCTGCGCGCGATCGGCGCTACGCGGCGCGCGATCCTCGCGCTCTTCCTCGGCGAGGCGGCGGCGCTCGCAGCGATCGGCGGGGCGGCCGGGCTCGCGCTGGGGCTCGGGGTCGCGGGGATGCTCAAGGTCGCGCTGCCCGCGCTGCCGGTGCACACGCCGTGGTTCTACGCGGTGCTCGCGGAGTGCCTCGCGGTCGCGGTCGGCCTCGCCGCGGGCGTGCTGCCGGCGCGGCGCGCGGCGCTGCTCGATCCCCTCGCGGCGCTGCGCGGGGAGTGAACGGCGCGCGGGCCGCGGCGCTCGCTCGCCGAGGTCGAGGACGGAGGCGACGGTTCGCCCCGGCCGGGTATGCCCTGGGCTGGTGATGGATGCATTGCGTGCATCCATAAAGTGCCGAAATCTCGTTTTCCCCGCGCTGAAAACGCGCCTAGAGTGCGCGCTACGGTAAAGCCACCTCCAGGAGAAACGATCATGCGTGAAGATCATGCGTTGCGCGGCCTCGACGGCCAGCCCGTCCCCACCGCGGAAGAGCTCGAACGCAGCATCGCGGCCGCGCGCCGCCTGCGCTCGGCGGCCGTCCACGAGTACCTGCGGCGGATGGCGGCGCGGCTGCGCGGCCTCGCGCAGCCGGCGGCCGCCCCGAAGGGCCCGGTCGGGCAGTGCGGCTAGACCCGGCGCTCAGCGCCCGAGCCCGAAGGCGTCCGCGATCAGCTCGTAGGAGCGGCGGCGGCTTGGATAGTCACCGGTGATGGTGAGGATCATGAGCTCGTCGGCGACATACTGTTCGGCGAGCGCGAGCAGGCGCGCGCGCACGGTCGCCGGATCGCCCAGCACCACCCGCGCGCGCTGCGAGCGGATGTACGCGGCCTCGCGCTCGGTGTAGGCGCGCGCCGCGGCCTCCGCCAGGGTCGGCACCGGCGCGTCGACGCCGAGCGCCATGTGCAGGCGCCGCAGGTCGATCGACTTTGCGAGCCGCTCGGCCTCCGCGCCGCTCTCGGCACAGATCGCGAACACGCAGAGCAGGGTGTGCGGCGCGTCCTCGCGCGCCGAGCGCAGGAACTCCGACTTGTAGGTCTGCATCACCGCGTCGCCGCCCTGCGCGCTGATGAAGTGCGCGAACGCGAACCGCAGGCCGAGCAGCGCCGCCAGCCCGCCGCTGTAGTCCGACGAGCCGAGCAGCCAGATCTCGGGTGCGGTGTCGCCCGCCGGCATCGCCCTGACGCGCGCGAACGGGTGGTCCGCAGGCAGCCGCGCGTCGAGAAACCCGACCAGGTCGCGCACCTGCTGCGGGAAGTCCTCGGCAAACGTGTAGTGCCCCCGCGAGACGGCCTGGGCGGTGAGCTGATCGCCGCCGGGCGCGCGCCCGATGCCGAGGTCGATGCGCCCCGGGAAGAGCGCCTCGAGCATGCGGAAGACCTCCGCGACCTTGAGCGGGCTGTAGTAGGGGAGCAGCACGCCGCCCGTTCCCACGCGGATGCGCTCGGTGGCGGCGGCGACGCGCGCGAGGAGGATCTCGGGGCAGGGGTCGGCGAGCGCCGCGATCGCGTGGTGCTCGGCGAGCCAGTAGCGGGAGAAGCCGAGCCGGTCGGCGAGCGCGGCGAGCGCGACCGTCTCCGCGACCGCCTGCGCGGGCGTGTGCCCGCTGATGACCGGGCTCTGGTCGAGGATGCCGAGACGCACGCCGTCCGCGCCAGCCGACCGCGTGCCGTCAGCCGGAGACGTAGATCATGCCGGCGACGAACGCCGCCAGCGCGATCGAGATCCAGAAGATGCCGAACATGCGCCGCCGGTCGGTGGGCGTGATGCCGCCCTTTCTCTTCCGCGCCATGTTCCACTCGAGGAAGATGATGAGCATCCCGACGCCGAACGTGATGGCCGCCCACTTGAGCATGCGCGCTTCCCCCTTGGTCCTTCGGCGCGATTTTAGGCCGGGATCGCGCTCGCGCGCGTGCACGCCGTCACGGCGCGCCGGATTTCAGCGCGGATGCCCTCCGCGGAACGCCCACGCGTGCAGCGGCGCCAGCCCGAGCGCCAGGACGAGCGCGAGCGCGCCGAACACGCGAAACGCGGCGTGGATCCCGAAACCGTCGGCGAGCGCCCCCAGGATCATCGGGGTGGTGAGGTGCGACAGCCCCCAGCCCAGGCCGGCGATCGCGAGCGTCGCCCCGCGCGTCTCGAGCGTCGAGATCTCGGCTGCGAGCAGCTGGAAGTAGAGCGTCAGCACGCCCGAGGCGAGCCCGACGAGGAAGAGGCAGGCGCTGATCGGCGCGGCGTGCGTGAAGACCGCGATCAGGACGACGGTGAGCGCGGTGGCGGCCCCGGCCACGACCGGGATGCTGCGCGCGGTGACCTTGCGCACGAAGCGCGCGGCGGTCACGCCGGCCCCCACCGCGCCGAGCGCGCGCAGCGCGATCATCCAGCCCGCCTCGTCGCTCGTGAAGCCCTGCGCCACGAGCAGGATCGGGTAGAACGAGAAGCTGAGCGAGAAGGGGAGCCCCGCGAGGTACGCCGTGGCGAGCCCGAACCAGATCGCGGGACGCCGCGCGAGCGTCCGATAGGTCGCGAGGATCGGCTGCGCAGTTGCGGGCGGGCGATGGTCCGGCGCCGCGAACGCGGCCATGAGGGCGCCCGCCACCACGCCGCCGAAGACCGCGAGCGCGACGAATCCCGCCCGAAAGCCGAGGTGCACGATCACGAGGCCGGCCGCGACCGAGCCCACGATCTGGCCGGCGCTGGTGATCGAGTTGAGGCGCCCCATCTGGCTCCCCCGGTCGCCCGGCAGGAGCGAGCCGATCGACCAGGTCGCCGGCCAGTAGATCGAGCGCGAGACGATGATGCAGAGCTGCGCGAAGAGCAGCACCGCGTAGCTGGAGGCGAAGGCGTACACGAGGCCGCCGAGGGCGATCATCGCCGAGGAGACGAGCGCGAGCCGCTTGCCGCCGACGCGGTCGGTCCACACGCCGCCGACGAGGTTGAACGCGAGCTGCGCGACCACCGGCGCGGAGACGAGCGTCCCGATCGCGACGCCGGAGAACCCGAGGTGGTACGCGTAGAGCGGGATGAGCACGTGCGACATCCCGAGCGCGAGATTCCAGAAGAACGTGCTGGAGAAGAACGGCGCCAGCGCGCGCGGCGGCGGGGCGGGGTCGGTCATCGGCGGGCCGCGGCGATTATCGGCGAATCGCCCGGACCGGGCCGCGCGGGGTGGAATTTCGATGCGCAAGCGTGAAACGCGCACGCCGCGCGCCGGCGCGCCGGTGGACGCGAGGCGGGCGAGACCCTATAAGGGGCGCGTTACCGCACGGGCCCACCGCCATGACCCAGATCGCCGGCGCAGTGTTCCTCGTCCTCGGCCTCGCCTCGGGGCTCGCCCTGACCGCCGCACCCTTCGGCCTCGGCCCGGCCCAGCCCCAGCTCGTCGCCTGGGTCCTGTTCCCGCTGCTCACCATCGGCGGGTACCTGCTGCTCGCCGTCGCCTCGCGCGGCCCTGCGGTGGCGCGCATCTCGCGCTCGGCTGGTGCGGCGCTCCTCGCCCTCGCGGTCGCCGCGACCGTCGGGCTGTTCCTGGCCGGCAATGCGCTGGTCGTGCCGACCGCGGGCACCGTCTCGCTCTGGTACGTCCTGCTGATCGGCCTCGTGCTCGGCACCGCCGGACTCTCGTTCCGGCGCTCGGGCGACGAGGACCTCTGATCCCCGGCGCCGTCAGGCGCGCGGCGATTCCGCCGACTGAATCCGAGCCCGCCCGGGCGCCGTACCGGGCGGAGGACCGCGGGCCCGTATCCCCGGGCCCGCCCCTCGCCGGAGCGCTTCATGACCCACCGCCTTGCCGCGGCCCTCGCCGCCGCCGTCGTCTCGTCCGCCCTCCACGCCGCACCCGGCGCGTGCACCGCGAAGAGCGGCGCGGCGACCGCCGCGCTGGTCGAGCTCTACACCTCCGAAGGCTGCGACAGCTGTCCGCCGGCCGACCGCTGGCTGAGCGGCCTGCCGGCCGCCGGGTTCGGGCCGGACAGGGTCGTCCCCCTCGCGCTGCACGTCGATTACTGGGACTACATCGGCTGGAAGGATCCGTTCGCGAAGGCGCTCTTCTCCGCGCGGCAGCGCGAGCTCGCGACGATCGGCCGCAGCCGCGTCGTCTACACGCCGCAGGTCGTCCTCGCCGGGAAGGACTTCCGCGGCTGGCGCGGCGGCGCGCAGTTCGCGACGTCCGTCGCGGCCATCAACGCGACGCCCGCGCGCGCGGCACTCGAGCTCGCGCTCGCCGGAACCGAGATCCGCGCGCAGGCAACGGTGCCGCAGCCGGGAGACCGCGACGATGCCGCGCTCTACGTCGCGGCGTACGAGAGCGGCCTCGCGAACCGCGTCACCGCGGGCGAGAACCGCGGCGCGACGCTCCGGCACGATTTCGTCGTGCGCGAGTGGTGGGGCCCGATCGCCCTGGATGCCGCGGGCGCGGCGTCGCTCGTCCGGCAGGCGGCCGCGCAGTCGCCCGCCACCGGCGGCGTCGCCGCGTTCGTGCAGCGCCGGCGCACGGGCGAGGTGCTGCAGGCGCTCGCGCTGCCGGGTTGCGGAAGCTAGCCCGGCCGGGCCGCGAGGTCGCGCGCAACGCGGTCGAACACCTCGCGCCAGTCCCCGAGCCGGCGCGGCCGGTAGAGCCGCATCGTCGGATACCACGGCGTATCGGCGCGGCCGAGCAGCCAGCGCCAGTCGGGGACGAGCGGCAGCAGCGTCCACACTGGACGGCCGAGCGCGCCCGCGACGTGCACGATCGCCGAATCGCTCGCGATCACCAGGTCGAGCGCCGCGATCGCAGCGGCCGTGTCGGTGAACGCGCCGCCGCCCGGATCGAGCGCGGACCCGAGGTCCTCGACCGGGAACGTGGCCGTGGCGAGCTGTTCCGACCCGAAGCCCTTCTGCAGGCTGTAGAGCCGGACGCCCGGCACGGCTGCGAGCGGGGCGAACGCCGCGAGCGGGATCGAGCGGTGGGCGTCCTGCGGAAACGCCGGATTCCCCTGCCAGCCGATGCCGACGTTGAGGGCGCCATCGCGCCGGATGCGCGCGCGGGCGGCCGCGGCGAGCGCCGGATCGGCGGCGAGGTACGGGACGTCGGCGGGAATCGAGGCCGTGGTCAGGCCCAGGCGCAACGGCACGCTCGCGATTGGCGTCTCGAAGTCGTGCGGCGGAAGCGGCGCACCGCGCGGCACGACACCCTCGAGGCCCGGGCAGGTGGCGACGAGCTGCTCGATTGCCGATTGCGTCTCGAGGAGCACGCGCGCCTCGCGCGCGGCGAGCGTTGGCGCGAAGCGGACGAAATTGAGCGTGTCGCCGAGACCCTGCTCGGCGCGCAGCAGCAGCGTTCGTCCCGCCAGCGGCTCGCCGCGCCAGCGCGGCGCCGCGGTCGGGGCAATGCCGTGACCGGGGACGCGCAGGCGCCACTCGTACTCCAGCCACCCGCGCTCGAAGTCCTCCTGCAGCAACCACAGCTGCGCACGGTTCGCGTGCGCGTACGGCGAGTCGGGCGCGATCGCGACGGCGCGGTCGAAATGCGCCAGCGCCTGCTCGAGCTCCCCGCGAACCTGGTGCGCAAGCCCGATGCCGTTGTGCGCGTCGGCGTGGTCGGGGCGCAGCCTCAGCGCCTGCTCGTAGCTCGCGATCGCCGCTTCGGGTCGGCCGGCACGCGCGTGCGTCATCCCGAGGTTCGCGTGCGCCTCGACCCAGTCCGGCCGGACGCGCAGCGCGCCCTCGTAGCTCGCTGCCGCCTCGTCGTAGCGGCGCAGGGCGCGGAGCGCATTGCCGAGGTTGTAGAGCGCCACCGCGTGGTCGGGCTGCGCGCCGAGCGCCTGCCGGTAGGCATCGGCCGCCTGCCCATGCGCGCCCTGCTCGTCGAGCGCCACGCCGAGATTCGCGAGATTGTCGGCATCGCCGGGGGCGAGCTGCGCGGCGGCTTGGCAGCTCGCCGCGGCTTCGCGCCAGCGCCCGAGGCGCAGCAGGCAGCGGCCGAGCGCCGCCCATGCGCGCGCATCGGGCGCGCCGCGTGCAGCGTCCTGGTAGAGCGCCGCGGCTTCTTCGAGCCGACCCGCCCGCTCGAACGCGGCCGCGCGTTCGAGCGGCGTCATGCGTCGCGCCCGGCGTCGGCCGTCGACCGCCCTTCGATCGTGAACCGCATGCCCTTCCTTCCTGAGCGAACCCATTCTAGAGGCCGTGCGGTATCATCGCCGCGCCTTCGCCGTCCGAACTGAGTCGCGCCAATCGAGGCTCGCGCGTGGAAACCTACTGGATCTGGGTCATCGCCGGGATCGCGCTCGTCGTCGCCGAGCTGATGAGCGGGACGTTCTACCTGCTCGTGCTCGGCATCGCGGCCTTCGTCGCCGGGGCCGTCGCGTGGTTCGGCGCGCCGTTTCTCGTGCACGTGGTCGTCGCCGGCGCGATCGCGGTGGCGGGCGTGTTCTGGATCCGCAGCCGCCGGCACGCGCTCGCGACCCCGGACATGGCGCCGCTCGACGTCGGGCAGCCCGTCACCCTGCATGCCTGGGTGAACCAGGCCGACCGGGCCGCGCGGGTGATGTACCGCGACGCCCTCTGGGACGCGGTCATCGAGGGCGAGGCCCGGGGCGAGGCGGGCGAGATCTTCTACATCACGCGCATCGACGGCAACACGCTGCGCGTCGCGAAGCACAAGCCGGCCTGAGGGCCGCCCCCGCGCGCGATGTCGCTCCAGCCGCAGAAGCAGCCGCCCGGACTCGACGAGCTGCTCCGCGAAGTCGGAAAGCTCCTGAGCGGCCGCAAGCCCTCGGCCGAGGAGATCCGGAGCCGCCTGCGCGCGCGCCGCGGCGTCGTTCCGGCCGCCGCCCCCGCCGTGCGCGCCCCCGTTCCGCATCACCCTGCCTCCAGGGAGACCAGCATGCTGCCCAAGCTCATCATCGCGCTCGTCGTTTCGGTCCTCGCCTACCTCTGGGAAGGCACGCGCCCGTACTCGCTCGGCATCGCGATCGCGGCGTTCATCATCGCGTTCGTGATCGAGGGCATCCGCGTGGTCCCGCAGCAGAACGCGTGGGTCGTCGAGCGCCTCGGCAAGTTTCACGAGGTGCTGCAGCCGGGCCTCAACGTGATCATCCCGTTCTTCGACCGCGTCGCCTACCGGCACTCGCTGAAGGAGGTGCCCTTCGACGTGCCCGAGCAGGTGTGCATCACCAAGGACAACACCCAGCTCGCGGTCGACGGCATCGTCTACTACCAGGTGACCGACGCGCGGCTCGCCTCGTACGGCACCTCCGACTATCTGCTCGCGATCACGCAGCTCGCCCAGACCACGCTGCGCTCCGAGGTCGGGAAGATGGAGCTCGACAAGACCTTCGAGTCGCGCGACGAGCTCAACCGCCAGATCGTGAGCGTGCTCGACCAGGCCGGCCGGCCCTGGGGCGTCAAGGTGCTGCGCTACGAGGTGAAGAACCTGACCCCGCCGGAGGCGATCCTGCGCGCGATGCAGCAGCAGATCACCGCCGAACGCGAGAAGCGCGCGCTGATCGCCAAGAGCGAGGGCGAGCGCCAGCAGCAGATCAACATCGCCGACGGCGAGAAGCAGGCCGCGGTGCTCAACTCCGAGGGGCAGAAGACCGCGGCGATCAACCAGGCGCAGGGCGAGGCGACCGCGCTGCGGCTGGTGGCCGAGGCGACCGCGGCCGCGGTGCGCGCGGTGGCCGAGGCGATCAACGCGCCCGGCGGCCAGGCGGCGGCGAACCTGAAGGTGGCCGAGCAGTACATCCTGCAGTTCGGCCAGCTCGCCAAGGCGAACAACACGATGATCGTGCCGTCGAACCTCGCCGACGTCGCCAGCGTCGTCGCCTCGGCGATGACGGTGATCGAGCG
>CAZIXQ010000180.1:0-8163 GCA_964543155.1 uncultured Enterobacteriaceae bacterium
GATCGAGTGGCGGCGCACCGACCTCGACCCCGCGACGGCGGCCCAGTCGAATCGGCTCCTGCGCGAGTACGGCGCGCTGAGCCGCCGCTACCGGCCGTACTGGCCGGCACCGCGCCTCCGCGAGACCGCGCGAGTGGCGCCGGCGGACGCGCTCGCCCGCGGCGTCGCGGCGATCGGGGCGTGGGCGGCCGAGGCCGACCCGGTGATCGCCCGGCTCCAGGACGCCGAGACCGAGATCGCGCAGCTCGACACCATCGCGCGCGTCATGGAACAGTTCCGCGGGGCGCCGATCGACTTCTCCGCGATCGGCGCACCGGGCGGGCGCCTGCAGGCCTGCGTGTTCGTGTACCCGAAGGGCGCGCGGCTCACGCTCCCGTCGAGCATCCTCGTCCACCCGCTCGACGTCGGCGAGGAGACCTTCCTGCTCGCCGTCGGCACGCCGGAGACCGTCGAGCCGCTCGCGCAGGAGGTCGCCGCGGCCAACGGGCGCCGCGCGCGCGTGCCCGAGTGGCTGCGGCCGAGCGCGGACGAGAACCTGCAGCTGATCGCGGCGCGACGCGCCGAGCGGGTGAAAGACGCCGAGGCCGCGCGCGCCGAGCTCGGCGCCCTGAACGAGCGCCAAAGCGTCGCGCTCGCGCTGGGCGACGTCGTGCGCGCCACGTGGTGCTTCGAGAACGTCGGCGCGATCGAGGGCGGCGAGGTGTTCTCGCGCATCACCGGCTGGGCGAGCGACACGCGGCTCGTGCGCGAGGCGATCGACGGCGCCGACGCGCGTGCGCTCGTCGCCTTCCCGAAGGCGCCGCGCGGCGTGCGGCCGCCGCTGCTGCTGCGCAACCCCTGGTGGGCGAAGCCGTTCGAGGTCTTCAGCCAGCTCTTCGGCATGCCCGGGCAGCACGGCGCCGACCCGAGCGCGCTCCTCGCCGTCGCGGTGCCGCTTCTCTTCGGCTACATGTTCGGCGACGTCGGCCAGGGGCTGGTGCTCGCCGCGCTCGGCTTCGCGCTGCGCAAGCGTATGCCGGTCCTGCGGCTGCTCATTCCCGCGGGCCTCTCCGCCGCGGTCTTCGGCGTGCTCTTCGGCAGCGTCTTCAGCGTCGAGCATCTCTTCCACCCGCTCTGGCTGAACCCGCTCGAGAAGCCGCTCGTCGTTCTCGGCGTGCCGCTCGCGGCCGGCGTGGTGCTCCTCACCCTGGGGCTCGCGCTGCGCGCGCTCGAGGCGTTCTGGGCCGGCGAGCTGAAGGACTGGCTCGCGACCGAGGGCGGCTTCGTCGCGGTGTATCTCGGCATCCTCGCCGCGTTCTTCCATTCCGCCGGCGTGGCCGTGGCGCTCGCGGGCGTCGCCGCGGTGGTGCTGGGCCACGCATGGGTCCACGGCGGAATCGGCGCCGGGCTCAAGGCGCTCGGCGAGCTCGTCGAGCGCACCATGCAGATCCTCATCAACACGCTCTCGTTCGCGCGCGTCGGCGCGTTCGCGCTGGCGCACGCCGGTCTCTCGTCCGCGGTGGTGGCCCTCGCCCACTCCGCCGGCGGCACCGTGGGGTTCCTCGTCGTCCTCGTCATCGGCAATGTCGTGATCCTCGCGCTGGAGGGGCTGGTCGTGTCGATCCAGACCACGCGCCTGATCCTCTTCGAGTTCTTTGCGCGCTTTTTCCAGGCGGAGGGCCGCGAGTTCCGGCCGCTCCGGCCGCCGCCCGTCGCCATTCAGGAGACCTGAAGATGCAAAAGTCGCAAGCCGCTCTCGTCCTCACGCTGCTCGCCGCCGTCCTCGGCGTCGGCGCCACTGCGCTCCTCGTCTGGGTCGCGCCCGCCGCGGCGCAGGCCGGGGCCGCGCCGGCCGGCATCGGCGGCGACGCGGCCGGCTGGGGACTGGTCGCCGCCGCGCTCGCGACCGGCCTCTCGTCGCTCGGCGCCGGTCTCGCGGTGGGCCGCCTCGGCGCGGCCGCGGTCGGCGCGCTCGCCGAGAAGCCGGAGCTCCTCGGGCGCCTGCTGATCTTCGTGGGACTGGCCGAGGGGATCGCGATCTACGGCGTGATCATCTCGATCCTCATCCTCAACCGGCTGGGCTGAAGGCGCGCGCGAATGCCCGTCCCGATCGCCTTCGTCGGCGACGCCGTCATGGCGAGCGGCTACCGGCTCGCCGGCGTCTCGGTGCACGTCCCCGAGGCGGGCGAGGAGCTGGCGGCGTTCGAGCGCGCGCGCAGCGAATCGGCGGTCGTGCTGGTGGCGCTCGACACGGCGCTGAAGCTCCCCCTCGCGCGTCTGGAGCAGGAAGTCGGCGCGCTGGCCCCGCTCGTGCTGATCGTGCCGGACCCCGACGGGCGGGGCTCGCCGGTGGATCCGGCGGCGCGCGTGCGGCGGCAGCTGGGGCTCGAGGAATGAGCGCGCCGGGCCGCCCCCGAGAGGCGAGACAGGGCCCCTCCCCCGTCTTGCGCGAGACCTTGGCGCTCCTCAGCACCAAGGCAAGCCCATGAACGCCGAGGAACGCGCCCGCGCACTGCTCGCGCTCGTGGATGAGTACCGCGACGCGAAATCGCGCGAGGTGCTCGACGCCGCGGACGCCGAGGCGCGTGCGCTCGTCGCGCAGGCGCTGCGTCTCGCGCGGGCCCGCGCGCACGAGGCGATCGTCGAGGAGCGCAAGCGCTACGCGGCGGCGATCGCCGCGGCCGAGGCGCGCTTGCACACGCGCCGCCGCCTCGCGCACCAGGAGCGGGAGGCAGCGATGCTCCTCGAGGGATGGCGGCGGCTGCCGGCCGCGCTCCGCGCCGTGTGGCGCGACCCCGCCGGACGGCGGCGCTGGTCCGAGACGCACCTCGGCCGCGCGGCTGCGACGCTGCCGCGCACCGACTGGGAGATCGTGCACGCGCCGGGCTGGACCGAGGACGAACGCCAGGCGGCGGCCGCGTGGCTCGCGGCGCACGGCGGGCCCGACCTCGCGTTCACCGCGGACGCCGCGCTCGCCGCCGGCTTTCGCGTGCAGGCCGGGCACAACACGCTCGACGCGACGCTGGAAGGTCTGCTCGCCGACCGCAAGGCGATCGAGGGGCGGCTGCTCCACCACCTGGAGCCCGAGCGAGGAGAAGGAACTTGACCACGGCACGAATCAAGTGGATCAGCGGCCCGGTGCTCCGCGCGCGCGCGGAGGGGCCCTTCAAATTGCGCGAGGCGATCCGCGTCGGCCCGCAGGCGCTGCTCGGCGAGGTGATCCGCATCAACGAGGACGAGATCGTCGCGCAGGTCTACGAGGACACGACGGGCCTGCGCCCGGGCGTGGAGATCGCCGGCACCGGCGAGCTCCTCGGCATCCGCCTCGGGCCGGCGATGCTCGGCGACATCTTCGACGGCCTGATGCGCCCGCTCGCCGGCACGCAATCGAACTACGTCGAGGCCGGCATGAGCCAGACGCGCTCGACCCGGTTCGCGTTCACGCCGCAGGTCAAGGTCGGCGACCGCCTCGCGCGCGGCCAGGTGTTCGGCGAGGTGGCCGCGGGCAAGGGCAAGCCGCAGCGCGTGCTGGTGCCTCCGCACGTGTCGGGCGAGGTGGTGAGCATCGTCGCCGCGGGCAGCCACGCGGACGACGCGCCGATCCTGAGGGTGCGCGGCGAGGACGGCACGGTCCGCGACGTCGCGATGAGCCACTTCTGGGCGGTGCGCGAGCCGCGGCCGGTGCGCGAGCGGCTGCCCTCCGACGAGCCGCTGATGACCGGCCAGCGCATCCTCGACTCGCTCTTCCCGATCGCGCTCGGCGGCAAGGGCGCGATCCCGGGCGGCTTCGGCACCGGCAAGACGGTGCTGCTCGAGGCGCTCGCCAAAGCGTGCAGCGCGGACGTGATCGTCTACCTCGGCTGCGGCGAGCGCGGCAACGAGATGGCGGGCGTGCTCGACGAGTTCCCGCGGCTCGAGGATCCGCGCAGCGGCCGCCCGCTGATGGAGCGCACGGTCATCATCGCGAACACGTCCAACATGCCGGTCGCCGCGCGCGAGGCGAGCGTGTACACCGGGGTCACCGTCGCGGAGTACTTCCGCGACCAGGGGCTGCACGTCGCGCTGATGGCCGACTCGACGAGCCGCTGGGCGGAGGCGCTGCGCGAAGTGTCGGGCCGGTTCGGCGAGCTGCCGGGCGAGGGGGGCTACCCGACCTACCTCTCGAGCCGGATCGCCGACTTCTACGAGCGTGCGGCGAAGGTGACGACGCTCGGCGGCGCCACCGGCTCGGTGACGCTGCTCGGCTCGGTGAGCCCGCCCTCGGGCGACTTCTCGGAGCCGGTGACGAGCCACACCAAGCGCTACGTGCGCTCGTTCTGGGCGCTCGACGCGAAGCGCGCGCAGGCGCGCTTCTATCCGGCGATCAACCCGCTGCAGTCGTACTCGGAGGACGCGCTCAACATGGCCGAGTGGTGGCAGCAGACGTACTCGAAGCTCCCGGCCGGCGGCAGCCCGGCGGCGAGCGGCGCGAACGAATGGCTGGAGCTGCGCCGCCGGTTCCTGACGCTGCTCGACGAGCAGGCGCACCTCGAGCGCATGGCGCGGATCATCGGCAAGGACGCGCTGCCCGCCCGCCAGCAGCTCACGCTCTTCTGCGCCGAGCTGGTGAACGAGGCGTTCCTGCGCCAGTCGGCGTTTTCGGAGATCGACCGTTACGCCGGCCCGGCGCGGCAGGGCGCGATGATGCGGCTCCTCGCCTACTTCATCGACAAGGCTGAAGGCGCGCTGCACGCGGGCGTGACGCCCGATCGCATCGCCGCGATGAAGTGCCTGCGCCCGCTGCAGCGCATGGGCGAGGAGATCGCGGAGAGCGAGATCGAAAAGTTCGCCGCGCTCGAGGCGCGCATGGAGGCGGAGTTCGTCGAACTCGGCCCGGTGAAGGAAGAAGAACGTGCATCCTAGAGTGATAGTGAGTGACGCGGCCACGCGCCTCGAGGGGCCGCTGCTGTTTCTGCGCCGCACGCTCGACGTCGGCCTGAACGAGGCGGTGGAGGTGCGCGGCGGCGACGGCCGAGCGCGCCTGGGGCGCGTCGCGGCGATCGACGAGACGCATCTCACGATCGAGCTGCTCGAGACGAGCGCCGGTCTTGCGCTTCAGCAGACCGCGGTCCGTTTCCTCGGCGAGCCGATTTATTTCGGCGTGGGGCCGGGCATGCTCGGCCGCGTGTTCAACGGCATCGGCGAGGCGATCGACGGCGGGCCGCCGGTCCCGGTGAAGAAGACGCTGCGCATCGAGGGCCTGCCGATCAACCCGGTGGCGCGTGCCACCCCGCGCGACTTCATCGAGTCGGGCATCACCGCGATCGACCTGATGAACAGCCTGGTGCGGGGCCAGAAGCTGCCGATCTTCTCCGGGGCGGGGCTCCCGCACGACCGCATGGCGGTGGAGGTGGCGTGCAACGCGCGGCTGCGTGGGGCGGCCGCCGGCGAGTTCGCGATCATCTTCGCCGCGATCGGCGTGCCGTACGACAGCGCGGAGTATTTCCGGCGCTCGCTCGAGCAGTCCGGCGCGCTGGAGCGCGCGGCGCTCTTCCTCAACCTGGCGAGCGACTCCTCGACGCAGCGCCTGCTCACGCCGCGCTTCGCGCTCACCGCCGCCGAGTACCTCGCGTTCGAGGAAGGCAAGCACGTGCTGGTGATCCTCACCGACCTCACCAACTACTGCGAGGCGCTGCGCGAGGTCGCCGGCGCGAAGGGCGAGGTGCCGGGACGCAAGGGCTACCCCGGCTACATGTACTCCGACCTCGCGACGCTCTACGAGCGCGCCGGCTGCTTGCACGGCGCCGCGGGAACGCTCACGCAGTTCCCGATCCTCACCATGCCCTCCGACGACATCGGCCACCCGATCCCCGACCTCTCGGGCTACATCACCGAGGGGCAGATCGTGCTGTCGCGCGAGCTCGACCGCGCCGGGGTCTATCCGCCGGTGAACGTGCTGCCGAGCCTGTCGCGGCTGATGAAGGACGGCACCGGCAAGGGCTTCACGCACCCCGACCACCCTGCCCTGTCGAGCCAGCTCTACGCGGCCTACGCGCGCGCCATCCAGGCGCGCGTGCTCGCGAGCGTGGTCGGCGAGGAAGGCCTGTCCGAGACCGACCGCAAGTACCTCGCGTTCGGCACGCGCTTCGAGCAGGACCTCGTGCGCCACCCCGAGGCGCGCACGCTGGAGGGGAGCATGGACGCCGGCTGGAAGTGCCTGCGGCTGCTCCCGAAGAGCGAGCTCGCGCGCCTGTCGGATGCGCAGATCGAGCGCTACATCGACAAGGCGGCATAGGGTCGTCGATCCATGAGCGACATCACCCCGACGCGCAGCGTCGTCATCGCGCTCAAGGACGAGCGCCGGACGATGCGCGAGGGCTACGCGTTCCTCGACGAGAAGTGCCTGCTGCTCGCAGGCGCCATGCTGCAGGAGGTGCGGCGTTTCGAGCGGCTGCGCGCGGAGCTCGCCGAGCTGCAGCGCGCCGCGCGGCTCGCGCTCGGCGCCGCGGCCGCGCGCCACGGCCTGCAGGGCGTGCAGTGCTACCCGCCCGCCGACGCCTCGTCCCTGCACGTGCGCACCCACCGCAAATCGCTGCTCGGCGTGGCGCTGCTCGAGGCGCGGCTCGAAGGGGTCGCGCACAAGGCCGAGCCCGCCGCCAACCCGTCGCCCGAGGCCGAGGCCGCGCGCGCGGCATTCGCGCGGCTGCTGCCCAAGCTGGTCGAGATGGCCGCCATGATCGGCAACCTCGAGCGGCTGTACCAGGAGTACCGGCGGACGGTGCGCCGCGTGCGGGCGTTACAGGATGTGTTACTGCCGGAGATCGACGCGACGCTGTACGAGGTCGAAACGCGGCTCGAGGAGCTCGAGCAGGACGAAGGTCTCTGGGTGCGGCTGCGGCGGTGAGCGCGACATGACTTGAATCAAGTCGGCACGAGCTCGATCGTGGCTTGATCGCACGATCGGAGGGGATTCGGTCGACCAGAGGAGGAACCATGAATCTGAAACTTTGGAGTGCGTTCGCCGCCGTCGCCGCCCTCGGCGCCGTTGCCACGGGATGCGTAACAGGGCCCGGCACGCGCACCGCCGACGGGTTCGTCGGCTCCGAGACGTGCCAGAAGTGCCACCAGGCCGAGTACCGCACCTGGAAGGACACCTACCACGCGAAGATGATCCGCACGCTCCGGGATGGGTTGCTGAAGGACGCTGGCGAGCAGTGGGCGAAGGACGCGAAGGGCACCCCGGGCCCCACCAAGGGCAATATCGACGGCAAGCCGTACCGGATGGAGGACGTGCAGCTCGTCGTCGGCTCGTACTGGAAGCAGCGCTACCTCGTGAAGAACCCGGCCACCGGCAACCTGCAGTTCCTCGACAAGCAGTGGAACCGGATTCACAAGCAGTGGGAGAACTACGGGCAGAAGAACGACTGGGAGACGCAGTGCGCGACCTGCCACGCGACCGGTTACCGCATGCTCTCCTACGATCCGGCCAACCCGGCGGCGCAGAAGGTGACGATGTCCGAGCACAACACCGGGTGCGAGGCCTGCCACGGGCCCGGCGCAAGGCACGTCGAGTCGGCGAAGAGCGCCGACATCTTCAACCCGGCGAAAGCTTCGAAGGAAGCCGCTTCGCTCGTCTGCGGGTACTGCCACGTGCGCAAGGAAAACTCGCACTTCAAGACGGCGCAGGGCAACGTGCGCGAGGATCAGCCGCACCCGGTGGTCGGGCAGACCTACAAGGCCGGCCAGGACGACTGGCGCACCTGGTACCCGGAAAAGATGCTGATGCCGGGCGTGAACCCGACGCAACCGGTCAGCAAGGACTATCCGAAGACCGACCTCGCGAATGCGTTCTGGCTCGACGAGCAGTCGCAGAAGTCGGGGCTGTACGACGCGCGCAAGCACCACCAGGAATACCAGGAGTTCGTCCAGTCCAAGCACGCGAAGGACAAGGAGAGCCCGCTGAGCTGCTCGGACTGCCACTCGTCGCACGCGGTCGCCGGCAAGGCGCCGATCGAGTCGCGCGCGGTCTGACGCGATTGCCACAAGTCGAAGTACGCCGTCGACAAGATCATGCCCGGCACGGCGCGCCCCGTACATTAGCGCACCCTTCCGCCCCCGGACTGCGCCGTGACCGACACAAAACCTGCTTCGCTTACCTACAAAGACGCCGGGGTCGACATCGACGCAGGCGACCAACTCGTCGAC
>CAZIXQ010000181.1:0-8142 GCA_964543155.1 uncultured Enterobacteriaceae bacterium
GCCTCGTGCATCGACGCCTTGAACTGCTTGTAGCGCTCCCAGTCGCAGTAGGCCTTCTTCACCACGATCGAGCCCTTGAGCAGCAGCTTCTCGAGCACGCGCTTGATGTCGAACTTGTCGTACTTCGCGTCGCGCACGCCGAGCGCGAGGTTCTCGAAGTCGCAGAACAGCGCCATCGAGCGCGTGTCGTTGGGGGCGGCCATGGGCAGGCTCCGGGTTCGTCGTCCGGCGCATCGTAGCATCGCCCGGCGTGTGTAGAATCGCCGGCTCGTGACGGAACTCGACCTCTACCGGGCGCAGAACTTCGGCAACCCGATCGGGTTCGGCCGGCGCGCCGCCCTGCTCGTCGTCGACTTCACCGTCGGGTTCAACGACCCGGCGCTCTTCGGCGGCGGGAACATCGATGCTGCGGTGCGCCGCACCGTGGGGCTGCTCGAGTTCTTCCGCGGCCGCGGGCTGCCAGTCGCGTTCACGCGCGTCGTCTACGCCGACGACGGCTCCGACCGCGGGGTATTCGCCACCAAGCAGCCGCGCCTGCTCGTGCTCACCGAGGGCCACCCCGCCGGGCAGGTGGTGCCGGAGCTCGCGCCGCGCCGTGGCGAGCTCGTGGTGCGCAAGAACCAGGCCTCGGCGTTCTTCGGCACCGGCCTCGCGCCCTGGCTCGTGCAGCAAGGCGCCGACACGCTCGTCGTCGCGGGCTGCACCACCTCCGGCTGCGTGCGGGCGAGCGTCGTGGACGCGATCAGCTACAACTTCCGCCCGATCGTCGCGCGCGACTGCGTCGGCGACCGGGCGATCGGCCCGCACGAGGCGAACCTCTTCGACATGCAGCAGAAGTATGCCGACGTGCTCGAGCGCGACGCGATCGTCGCCGCGCTCGAGGGGCCGCGCCGCACGGCCTGACGGGCGGCGTTGCACAGCCCCGACCTGTACTCAACTGGAGGACCGCGAGATGGCCTTCGAGAACGCAGCGATCGATCTGTCCCGCACCCGCGAGCGGCCGCAGCGGGAGCACGGGCGGCAGGTGAACTACGTCGGGCACCGCGCCCGCATCGGGGTCGTCGTGCCCTCCACCAACACCTCGGTCGAGTACGACTGCCAGCGCATCATCCCGCGCGGGGTCACCTGGCACACCACCCGCTTCATGATCACCAACACGGACCTGTCCGACGACGAGAAGTTCGTGCAGTTCCTGGTGGAGCTGCGCAAGACGATCGGCGCCTCGATCGCCGCGCTCATGACCTGCAAGCCCGACCACGTGATGATGGGCATGTCGGCCGAGACCTTCTGGGGCGGCATCAAGGGCAACGACGGGTTCGTCGACCGGATCCAGGAGATGGTCGGGAACTTCGGCCTCACCACCGGCGCGAACTCGGTCATCGCCGCGCTCGAGGCGCTCGGCGTGCCGGGCAACGCCGGCAAGAACCTCGCGATCCTCACGCCCTACCAGCCGGTCGGGGACAAGAACGTGCGGCTCTTCTTCGAGGACTCGGGCTACAACGTGAAGGCGCTGGTGGGCCTGCGCTGCCCCAACGCCAACGACTCGATCGCGCTCGTGCCCGAGCCGCGGGTGATCGAGCTCGTCAAGCAGATGGACAGCGACGCGATCGACGCGATCGTCCAGGTCGGCACCAACCTCTCGACCCTCGGCATCTTCCCCACGATCGAGAAGTGGCTCGGCAAGCCCGTGCTGCCGATCAACGCCGCGACGATCTGGCACGCGCTGCGCTCGTGCGGCATCCGCGATCGGTTCGACAACCTCGGCCTTCTCTTCGAGGACCATTGAGGCGACCCGGGGGAGCCGCATGAGCGGAATCGGGCAGGTCATCGTCGCGGGCGCGGGGCCGGTCGGGCTCACCGCGGCGCTCGTCCTCGCGCGGGCGGGGGTGCCGGTGACCGTGTTCGAGGGCAACGCCGCGCTCGCGATCGATCTCCGCGCCTCGACCTGGCATCCGCCGACGCTCGATCTCCTCGCCGAGCTCGGCCTCGCCGACGAGCTCGTGCGCGCGGGCCTCGTCGCCCGGCACGTGCAGATCCGCGACCGCCGCTCGGGCGAGATCGCGGAGTTCGACCTGGAGCTGCTGCGCGGCGAGACCGACCACCCCTACCGGGTGCAGTACGAGCAGTACAGGTACACGCAGCTCGTGCTCGAGCGCCTGGGCGCGTACCCGGATGCGCGCGTCGTCTTCGGCGCGCGGGTGACCGCGGCGACCCAGACCGCCGATCGCGTCGCCGTGACGGTGGCCTTGCCTGGCGGCACGGAACGCCATGAGTGCGATTATCTCGTCGGTGCGGACGGGTCGACGAGCGCGGTGCGCGAGTCGATCGGCGTCAAGCTCGAGGGCTACACCTACCCGGAGCGCTTCTACACGGTGAGCACGGCGTACGACCTCGCTCGACACCTCGACCGGCTCTGCTACGTGAACTACATCGCCGACGTGGAGGAGTGGTGCGTGCTGCTCAAGGTCCCGGGCATGTGGCGCTGTCTGTTCCCGACCCGCGTCGACGAGCCCGACGACGAGGTGCTGTCCGACGCGCGCACCGAGGCGCGTCTCCAGGGCATCTGCCCGAAGCCCGGCGCCTACGACACCTTGCACCGGACGATCTACCGCATCCACCAGCGCGTGGCCGACCGCTACCGGGCGGGGCGGGTCTTCCTCGCCGGAGATGCGGCGCACCTCAACAATCCGATCGGCGGCATGGGGATGAACGGCGGGCTGCACGACGCGATCAGCCTCGCCGGCAAGCTCGTCGCGCTGCACCGCGGCGCGGCCGACGCCGCGCTCCTCGACCGCTACGAGCCGGAGCGCCGGCCGATCGCGATCGAGTACATCAACGCGAGCACGGCCGCCAACAAGCGGCTCATGGAGGAGCGCGATCCGGCGGTGCGCCGCCGCGCGCAGGAGGAGCTGCAGCGGACCGCCGCAGACCCCGCGGCCGCGAAGGCCTACCTGATGAAGAGCTCGATGATTCTCGCGCTGCGCGCGGCACGGGCCGCAGGACAGCGCGCGGTGCCCTGAACCCCGCGCGCCGGATAAGCAGACCACGACGCACACCAGGAGAACGAGATGAGCGCACCGATCCGCCACGTTGCCGCCGCCGCAGCCGCTTGGCTCGCAGTCACCGCCGCGCACGCCCAGGTCGTGGGCCTCGGCACCACCCAGGCGGGCGCAACCGCGCAGCTGTCGACCGTGATCGCGAAGGTGGTTTCGGACAAGGGCGGCCTGCAGGTGCGGCCGCAGCCGATGGCGGGCGTCGCGCAGTACGGCCCGCTCGTGAATGGCGGCGAGATCGACCTCGGCGTGGCGAACCTGGTGGAGGCGCGCTATCTCGCGCAGGGCAAGGAGATCGTCGAGAAGCCCAACCCGGAGCTGAGGCTCGTGGCGCGCCTCGTGCCCTGGTACAACGGGCTGGTGGTGAAAGCCGACAGCCCGATCAAGTCGATCCGGGATCTCAAGGGCCAGCCGGCCCCGTCCGGGTTCTCCGGCAACCCGCTCGGGCGCGTGCTCATGGACGGCTACCTCGCCAATGCGGGCCTCAAGATCGCCGACACGCGCCAGGTGCTCGTGCCCGCCTTCCCGCGCATGTTCGATCTCTTCAAGCAGGGCCAGCTCGCGACCGCGATCTCGACGATCGGCTCGCCGGTGCTGCGCGACTGGGAGGCCGCGGTGGGACCGGTGCGCTTCCTCGGCTTCGACGACTCCCCGCAGGCGGTGGCCGCGCTCCAGCAATACATTCCGGGCGCGTACGTTGTGGAGGTGAAGCCGGAGCCGGGCGTGCTCGGGATACCGGTTCCGACGAAGCTGCTCGTGTACGACTACGTGCTGTTCGCGGGCGCGAAGGTGGCCGACGACGTCGTGGCGAAGGTCGCGGCAGCGCTGTACGACCACCCGGCCGACGTGAAGGCCGGTGCGCCGCTCTTCAAGGAATTCGAGCCGAGGCTGATGTCGAAGGACCTCGGCATCGCGTACCACCCGGGCGCGGTCCGGTTCTACCAGGCGAAGGGTATCTGGCCCGGCGCCAGGTAACCGCGTGAGCGCCACCCCGGCGGCCGCGGGCTGGGCGGACCGCGCGACCGCGGTCGCGGGCGGGATGATCACGGCTGCCGCGGTCGTCTGGAGCTTCGATCTCCCGGCGAAGCTCGGTTGGCTCGTCTACACCGAGCAGTTCATCGCCGCGGTCCTCGGCCTCGCGCTCGCGGTCAGCTTCGCGCGCTGGCAGCAGGGCCCGAGCCCTCGCTGGCACCGCGTGGCGCTCGCGCTCGTCGCGCTCGGCGCCGGGGCCTGGCTCGCGCTTCGCTATCCCGCGCTGCAGGCCGACGTCCTGGGGCGGCGCGGCGAGGCCGTCACCCTCTCCGTTCTCGTCCTCGTGCTTCTGCTCGACGCGTGCCGGCGCTCGGCGGGCGTCGCGCTCGCCTTCGTGTTCGCGTTCTTCTTCGCCTACGCGCTCTTCGGGCACCGCTTCCCGGGCATGCTCCAGACGAAGGAGGTGTCGGTCGCGCGGCTGCTGCCCTACCTCGCGCTCGACACCTCGAGCATGCTGGGCGTCGCGCTGATCATCGCCTGCACCACGGTGATCTCGTTCATGCTGTTCGGGAAGCTGCTGCAGGCGTGCGGCGGGGCCGAGTTCTTCACCGACCTCTCGAGCGCCGCGTTCGGCCGCTATCGCGGCGGCTCCGGGAAGGTCGAGGTGGTCGCCTCGGCGCTGTTCGGCACGATCTCGGGCAGCGCGGTCGCGAACGTGATGTCGACCGGCATCATCACGATCCCGAACATGAAGAGGGCGGGCTACACGCCCACCACCGCGGGGGCGATCGAGGCGGTGTCCTCGACCGGCGGCCAGATCATGCCGCCGGTGATGGGCGCGGCGGCGTTCCTGATGGCCGAGAACCTGCAGGTGCGCTACGCGGAGGTCGCGCTCGCCGCGCTCGTGCCGGGGCTGCTCTTCTACGTCTCGGTCTTCGCGCAGGTCGACTTCGAGGCGGCGCGGCGCCGCATCGGCGGGCTCGACCCGGCGACGCTGCCGCGTCCCGGCGCGGTGCTGCGGCAGGGCTGGTTCTTCCTCGTCCCGTTCGTCGTGCTGTTCTACCTCATGTTCACCGCCAACGTGCAGGCGGAGGAGGCGGTCCTCTGGGGTGCCGTGGCGATGCTCCCGTTCGCCGCGATCCGCGGCTACCGCGGGCGGCGCCTGACGCTGCGCGGCGCGCTGCAGGCGGTCGCGCAGACCGGCCGCGACGCGGTGGAGATCCTGGTCGTCTGCGCGGTGGCGGGCTGCGTCATCGGCCTGCTCAACATCACCGGGCTCGCCCTCGGCCTCGGCCTGTCGCTCGTGAAGCTCGGGGAAGGAAGCGTCCCGCTGCTGCTCATCGCGGTCGCGGCGATCTGCGTGCTGCTCGGGATGGGCCTGCCCACGACCGGGGTGTACCTCCTCGTCGCACTCCTCGCCGCGCCCCCGCTCGTGAAGCTCGGCGTGCCGCCGATCGCGGCGCACATGTTCGTCTTCTTCTACGGGTGCCTGTCGATGATCACGCCGCCGGTCGCGATGGCCGCGTATGCCGCCGGCCATATCGCGCAGGCGCCGCCGATGCGGGTGGGCTGGCGCGCGTGCCAGCTCGGCTGGCCGGCGTTTGCGCTGCCGTTCGTCTTCGCGTGGTCGCCGACGCTGCTCCTCGTCGGTGCGCCGCTCGAGGTCGCGATCGCGGTCGCGAGCGCCACCGTGGGCGTGTGGCTCGGCTCGGCGGCGATCGGCGCGTACTGCTTCGGCGAGCTCGGCCTCGCGCGACGCTTCCTTTTCGCCGCCGCCGCGGTCATGCTGATCCTGCCTGGCCGCGCCTTCCCGGGCGCGGGCTGGATCGAGCTCGCGGGCGCCGCGCTGGCAGGCATGCTGATCGCGGCCGAGTGGCGCAAGCGCCCCGCGCGCCGCCTGAAGGGGGAGAACGCATGAGTGCAGCCAAGCGCAAGCGGTTCGCGGAGCGGATCCGGCAGCGGGAGCTCGTGTCCGCGCCGGGGGTGTACGACCTCGTCTCCGCGAAGCTCGCCGACCGGATGGGGTTCGACGCGCTCTACATGACCGGTTACGGCGTCGTCGCCTCCCACCTCGGACTGCCCGACGCCGGGCTCGCCACGTACTCGGACATGGTGGGGCGGGTCGAGCGCATCGCGGCGATGACCGAGACGCCGCTCGTCGCGGACGGGGACACCGGATACGGCGGGCTACTCAATGTCCAACACACGGTGCGCGGCTACGAGGCCGCCGGCGCGGTGGCGATCCAACTCGAGGACCAGGAGTTCCCGAAGAAGTGCGGCCACATGCTCGGCCGGCGCGTCGTGCCCGTGGCGGACATGGCCGCGAAGATCCGCGTGGCGGTCGACGCGCGCACCGACCCCAACTTCCTCGTCATCGCGCGCACCGACTCGCGCACGACCCTCGGCCTCGACGAGGCGCTGCGGCGCGCGGAGGCGTACCTGAACGCGGGCGCCGATCTCCTCTTCATCGAGTCGCCCGAGTCGATCGGGGAGATGGAGCGCATCGGGCGCGCGTTCGACGTGCCCCTGGTGGCCAACATGGTCGAGGGCGGCCGCACGCCGATCCTCGACGCGCCGACGCTCCAGCGGCTCGGCTACCGGCTCGCGATCTTTCCGGCGCTCGGGTTCCTCGCGGCCGGCGCTGCGCTCGAGCGCGCCTACGCCGGCCTCAAGGCGCGCGGCTCGAGCGTCGGGCTCGACGTGCCGCTCCATCCGTTCGAGGACTTCAGCGCGCTCATGGGGTTCGACCGGGTCGCGGAGTTCGACCGGAAGTACCGTGACGCGTGAGCCGCACTACCGCCCCTACGGCTGGCGGGCCAAGCTCGGACTGATCGTCCCGCCGACCAACACGGTGAACGAGGCCGAGTGGGCGCGCATGGCCCCCGCGGGCGTGACGATCCACGTCGCGCGCATGGCGTTGCACACCGACACGACCTCGCCCGAGGCCGAGCGGCGGCTCTACGCCGACATCGAGCGCGCGACGCGCGACCTCGCGGTCGCGAGCCTCGACGCGATCGCCTACGGCTGCACCGCGGGCTCGATGGTGATGCCGCTCGGGCGGCTCACGGACTTCATGACGGGCGTCGCGGGCGTGCCCTGCGTCGCGACCGCCCCGTCGCTCGTGCACGCGTGCCGCGCGCTCGGCGCCGTGCGCGTCGCGCTCGCGACGCCGTACCACGACGCGCTCAACGAGCACGAGCGCCGGTTCCTCGCGCAGAACGGCATCGAGGTGGTGGCCCTGAAAGGGCTCGGCATCGGCGCCGGCGGGCCGCACGAGTACGTCCGCATCGCGCGCGTGCCGAAGGACGAGGTGGCGGCGCACGCCCGCTCGGTCGACTGCCCGGCCGCGCAGGCGCTCGTCGTCAGCTGCACCGACTTCGCCACCCTCGAGGCGATTCCGGCGCTCGAGCGCGCGCTCGGAAAGCCGGTGGTGACGAGCAACCAGGCGACGTTCTGGGCGGCGCTGCGCGCCGCGGGGGTCGACGACCGCCTCGAGGCCGGCGGTCGGCTGCTCGCGACGCATTGATGCTGGCTTGGACCGGGCGAGAACCCCGGTGGCCGATCACCCCAGCCTTCGCGCCCGCGCGCGGCCCGTGTCGGCCGCGCGACCGTGCCCCGAGCGGCGCGGGCACGCTGTCGCCCGGGACGGAGCCGCGATCGCGCGCCGCCTCGCCCGAGGGCCGCCCGCCGGGGTCAGTGCAGGTCGAGCGCGTGGCGCTTGAGGTCCGCGAGCGTCACGAAGTCGAGCGCCTTCTCGTGCGTCGCGGCGAGCACCACCGGCGGCGCCACGCCGGCGGCAAATGCTTCCTTCCAGCGCAGCACGCAGAGGCACCACTTGTCGCCCGGCTTGAGCCCGGGAAACCGGAACTGCGGGACCGGCGTCACGAGGTCGTTGCCGCGCGCGACGCTGAATTCCAGGAACGCCTGCGTCACCCGCGCGCACACGACGTGCGTGCCGACGTCCTGCGGCCCGGTGTGGCAGCTCCCGTCCCGGTAGAACCCGGTCATCGGGGCGGTGCAGCAGGTGGCGAGCGGTCCGCCGAGGACGTTGCGGGCGCTGCCTCCGGGGGTGTCGCGGGGCATGGGAGCCGGGGTCGAGTGGCCGGAGCCGGGAGGT
>CAZIXQ010000182.1:0-8102 GCA_964543155.1 uncultured Enterobacteriaceae bacterium
CGCGCGCTCGCGGCGCACTGGCCGGCGGCCGCGATCACGTTCCTCGGCCATCCCAAACGCGCCGCGGTCATCGAGCATCTGCCCTACGTGCAGCGCGTGGGCGCGATCACGAAGCGGCGCGCGCTGGCGCGCGGCTGGCTGGCGGGCGAGCGCTGGGACCTCGGCGTCGTATTCGGCTTCGACGAGGCGCTGGTGCGCTACGCGTTGCGGGCGTGCGCGCGGGTCGCGGCCTTTCGCCAGCAGGACGAGCGGCTCAACGCGCGGCTCTTTCGCGCGGTGGAGCATCCGCCGCACAACGCCTTGCACGGCGTGGACCGGCTGCTCCTGCTGCCGCGCGCGCTCGGCATTGCGCCGCGCAGCCGGGCGCTCGAGTACCAGGTCGCACCGGCGGAGGCGGACGCCGCGGCGCGGCGGCTTACCGCGGACGGCGTCGGTGCGGGCGCCCGTCCGTTGGTGGGCTTCCTGATCGAGAGCTTCCCCACGAAGCCCTATCGCGATTGGCCCGCGGAGCGCTTCGCGGCGCTCGCGCGCCGCATTCTGGAGGCCTTTCCGTCCGCGCACTTCCTGCTCTTCGGCGGGGCGCTGCCGGAGGCCAAGGTCGCATCCCTGCGCGCCGCGTTGGGGCCACGCCTCACGACCTACGCCGGCAAGCTCGAGCTCCGCGAGACCGCCGCGCTGATGGCGCGCGTCGACCTCTACGTCGGGGTGGACACCGGCCCCACCCACATCGCCGGGGCGCTGCGCCTGCCGATGGTGGCCCTCTATCACTGCCTGCATCCCGGCAGCCTGCTCGCCCCGCCGGACCACCCCGGGCTCGCCGTCGTCGAGCACCCGGCGCGCGGCACGCCGGCCTGCACCGAGCGCTCGCCGCTCGCCGAGATCACGGTCGACCGCGTGTGGCGCGAGGTCGCGCCGAGGCTCGACGCGGCGCTCGCGGCCGCGCCGGCGTGAAGGTGGGGCTCGTGACGACGAACCTGCGCGGCGGCGGCGCGGAGAAGGTGTTCCTGCGCATCGGCGGGCTGCTCGCGGCGCGCGGCCACGAGGTCCACCTCGTCCTGCTCGAGCAGCTGGTGGACCACGCGATCGAGCCGGGGCTGCGGCTGCACGCGCTCACGGCGCCGGGCCGCCCCTGCACCAAGGGCTTCCTCGGCAAGCGGCTCGCGGCGCGGCGGTTGCGGCGGCGCTTCGACGAGCTCGCGCGCGGCGGCGAATTCGATCTCGTCGTCTCCACGCTGCCCTTCGCCGACGAGGCCGCCGCGCTGGCTTCGCTTCCGCGGCTCTGGCATCGCATCGCCAACACGCTGACGGCGGAGATCGCCCGGCTCGAAGCGAGCCCCGCCAAGGCCGAGCGGCGGCGGGTGCGCTATCGTCGGCTCGACGCGCAGGCGACTCGCGTCGCCGTGTCGCAGGGCGTGGCCGACGACCTGCGCCACGGCCTCGGGCTCGCGCACGCGAACATCGAGCGCGTCTACAACCCGTTCGATTTCGAGCGGCTGCGCCGCCTCGCCGACGAGCCAGCCGCCAGCCTGCCGGACGAGCCCTTCGCCATCCACGTCGGCCGCTTCGCGCCGCAGAAGCGCCACGACCTCCTGCTCGAGGCGTGGAAGCGCGCCGCGCGCCCGGAGAAGCTCGTCCTGCTCGCGCATCCGGACCCGCGGCTCGACGCGCTGATCGGCGCGCACGGCCTCGAGGGCCGGGTGATCGTCGCCGGGTTCCAGCCGAACCCGTATTCGTGGATGAAGCGGGCGCGGCTGCTGGTGCTCTGCTCCGACCACGAGGGCATGCCGAACGTCCTCGTGGAGGCGCTCGCGTGCGGCACGCCGGTGGTGAGCACCGATTGCCCGTCGGGGCCGCGGGAGATCCTGGACGGTCCGCTCGCGCGGTGGCTCGTGCCCTGCGGCGATGCGGGGCGGCTCGCCGAGACGATCGCGGCGGCGCTGCGCGATCCGCCACCGGTCGCGGGCGTCGATCTGTCGCGCTTCGACGCAAGGACCGTGGTCGCGCAGCTCGAGGCGCTGCCGGCGCGGTGGCGCGCCCCGGCGCGGCGCTGACCATGTGCGGCATCCTCGGGTTCGTCGACACGCCCTGGGCGGGCGCGCTCGAGCCGGCGCTCGACACGCTCGCGCGGCGCGGACCGGACGGCGCCGGAACCTACGTCGACGGCGGGGTCGCGCTCGGCCACCGGCGGCTCGCGGTGATCGATCTGGTCACCGGCGACCAGCCGATGAAGTCGGCGGACGGCCGCCACGTGATCGTCTTCAACGGCGAGATCTACAACTTCCGCGAGCTGCGCGCCGAGCTCGCCGCGCGCGGCGCCGCCTTCGCGACGCAGTCCGACACCGAGGTCCTGCTGCACGGCTTCGCCGCGTGGGGGCGCGATCTCCTCCCGCGCCTCGACGGCATGTTCGCCTTCGCGATCTGGGACGTGCGGGCGCGCAGGCTGTTCGCGGCGCGCGACCGGATGGGCGTCAAGCCGTTCGTGTACTCGACGCACCGCGGCTTCGCGTTCGCCTCCACGCTCGCCCCGTTCTTCGCGCTCGAGGGCTTTCCGCGGCAGATCGACTACGAGGGGCTGCGCGACTACCTCGCCTTCCAGACGGTGCTCGCGCCGCAGACGCTGGTGCGCGCGGTGCGCCAGCTGCCGCCGGCGCACTGGCTGGAGTACGACGCCGCGGGCGGACGGCTCGACACCGGCGCGTACTGGCGCATCCCGCCGGCCCGCGCGGCGGCAGTGGACCGTGCGGCGATCGTCGAGCGGGTCGACGCCGCGCTCGCGGCCGCCGTGAAGCGGCAGCTCGTCGCGGACGTTCCGCTGGGCGCGTTCCTCTCCGGCGGCATCGACTCGAGCCTGATGGTCCACTACATGGCCGGGGCCGGGGTCCGGCCGCTCAAGACGTTCACCGTGCGCTTCCCGCAGGGGGGCTTCGACGAGACGCCCTTCGCGCGCGAGGTCGCGGCGCGCTACGGCGCGGAGCATCACGTGATCGACGCGCCGGCGATCGACGGGGACGCGTTCGCCGCGTCGATCGCGGCGCTCGACCAGCCGCTCGCCGACCCCGCCTACGTGCCGACGCACGCGCTGTCGCGCCTCACCCGCGCGCACGTCACCGTCGCGATCAGCGGCGACGGCGGGGACGAGCTCTTCGGCGGCTACGCGCGCTTCCGCGACCCGGCGGCGGATCACCCGCGCCGCTGGTGGCAACCCGCGCTGCGCCGGCTGATCGACGCCGGTATCGCCCCGGGCGCGCTGTTGCGGCGCAGCCTGTGGGGTCGCGACCTCCTGCTGTACCGGCGCCTGGAGCTCGGCCCCTATCGCACCTCGCGCAAGAGCCAGCGGCGCTACCTCCGGCCCGACGCGCTCGCCGCGTGCCGGCCGGAAGCGACGCTGGGCGCGTGGACCGCGCTCGCGAGCGCCTACGGCGACTTCGACACCGCCGCCCTGATGCGCGCGGACCTGTGGACCTATCTGAGCGAGAACTGCCTCGTCAAGACCGACCGGGCGAGCATGGCCTTCGGCCTCGAGGTGCGCGTGCCGATGCTCGGGAACGACGTGCTCGACGCGGTGCTCGAGCTGCCGGCGGCGGTGCACTTCGACGGCGGCGACAAGGCGCTGCTGCGCGCGATCGCCCGCCGCGTCCTGCCGGAGGCGGTGTGGGGGCGCCCGAAGCACGGGTTCTCGGTCCCGCTCGGCGCGAGCCTCGCCGGGCCGTGGCGCGCGCAGTGCGAGGCCTGGCTCGCGGAGGCTAGAATCCGGGCGCCGTACCTGGACGCCGCGGCGGTGGACGGCCTGTGGCGGAGCGCCCTCGCCGGACGCGGCTCGGTGCGGCTCGCCTACACCTTCGCCGTGCTGCTCGGCTGGCTCGCGCATCACCCCCTCGCGCCATGAATCGCGACGACTCGCTCGACTGGACCCGACTCACCCGCGACCCGAACGACGGGACGGCGCGCCGGGCCGTCCTGCGCGAACTGCTCTCGCGTCGCGAGATCCACGACGACCGCGACCTCATCGACGTCGTGCTCGAGCGCATCGCGGGCAAACGCGTGCTCGACGTCGGCGTGGTCTCGCACACGATGGACTACGTCTCGAGGGCGGGCTGGCGGCATGCGCTCCTCGCGCAGCGCGCCGCGTATTGCCTCGGGATCGACATCCTCGCCGCGGAGGTCGAGCGCCTGCGGGCCGACGGCTACAACGTCCGCGTGGCCGACGCGACGTCCGACGAGGACCTTGGCGAGCGCTTCGACGTCGTGTTCATCGGCGACGTCATCGAGCACGTGGACAACCCGATGCGCCTGCTCGCGTTCGGGCGCCGGCATCTCCTGCCGCAGGGCGTGGTGCTCGCGGCGACGCCCAACCCGTTCAGCCGCAAGTTCTTCCGGCGCTTCGCCCGCGAGGGGACGATGGTGACCAACCTCGACCACGTCGCGTGGATCACGCCGTCGATGGCGCTCGAGCTCGGCCGCCGGGCCGGGCTCGAGCTGCGGCGCTACTGCCTCGCGAAGCGGCTGCCGCCCAACCCGGTCGTGCGCATGGCGCGCAGGGCAGGGCGCGTGTTCCGGCCGGCGGAGATGGCCTACCCCGACTACCTGTACGAATTCGCCCCCGCAGGCGCCACGTCATGACCGACCTTTCCCTGCCGCGCGCACCGGCGATCGTCGCGTTCCACGACGGGTGCGTGTCGCGTTCCGGCTGGACGGGCGAGCCCGCGAAGTTCCCGGACGGCGTGTGGGCCGCGATCGAGGAGAACCACCGCTGCAACAACCTCCTCTGGGACGAGGAGGACCAGGCGCGCCGGCGCGACGTCCCCGACGGTGCGATCGCCGCGAACAAGCGCGCGATCGACGGCTACAACCAGCGCCGCAACGACGCGATCGAGCGCATCGACGAGCATCTGCTCGCCGCGCTCGCGGGCGTCGCGCGCAGCACCGGCGCGCGGCTCAACTCGGAGACCGCCGGCGCGATGATCGACCGGCTGTCGATCCTCGCGCACAAGATCCACCACATGGGCTTGCAGGCGCGGCGCGACGACGCGACGCCGGCGCATCGGGACGCGTGCGTGCAGAAGCTCGCGCGGCTGCGCGAGCAGCGCGACGACCTCGCCCGCTGCCTCGACGAGCTGCTCGCGGACTGCACTGCGGGACGGGCGTACTTCAAGGTCTACCGGCAGTTCAAGATGTACAACGACCCGACGCTCAACCCCTACCTCTACGGGAAGAAGTAGGTGGCGTTGCAGCGCGTCCTCGTCGTCAAGCGGGACAAGATCGGCGACATGCTGCTGACGACACCGCTGCTCGGCCATCTGCGCGGGGAGCTGCCCGACGCGCGCATCGACGTGGTCTGCACCGACTACAACGCCTGGGTGCTCGACGGCAACGCCGACGTCAACCGGCGCATCGTCTTCCCGCGCCTCCGCGTCGGCCGGACCGTGCGCCCCCGCAAGGTGCCGGAGAACGCGGCGCTCTACGCCAGGCTCGCGCTCTCGCGCTACGACGCGGTGATCGTCGCCCAGGGCGAGGAATCGCACCGCGCGATCCGGCGCGGCTTGGTGCCGCGCGTGGTGCGGGTGATCGCCTACGCCGCGGATCCGGGCCGCTATGGCGCGCGCCTCACGGATGCGCTGCCGGTGCCCGCCGACGACGTGCACGAGGTGGACCGGATGCTGGCGCTCGCCGAGAGGCTCGGACTTCCGCCGCCCCGGAGCGCGCGGTATCCGCGCTACGTGCTGCCGGAGCCGGCGCGCCGCTTCGCGCTCGCGTGGCTCGCCGAGCGCGGTCTCGACCCCGGCCGGTTCGTCGTCCTCGGCCTCGGCGCCCGGCGCCCCGACCGCCAGCCGAGCGCCGCGCAGGTGGCGCGTTGGACGGCGTGGTGGCGCGAGCGCTTCGGCCTCGCCACCGTGTTCGTCTGGACGCCCGGCGGCAGCGACAATCCGCTGGACCCGGGCGACGACGCGATCGCCGATCCGGTCGTGCGCATGAACCTGCCGGGCTTGCACCCCTATCGCGGGCCGATCGTCGAGACCCTCGGCCTCGTCTGGCACGCGCGCACGAGCGTGTTCCCCGACAGCGGGTTGATGCACTTCGCCGCGGCGAGCCCGGGCGGGGTGGTGGGACTGTTCGCACGCGCGGGTCTCGGACCGCCGCCGACGCGGTGGGGGCCGCGCGGGCCGCGCGCACACGTCGTCCAGGCCGCGACCGACATCCCGAGCGAACCGGACGACAGCGTGCTCGAAAAGGTGGGCGCGCTCGTGCGCGACCGCGAGACGGCGGCGCTCGCATCGTGAAGCTCGCGAAGCCCGACGGGCACGCGGTCGCAGGCGCCTTCGCTTGCATCATGCTGCTTACGCTGCCGTTCGCGCACTCGGTCGCAATACGGACCGTGGCAGGTTCAATCGCCTGGGTGGCCGCGCTGGCGGCGTGGCGCAAGCTCGCGGTGCCGCGGATACCGCTGCTCTGGCTGTTTGGTGCGTGGGCGGCGCTGGGGCTGCTGTCGCTGACGTGGGCGGTAGATCGCGAGTATTCCGCCGGCGAGCTCAAGACGGAGCTGCTCTATCCGTTCCTCACGTTCGTCCTGTTCTTCGCGCTGAGCGACCTGCAGTGGCTCGAGCGGTTCCGGCGAGCGCTGATGGTCGCGACGCTGCTCGCGTTCGTGAGCGCCGCTTACTGGGCCGCGTTCTCGGACTGGGGTCGCACGGACGGATTCTTCAACGGACCCGGCATGTACAGCACATACCTCGTCGGCGTCTATCCGTTCGCACTGGTCTGGCTACTGCGTCCCGATTCGAACGGGCGCGAGCGCTGGATGAGCGCTGCTGTCATGGCTGCAATCGTAGTGGGCGGGGCATTTACCTACAACCGCATGCTCTGGATCGTGCTCGCGATCCAGACCGTGCTCATCCTCGCGGTCCAGGCGGGGCGTCGGCTCGACGCATCGACGATGCGTCGCCTCGCGCTCGCGGCCACGGCGACCGCTTTCGTCTTCGGCGGCGCGCTCTACGGCATTTCGAGCAAGCGCTTCGCGGTCGACCCGACCACGCCCGAGGCCGTCGCCGAAACCGCGGTGTCGGACATCCGGTTGAGAATCTGGCCCCGGGCCGTCAACCACATTCTCGACCGGCCGCTCACCGGGGCGGGCTTCGGCCGCGGTGCGCTCCGGCAGGAATTCCGCGACGAGTTCGGGCACGGGCTGTACTGGCACGCGCACAACGTCGTGCTGAACCACGGCGTGGCGCTGGGCGTCTGGGGAATCGCGATCGTCCTGCTCGCTTTCGGCGCGGTGCTCGGCCGGTTCTGGCGCGCATGGCGAAGCGGGGACGCCGTGGTCGCGCCGTACGCGCTCGCCGGCGCGGCGATGGTCGTGGGCATGTTTCTCAAGAACATGACCGACGATCTCTTCATCCGGCAGAGCGCGCTGCTCTATTGGGCGCTCGCAGGAATGATCCTCGGCGCATGCGCCAGGCGACAGAGGACGTGAGCGAGCCGCGCTCGATTCTCGTCGTTCGCCGGGACAACATCGGCGACCTCGTCTGCACCACCCCGCTGCTCGCCGCGCTGCGCGCGCGGTTTCCGGCCGCCTGGATCGGCGTCTACGCGAACAGCTACAACGCGCCGGTGCTCGCCGGCCACCCGGCGGTCGACGAGGTCCTCGCGTACCGCAAGGCCAAGCACTATCGCGATGCGAGCGGCTTCGCGCTCCTCGGCGAGCGTCTCCGCCAGCTCGTTGCGCTGCGCCGGCGCAGCCTCGACTGGGTCGTGCTCGCCACGCCCGCCGATCAGCCACGCATGCGGCGGCTGGCTCGCTTGCTCGCGCCGCGACGCATCGCAGGTTTCGTCGCCGATCCGTCCGGGCGCCATGGACTCGACTACGCCGTCGCGCTCGACGCCGTTCGTGACCTGCACGAGGTCGAGGCCGTGTTCCGGCTCGCCGGCGCGTTCGGGATCACGGGTACGCCGCCGCCGTTGGAGCTGATGGTCGATTCCGCGGAGCGCGAGCGCCTCGCCCAGGCAGTCGGGCGGCTACCGCCAGGTGGGCCGATCGTCGGCGTGCACGTCAGCGCGCGCAAGCCGAGCCAGCGCTGGCCCGCCGAGCGTTTCGTCGCGCTGATGCG
>CAZIXQ010000183.1:0-8082 GCA_964543155.1 uncultured Enterobacteriaceae bacterium
CGCGGTTCTCCCAGATGTACATCAGGATCGCGTACGGGAACTCCTGCTTCGTGAAGAGGCGGAAGTTGTCCGCGAAGAGCCGCTCGTCGAGCGGCAGCTTCGACTTGTCGCCGTCGAAGGTGACCACGATGCGCACCGGCGAGTCCTCGAGGTGCCGCTGCGTGTTGTCGGCGCTCGGGATCAGCGCCGGCACCTTCCAGTGCCAGTGCAGGTACGGGTACTCCTTCAGGTCGATCGCGATCGGGAGCACGAGCCCGGAGGCCGAGCCCTGCGCCCGCGCGCTCACCACCGTGCGCCCCTCGTGGTCGACGAGCCGGTACTCGGTCGGGCGCTTGAGGCCCGAGAGCTTCCAGACGCGCCACCCGGACGGGAGCGTCTCGCCGGGCCGCTCGGCGGAGAACTTGCCGACCGCCGGCAGCGCGATCCGCTCGGGCTTCTCGGGCGCAACCGCGCACCCGGCGAGCGCGAGCGCCGCGATGATCGAAACGATGCCGGAGGCGCGCACGTTATCTCCCCTTGCAAGAGCGTACTCGATCGGGGCACGCGTGCAAACATCGCCAGTTTGACTTGGGTCAGGCCGCGTGAAGCTTCCAGCCGCAAGAATCGAACCCGACGACGACCGGCGCATGGACCCCAGGCTCCTCCTCGACGACGCGCACGCCCTGCCCGTGGCGGAGGTGGTCGCGCGGCTCGCGACCCACCCGGTGCGCGGCCTGTCCGCTGCGAAGGCGCGGTCGCGCCTCGCCGAGGTGGGCCGCAACGAGCTGCCGGCCGCCCCGCCCGCGCCCTGGTGGCGCAGGTTCCTCGCCCAGTTCCGGAGCCCGCTCGTGCTGCTGCTCCTCGCCGCCGGCGGCGTCTCGATCGCCGTGTGGTGGTTCGAGGGCGGCCACGGCGCGCCCTACGAGGCGCTCACGATCCTGGCGATCGTCCTCGCCAACGCGATCCTCGGCTTCGTTCAGGAGGCGCGCGCCGAGCACGCGGTCGCGAGCCTGCAGAAGATGGCCGCCGCCACCGCGCTCGTCCTGCGCGACGGCGAGCGCAGCACCGTGCCGGCGGCCGAGCTCGTGCCCGGCGACGTGATCCTCGTCGAGGAGGGCGCCACCATTCCGGCCGACGCGCGCGTGATCGAGTCGGTGTCGCTGCAGACCGCGGAGGCCGCGCTCACCGGCGAGAGCACGCCGGTCGCGAAGGACCCCGCCCCGGTGCCGGGCGAGGCGATGCTCGCCGACCGCGCCGACATGCTCTACTCGGGGACCGCCGCGACCTACGGACACGGCCGCGCGGTCGTGGTCGCCACCGGCGCGCGCGCCGAGGTGGGCAAGATCGCGGGGCTGCTGCACGCCACGGAGGCGGAATCCACGCCGCTCCAGGCCCAGCTCGACCGGCTGGGCAAGGTGCTCGGCGCGATCGTGATCGCGATCGCGCTGGTGGTCGCGGCGACGATCCTCCTCCTGCAGCACGACTTCTCGCTCGCCGCGCTGACCGGCGTGCTGCTCTACACCGTGGCGCTCGCGGTCTCGGCGGTGCCCGAGGGCCTCGCGGCGGTCACCACCGTCGTGCTCTCGCTCGGCATGCAGCGCATGGCCAAGCGCAAGGCGATCGTGCGCAAGCTCTCGGCGGTCGAGACGCTCGGCTCCACCAACGTCATCTGCAGCGACAAGACCGGCACGCTCACGCGCAACGAAATGACCGTGCGCGTCGTGCTGACCGCCTCGGGGCGCGCGGACCTCACCGGCACCGGCTACGCCCCCGCGGGCGAGCTTCTCGCCGGCGGCGCGCCGCTCGCCGCCGGCCCGCACCGGATCGAGGTCGAGCGCGCGCTCGCCGCAGGCTTCCTCACCAACAACGCGACGCTCAGCGAGCGCGGCGGCCAGTGGCTCGTGATCGGCGACCCGACCGAGGGCGCGCTCAAGGCGGCGGCGCTGAAGATCGGTCTCTCGCCCGAGCGCCTCGAGGCGCGCTTCGCGCGCGTCGGCGAGATCCCGTTCTCGTCCGAGCGCAAGATGATGAGCACCGCGCACGCCGACGAGCGCCACGCCGGCACCGTGCTCTTCTCGAAAGGCGCGCCCGACGTTCTGCTCGCGCGCTGCACGCACGAGCGCGTCGGCGAGCGCGAAGCGCCGCTCGACGAGGCGCGCCGCGCCGCGATCCTCGCCGCGATCGACGCGCTCGCGGGCGAGGCCCTGCGTCTGATCGGGCTCGCGTACCGCCGCCTGCCCGCCGACGCGCGCATCGGAGAGACGGCCGAGCAGGACTTGGTCTGGCTCGGCGTGGTCGGCATGATCGACCCGCCGCGCCCCGAAGCGGTCGACGCGGTGCGCGTCGCCCAGAAGGCCGGCGTGCGGGTGATCATGATCACCGGCGACCATCCGGCCGCGGCGCACGCGATCGCGGTGGAGCTCGGCATCGCGCGGCCGGACGCTCGCACGGTGGCCGGCGTCGAGCTCGCGCGCATGTCGGAGGAGGCGCTGCGCGCGACGGTGCAGGAGGTTTCCGTGTATGCGCGCGTCGCCCCCGAGCACAAGCTCGCGATCGTGCGCGCGCTCAAGAGCCACGGCGCGGTCGTCGCGATGACCGGCGACGGGGTGAACGACGCGCCGGCCCTCAAGGCGGCCGACATCGGCATCGCGATGGGCATCACCGGCACCGACGTGTCGAAGGGTGCGGCCGACATGATCCTCGCCGACGACAACTTCGCCACGATCGTCGCCGCGATCGAGGAGGGGCGCTCGATCTACGCCAACATCCAGAAGTTCCTGCGCTACATGCTCGCCACGAACCTGGGCGAGGTGCTGGTGATGTTCTTCGGCGTGGTGCTCGCGGGCGCGATCGGCCTGTACGCGGGCAAGGGCGAGGCGCTCGTCCTGCCGCTGCTGGCGACGATGATCCTGTGGATCAACCTGGTGACCGACGGGCTGCCGGCGCTCGCGGTCGGCGTCGATCCGCCGGACCACGCGGTGATGCGGCGCGGGCCGCGCACGCCCGGTGCGAGCGTGATCACGCCGCGCATGTGGTGGGGCATCGGGATCGCCTCGATCGTCATGTGCGTCGGGACGCTCGCCGTCCTGGATGCGGGGCTGCCCGGCGGCCTGATCGACGGCAGCGGCGAAGTGGCCTACGCGCGCACGCTGGCGTTCCACACGCTCGTGCTCTACCAGCTCTTCGACGTGCTCTGCGTGCGCTCCGACGAGCGCAGCCTCCTGCACGGGCTCTTCACGAACGCGTGGCTGTGGCTCTCGGTGGCCGCGTGCGTCGCGGCGCAGTTCGCGGTGCTCTACGTGCCGGCGCTTCAGCGCGGGTTCGGCACCGTGCCCCTCGACGCGATGGACTGGCTCCTCTGCACCGCCGTGGCCGCCACCGTCGTGGTCGCGCGCGAGCTGCTGAAGGCGGTCTTCCGCGCGGCGGACCGCCGGGCGATGGCCGCGTCCGGTGCTCGCTGATCTCGGCCTCATCGCCGCGGGCGCGCTCTGCGCGGGCCTCGGCGGCGAGATCTTCGTGCGCGGCGCGGTGCGCGCCGCCGCGTGGCTACGGGTCCGCCCCGGGCTCATCGGCGCGACGGTCGCGGCGTTCGCCACCTCCGCGCCCGAGCTCGTCGTCGCGGTCACCGCGGCCCTCGAGAACGCGCCGGCGATCGGGCTCGGCAACGCGCTCGGGGCGAACGTCATCAATCTCGGGCTCGCGCTCGGCCTGTCGCTCCTGATCGGCCCCAGCACGGTCTCGCAGGGCGGGGTCACGCGCGACCTGCCGGCGGCCTTCGCGATCCCGCTGCTCACCGCGCTCTTCGTCGCCGACGGCAAGCTCGGTCGGCTCGAGGCGGTGGCGATGGTCGCCGTCTTCGCCGGCTGGCTCGTGCTCTCGGTGCGCCAGGAGCGCGAGACGCCGGAGGCCCGCCTGCCCTCCCCGCACCGCGAGCACCTGCGGACGGTTGCGCTGATCGCAGGCGGCATCGCGCTCCTGCTCGTCGCGGGCGAGACGTTCGTGCGCGGCGCGCTCGGGCTCGCGGGCCGCTTCGGGTGGGACCCGTTCCTGGTCGGCGCGACGCTCGTCGCGCTCGGGACCACGATCCCGGAGCTCGCGACCAGCGTCGTCGCCAAGCTGCGCGGTCACGACGAGATCGGTCTCGGCACGCTGCTGGGGAGCTGCATCTTCAACGGCGGCTTCATCGTCCCCGTCGCCGCGCTGATCACGCCGCCGACGGTCGGGTTCGCCGACGTGGCCGTCGCGCTGGGGGCCGGGGTGGTGCTGGTGATTGCCGCGCGGCCCTACCGCAGCGCCGTACTGGGCCGCGCGCGCGGCTTGCTGCTGCTCGCCCTCTACGCCGCGTTCATCGCGGCGCTTGCGCTGCACTGATCCGGGGCCGCCTTACCGGCCGCAGCGCGAGCGCCAGGTGCGGCGTCAGTGCTTGCAGTGGCCGAGAGCGCGGCCCTTGCCCGGGTTGTTGCGGTTGCAGCTGCCGGCGTACGCCGGCGCGCCGGTCGTGCGGATCGCCTGCGGCGCGCCGCCCGACGGCGGTTTCGGCTTCGCGTCTGCGGTGACCGCGCCGCCGACGACCGCACCGGCGGCACCGCCGACGCCCGCGCCGATGATCGCGCCATTCGTGCCGCCGACCTCGTTGCCGATCGCCGCGCCCGCGCCGCCGCCGATCGCGCCGCCGACCATCGCGCCGGTGCGCGCGCTTCCGGTCGCGCCGACCGCGCCGCCCGCCGCGCCGCCGACCGCGCCGCCGACGATCGCGCCGGTGGAGCCGCCGACGTGGTTGCCGATCGCCGCGCCGCCGGCGCCGCCGATCGCCCCACCGACGCCGGTGCGGACGTCGTTCGCCTGCACCGGAGCGGACGCCGCAAGCGCGGCGACGAACAGAACCGAGCTGATTCGCATGGCGGTCTCCCCTGCCTGATGGACGGAGAGATGTTCGGGAATGCGGCCGGCGCGCGCGAGCCTGCAGGCGGCCGGCTCGTGCGGCAGATCACGCGCTGCGGCGTCGAAGCCTCGACCGCGTGCGGTATGCCACGGTCATGACGTCGCCGTGGAAAAGACGACAGCGTCGCCCGCCGGCTACGGCAACCCGGCGGGGCTTGCGTCAGCGCGTGCGCACGCGCACCGCCGACCAGGGCTGCGCGCCGCCCTCGCCCGTCATCCGGTCGCCGGCGACCCGCCCGACGAACGCCTCGCGCCGTCCACCCGCGCCGGTCAGCGCGAACCGGATCTCGTCGCTCCGGAGCGTCGCCTCGGCGAGCGGGAGCGTCTCGCCGGCGACGCGCATCGCGCCGGAAATGCGCTGGAACTGCTGGTCGAGCACGAGCTCGGCCGCGCCGGCCGGAGTGCGCGTCATCGCCCAGGTCCCCGCGACGCGCGCGGGCACGATCCACAGGTAGACGTCGCTCGAGCCGACGCGCGCCGACTCGTCGGGCTGCCAGTCGCCCATGCGGAACATGTGCGACGCGACGCGCGTGCCGGGCCGCATCGCGAGGAGGCGCGGCCGCAGTTTCACGTTGATCGTGGTGAGGAGATAGAGCGTCACCACCGTCGCCTCGCGGAAGTCGAACTCGAAGAGATCGCCTTGCACGAACCGCACGCGGTCGGCGACGCCTTCGCGCCGCGCGGCTTCGCGGCTCACCTCGAGCATCGCCGGGTCGTACTCGACGCCGACCGCGCGCGCGCCGAAGCGTCTCGCCGCCATGATGGCGATCTTTCCGTCGCCCGAGCCGAGGTCGACCACGAGGTCGCGCGGGCCGACCTGCGCCATCGACAGCATGCGATCCGCGGCGGCGTCAGGCGTGGGCACCCACGCGACGTCCTTGCCGGGCAGGACGGGCGCCGGGGTGAGGGCTTCGAGCTGCGCGTGCGCGGGCGGGGCGCCGAGGGCGAGGCCGAGGGCGGCGAGGACGAGGGTTCGGGTCACGTTCGGCGCTCCGCGGAGGCCGCGACGGTAGCCGGTTGCACCGCCCGGGCGCAAGCCCGATAGCGCCGCCCGATCGCACCCATAGGAACGCGGTGCTGGCCGCACGCCAGGAGAACCCCTACCTTGTCCAGGCGCAGCGCTTCGATCGAACCCATGACCGCCGCCGTCCTTGCCGCCACCCGCCGCCTCGGCACCCTGAGGCCCTGGCGCCTCGTGCGCGCACGCTTCGCGCTCGGCGCCACCGCCGCCGCGATCGGCGGCGCACCACTCGTCGCGGGCCTCGCGCAGTGGCTCGCGGCGGACGAGGCCGTCGCCGCCGCGCTCAGGGCGACCGGTTTCACCGCCGCGGCCACCGGGCTCGGCGCGCTGCCGGTCCTCGCGGCGCACCGGTTCGCGCCCGCCGCGCGCGACGGCCTGCTCGCCTTCGGCGCCGGGGTGATGCTCGCCGCGGCGCTCCTCACGCTGCTGCTTCCGGCGTTCGAGACCGCGCGCGACCTCATGGGAAGCGGCGGCGCCGCGGCGGTGATCGTCTCGGTCGGCCTCATCGCCGGCGCCTTCGCGCTGGCCACGCTCGACCGCGCGCTGCCGCATCGGCATCTCGACGCCTCCGGCACCGGGGGTGCGGCGGCCGGAACGCGCAGCGCGACGCTCGTCGCGATCGCGATCGCGCTTCACAACCTCCCGGAAGGTCTGGCCGTCGGCGCTGCAGCCGCGAGCGGCGCGGGCAGCGCGCTCACGCTCGGCATCGCGCTCCAGAACGTGCCCGAGGGCCTGGTGGTCGCCGTGGCCCTGGTTGCGCTCGGCGCCACGCGTCTCGCCGCCGTGGGCGTCGCCTTCGCCACCGGGCTGCTCGAGCCGGTCGGCGGCCTGGCCGGCGCGACGCTCGCCACCGCATCCGCGGCGGCGCTGCCCTGGGCGCTCGCCGGCGCCGCCGGGGCCATGCTCTTCGTCGTCCTGCACGAGATGGCCCCGCAGCTGCGCCAGGCCGGCATGCGGCCCGCGCTCGGCGCCCTCGCCGGCGTCGCGGTTATGATCGCCCTCGACGCGGCTGTCGGATGAGCCCCGTTTCGCAACGAAGGAGACCCCGCATGAAAACGAACAAGTCCACTGCCCCCCAGATCGACATCGGCATCCCGGCGAAGGAACGCAGGGAGATCGCCGACGGGCTTTCGCGCCTGCTCGCCGACACCTACACGCTCTACCTGAAGACGCACAACTTCCACTGGAACGTGACCGGGCCGATGTTCAACACGCTGCACCTCATGTTCGAGGCGCAGTACAACGAGCTCGCGCTCGCGGTGGACCTCATCGCCGAACGCATCCGCGCGCTCGGCTACCCGGCGCCCGGCTCGTACAAGGCCTACGCCGGGCTCTCGTCGATCAAGGAGGCCGACGGCGTACCCTCGGCCAAGGCGATGATCGCGCAGCTCGTGAAGGGCCAGGAGGCCGTGGTCAAGACCGCGCGCTCGATCTTTCCCGCGGTCGAGCGCGCGAACGACGAGCCCACCGCGGATCTGCTGACCCAGCGCATGCAGGTGCACGAGAAAACGGCGTGGATGCTGCGCTCGATGCTCGAGCAGTAGCCCGACCTGACGCACCACACCAAGCGGGGCACGACGTGCTCCGCTTGCGCCACATTGCGCCGCGACCGCCGCGGCCCCGGTCGCGGCGCAATTCCGTGAGCGGGATCAAACCCGCGCGCGCCCGCCTGCGCCAGATTTCACCCGGCGCTAGACTTGGCTCACACGCCGCGGGCCGGTCGGCCCGCCACGATAATCACGCCCCGAAGGAGGAGCCCATGTCCGAGTCGGTCAAGTACGTCCTCGACGAATCGCGCATCCCGAAGCACTGGTACAACATCCAGGCCGACCTGCCGAAGCCGCTCCCGCCGCCGCTGCATCCGGGCACGCTGAAGCCGCTCGGGCCCGACGACCTCGCGCCGCTCTTCCCGATGGAGCTGATCATCCAGGAGGTGACGCAGGAGCGCGAGGTGCCGATCCCGGAGCCGGTGCGCGACGTGTACCGCCAGTGGCGGCCGTCGCCGCTCTACCGCGCGCGGCGGCTGGAGAAGGCGCTGCAGACGCCGGCGCGCATCTACTACAAGTACGAGGGCGTCTCCCCGGCGGGCAGCCACAAGCCGAACACCGCGGTCGCGCAGGCGTTCTACAACAAGCAGGCCG
>CAZIXQ010000184.1:0-7939 GCA_964543155.1 uncultured Enterobacteriaceae bacterium
TCGACCGGGTGATCATCGCCACCGCCGACTCGGCGCGGCAGACCAAGGCGCTCGCCGGTCACGTGGTCGAGCGCATGAAAGCGCTCGGCGAGCGCGTCTCCGGCATCGAGGGCGAGGCCAGCGCGGAGTGGGTGCTGGTCGACCTCGGCGACGTCGTGGTGCACATCATGCAGCCGGCGGTTCGCACCCATTACAACCTCGAGGAACTCTGGGACCAGCCGGCGCCGCGCGCGAAGCGTCCCCGCGCGAAGCACAAGCCCGCCGAAGAGGCGGCAAATTAGGGGCAGACCGATGCCGCAGGCACCGCTTTCCCCGCATCCGCATTGAAGCTCGTCGTCGCCGCGGTCGGGGAACGCATGCCCGGCTGGGTCGACGAGGCCTTCGCCGACTACGCCCGGCGCTTCCCGCGCAAGGCCCGACTCGAGCTGGCCGAGGTGCGGGCCGAGAAACGCGGCGCGACCCGGACCCCCGCCCAGGCCATGGCCGCCGAGGCGCGGCGCCTCGCGGCCGCGCTGCCCGCCGGCGCGCTCAGCGTCGCGCTCGACGAGCGCGGGCGCGAGGTCACGACGCCTGCGCTCGCGCGGCTCCTCGCGGGCTGGCTCGCCGGGGGACGCGACGTCGGGTTCCTGATCGGCGGCCCGGACGGCCTCGACCCGGCCTTGCGGGCGCGCGCCGACATGATGCTGCGCCTCTCCAGCCTGACGCTGCCGCATGCACTGGTTCGCGTCCTGCTCGCGGAACAGCTTTATCGGGCACTCTCGCTCCTCGATAATCACCCGTACCATCGACAATAACGACAGGCGGCCGTGGCGCTCCTCCTACCGCGCATCTACCTCGCCTCCCGCAGCCCGCGCCGCCGGGAGCTGCTCAAGCAGATCGGGGTCGGCTTCGAGGTGCTCCTCTTCCGCGAGCACGGCCTGCGCGGCCGCGACCTGGACGAGACCCTGCGTGCCGACGAGCAGCCCGAGGCCTACGTCACCCGCGTCGCCAAGGAAAAGGCGGAGGCCGGCTGGCAGCGCGTGGTCCAGCGCGGGCTGCCGCGCCATCCGGTGCTCTCCGCCGACACGACCGTGTGCCTGCGCGACAAGATCTTCGGCAAGCCGGCCGACCGTGCCGAGGCCATCGGCATGCTGCGCGAGCTGTCCGGGCGCGAGCACCGCGTGCTCACCGCCGTCGTGCTCCAGTTCGATTCGACGGTGGACGCGATCCTCAACGAGAACGTGGTGCGCTTCCGCGCGCTGGAGGACGCGGACATCACCCAGTACGTGGACACCGGCGAGCCGTTCGACAAGGCCGGCGGCTACGCGATCCAGGGGCGGGCGGCGGCATTCATCCCCGAGATCCTGGGCAGCTACACCGGGGTGATGGGGCTACCGCTGTACGAGACGGCGAGCCTGCTGCGCAGGTTCCAGTCGCGGTTCGGCTGAGGCCGGTTTAATCTTCGCACCCCGGCGCACGGCGCCGCGCCCGACCATGCCCGAGGAGATCCTGATCAACCTCACGCCGCAGGAGACGCGCGTCGCCGTCGTCGCGAGCGGCGTCGTGCAGGAGCTGCACGTCGAGCGCGCCGCCACGCGCGGGCTGGTCGGCAACATCTACATGGGCCGGGTCGTGCGCGTGCTGCCCGGCATGCAGTCGGCGTTCGTCGAGGTGGGGCTCGAGCGCGCGGCGTTCCTCCACGTCGCCGACATCTGGGAGGAGCGCCAGAACGGCGCCGCGAACGGCGACGCGCCGCGCGCCGGCGCGACGCGCTCGATCGAGAAGATACTCGCCGAGGGCCAGCCGCTGATGGTGCAGGTGGTCAAGGACCCGATCGGCACCAAGGGCGCGCGCCTGTCGACCCAGATCTCGATCGCCGGGCGCCTCATCGTGCACCTGCCGCAGGACACGCACATCGGGGTCTCGCAGCGCATCGAGGACGAGACCGAGCGCCGGCTGCTGCGCGAGCGGCTCCAGCAGCTCCTGCCGCCCGAGGAACGCGGCGGCTACATCATCCGCACCATGGCCGAATCGGCGACCGAGTCCGAGCTCGCGAACGACGTCGCCTATCTGCGCCGCCTCTGGGGCACCATTCGCGAGCGCTCGCAGACCTCGCATGCGCCCTCTCTCCTGCACCAGGACCTCTCGCTCGCGCAGCGCGTGCTGCGCGACTTCGTGAACGAGGACACTGCGCGCGTGCTTATCGACTCGCGCGAGACCTTCACCCGGCTGCAGGGGTTCGCGACCGACTACGTGCCCAAGGTGCTGACCAAGCTCGAGCACTACGCCGGCGAGCGGCCGCTCTTCGACCTCTACAACGTCGAGGACGAGATCGAGCGCGCGCTCGCCCGCCGCGTCGACCTCAAGAGCGGCGGCTACCTGATCATCGACCAGACCGAGGCGATGACCACGATCGACGTCAACACCGGGGGGTTCGTCGGCGTGCGCAACTTCGAGGACACGATCTTCAAGACCAACCTCGAGGCCGCGCAGGTGATCGCGCGCCAGCTCCGCCTGCGCAACCTGGGCGGCATCATCATCGTCGACTTCATCGACATGGCGAATCCCGACCACCGCGCGGCGGTGCTGGCGGAGTTCCAGAAGTTCCTGGCGCGCGACCGCACCAAGATGACCGTGAACGGCTTCACCCAGCTCGGGCTGGTCGAGATGACGCGCAAGCGCACCCGCGAGTCGCTCGAGCACGTGCTGTGCGAGCCGTGCGCCACCTGCCAGGGGCGCGGCGCGGTGAAGACCGCGCGCACCGTGTGCTACGAGATCCTGCGCGAGATCCTGCGCGAGGCGCGCCAGTTCAATGCGCGCGAGTTCCGCATCCTCGCCGCGCAGAGCGTGATCGACCTCTTCCTCGAGGAGGAGTCGCAGTCGCTCGCGATGCTCGGCGACTTCATCGGCAAACCGGTGTCGATGCAGGTCGAGACGAGCTACACGCAGGAGCAGTTCGACATCATCCTCATCTAGGCATACATGGTCCGCGACAAGGTGGTCATCGTCACCGGCGCCGGCGGCGGCATCGGGCGCGAGATCGCGCTCGCGCTGGCCGCCGCGGGCGCCAGGGTGGTCGTCAACGACGTCGGCGCCTCGCTCAGCGGCGATCCGGGCGACGCGGGCGCGGCCGAGCGCGTCGTCGGCGAGATCCGCGCGCGCGGGGGCACGGCGGTCGCGAGCCGCGACAGCGTCTCGGAGTGGAACGCGGCGAACCGCATCGTGCAGGCCGCGCTCGACGCCTTCGGCCGCGTCGACGCGGTCGTGAACAACGCCGGCATCCTGCGCGACCGCCTCTTCCACAAGATGACGCCGGAGGACTTCGAGGCGGTCGTGCAGGTGCACCTCATGGGCAGCTTCTACGTGAGCCGCGCCGCCGCGACGCACTTCCGCGCCCAGGAAAGCGGCGCGTACGTGCACATGACCTCGACCTCCGGCCTGGTCGGCAACGTCGGTCAGGCGAACTACGCCGCGGCGAAGCTCGGCATCGCGGCGCTGTCGAAGTCGATCGCGCTCGACATGGCGAAATTCAACGTGCGCTCGAACTGCATCGCGCCGTTCGCCTGGAGCCGCATGATCGCCTCGATCCCGACCGACACGCCGGAGAGCCGAGCGCGCGTCGAGAAGCTGCAGCGCATGGACGCGGGCAAGATCGCGCCAATGGCGGTATTCCTGGCCGGCGACGCCGCCCGGGACGTGACCGGGCAGATCTTCGCGGTGCGCGCGAACGAGATCCTCGTGATGAGCCAGCCGCGCCCGGTGCGCTCGGTGCACCGCGCGGAGGGCTGGACCGCGGAAACGATTGCGGCGCACGCATTGCCGGCGCTCAGGTCGAGCTTCCTGCCGCTCGACGTCTCGGCCGACGTCTTCTCCTGGGACCCGATCTGAGGTGCGACTGATGGCTCGTCAACCCAAGCCCCTGCGCAGTGACCTCGGCTGGAGTACCGCCGACCGCATCGTGGTGCGCGGCAAGGACCTGCCGGGCGAGCTGCTCGGAAAGATCAACCTCGGCGACATGGCGTTCCTCGAGCTGATGGGGCGGGTGCCCACGCCGCAGGAATCGGTCGTCTTCAACGCGATCCTGGTCACGCTCGTGGAGCACGGCGTCACCCCGAGCGCGCTCGCGGCGCGCCTCACCTACGCGGGTGCGCCGGAGTCGCTCCAGGCCGCGGTCGCGGCCGGCCTGTGCGGTCTCGGGACGGTGTTCGTGGGCAGCATGGAGGGCGTGGCGCGGCTGTTGGCCGAGGCGCTGCCGCGCGAGCGCGCAGGGCGGGTGACCGGCCCGGAGCTCGAGGCGATCGCGCGCGACACGGTCGCGGCGTGGCGCGCGCGCAAGGCGCCGATCCCGGGCCTCGGACATCCGATCCACAAGCCGGTCGATCCGCGCACGCCGCGACTCTTCGAGATCGCGCGCGAGAACGGGTTTGGCGGTGCCTACGTGCAGCTCGTCCAGCTCATCGCCGCGGAGGCGGCGCGCGCGACGCGGAAGACGCTGCCGATCAACGCGACCGGCGCGATCGGCGCGATCTGCTGCGAGCTCGGCGTGCCGGACCGCGTGGTGCGCGGGCTCGGCGTCATGGCGCGCGCGGTCGGCCTCGTCGGCCACATTCTCGAGGAGACCGAGCATCCGATGGCGCTCGAGATCTGGCAGCGCGTGGACGAGGAGGCCTCGGCGCACGCGCGCCCGAAGGGCAGGTAACCCCGGGGCCGGCGCCGCGCCGGCGTGACTTTCGCCACCCCGTGCGGGCCGCCTCGGGTAGACCCCAGGCGCGGCGCACCCGCAGAATTGCGCCGATGAAGAACACCGGCATGAGCGAGAAGGAGCTCAAGCTCATCGCGGCGGCGCGCCGCGAGGCGGCTGCCCGGCGCAATGCCGGCACCTCGCCGCCGCCGGCCAAGGAAGGCAAGGCGCTCCGATCGCCGCTTGACGGGCGCACCGTGACCGGCTGGGACCATCCGGCAGCCCAGACGACGCCGCTCGACCAGGCGACCGTGGCCGGGTGGGATCATCCCGCCGCGGTCGGGACCGCGGCTCCGGACGCGGACGCCAAGTGGACGCGCATCGCCAGGCTCATGGAATCCGAGCGTGCCGCGGCGACCGAGAAGCGGCGGCGGCTGCAGCGCCGCGTCAACATCGTCCTGAGTGTCGTGCTGGTGGTCGTGCTGCTGGTTGCGGCGCGCGCCCTCCTCGGGCGCTGAGCGCACGCAACGAACGGTCCGGGGCGCGGGTCGGCTACCGGGGGACGCGCCCCATCAGGTAGAACTCGTCGTTCGGGCGGAGCGCGAGGAAGTTCGCGAGCCGGTTCGACAGCGAGAAGAACGCGCTCACGCCCGCGATGTCCCAGATGTCCTCATCGGTGAACCCGTGGTCGCGCAAGGGCGCGAAGTCGCGCTCGTCGATGGCGCGCGAATCCTCGGCGACCTTCAGCGCGAAGTCGAGCATCGCGCGCTGGCGCGGCGTGACGTCGGCCTCGCGGTAGTTGACCGCGACCTGGTCGGCGACGAGCGGGTTCTTCGCGCGCACGCGCAGGATCGCGCCGTGCGCGACGACGCAGTACTGGCAGCCGTTCGCCCCCGCAACGGCCACGACGATCATCTCGCGCTCGGCCTTGGTGAGGCCGCTCTCCTTCTCCATCAGCGCGTCGTGATAGGCGAAGAAGGCGCGCCACTCGTCGGGCCGGTGGGCGAGGGCGAGGAAGACGTTCGGCACGAAGCCCGACTTCTCCTGCACCTTGAGGATGCGGGCGCGGATGTCTTCGGGCAGCGTCTCGAGCTTCGGAACGGGAAACCGGCTGATCGGGGGAATGGATGTCATGTCGCGAGTGTTCGGCTGGAGTCGGCGGCGCGCCGGCAAAGTGGCACAATGCGCGCCGGTAGTCGATTCTAATTGCCTCGGCCAACGACCCGCCATGAGACTGATCAAAATGGGTGAGCGCTCGACATTCGACGACGCGCATCTCGAGAGCCTGCTTCCGAAGGTCCCGTTCGCGACCTACCGCAAGGAGGCCGCCGAGGACGGCCGGAAGTGCATGCTGGCCTGGTTCACGAAGAACGGCGTCTAGCCCCGCAGGACGCCCGATGCGCAAGGAACTGGCACGTCGATGATCCCCGGCCTCAACCGGCGCCGCGTCGTCGCCTCGGGCGTCTCGTTCAACGTGTGCGAGGGCGGCGAGGGGCCGGCCGTCCTCCTGCTGCACGGTTACCCGCAGACGCACTTGGTGTGGCGGCACCTCGCCCCGGTACTGGCGCGCGAGTTCACCGTGATTGCGCCGGACTTGAAGGGCTACGGCGACAGCGACGCGCCCGCGCCCGACCCGTCCTCGTCGCGCTACTCCAAGCGCGCGATGGCGGCGGACTTCGTCGCCCTGATGCGCGCGCTCAACCACGAGCGCTTCCTCGTCGTCGGCCACGATCGCGGCGCGCGCATCGGCTACCGGATGGCGTTCGACCATCCCGAGCGGGTGCGCAAGCTCGCGATGTTCGACATCGTCCCCACCGGGGCGATGTGGGAAGGCGCCAACCGGGTGTTCGCGGTCAACACCTTCCATTGGGGCTTTCTCGCGCAGCCGGGCGGCATGCCGGAGAAGCTGATCGGCGCCGACCCGGACTTCTGGGTCGAGTCGCTCTGCCGCAGGTGGGGGCGCGACTTCAAGGCGCTCGCGGACGCGCTGCCGGAGTACAAGCGCTGCTTCCGCCGGCCCGAGGTGATCGCGGCGAGCTGCGCCGACTACCGCGCCGGGGCGACGCTCGACGACACGCACGATCGCGCCGACCTCGACGCGGGGCGCAAGATCGACTGCCCGGTACTCGCCGTGTGGGCGGGCACGTTCGTCGGCCAGGGAAAGCCGGACCCGATGCAGACCTGGCGGCGCTTCGCGAACGACGTGCGCGGGTTCCAGGTCGATTGCGGCCACTTCATTCCCGAAGAGGCGCCGGGCACGGTGGAAGGGCCGCTGCTCGACTTCCTGCGGCGCTAGGTTAACCGGGGCGCAGCCGCCCCACGAGCTCGAGCTTCCCGGAAACGACGGGCTTCATCAGCACCAGCTCCCCCTGCGCCGGATTGACGCCGGCGACCGGGGCGATCGTCGCGCCGTGGGTGACCAGGACGAGGTTTCCCCTGCCGCTGTATGCGCCCGCGCGCTCGAGCAGCGCCTGCTTCTGGGCGGGCTCGTTCTGTGCACGGCCGAAGAGATTGTTGAGCGCCGGCCACGTTTCGTAGCGCCCGAAGGCGAGCGTCGCGGTATCGCGGCACCGGCACCACTCGCTCGCGAGCACCTGCCCGATCGGCACGCGCTCGCGCCGGAGCGCCTCGCCGAGCCGCCGCGCCTGCTCGCGCCCCGCGGCGCTGAGGTTGCGCTGCGTCTTGCAGTCGTCGAGCCGGAACCCCGGCGGGTCGCCGGCGCCCGGGTCCGTTTCCGCGTGACGGATGAAGACGACCAGCCCGCCGGCGCGGAGCTGCGACCAGAGCGCCTCGTCGGCGCGGGCCGGACCGCAAGTCGCCGCCAGCGCCACGCACAGGAGCACGCGCAGCGCCGCTGCGCGCCGCGCGGCGCTCACTCGATCACCCCGAGCCGGCCGTTGTGGCTGCCCATGTACCAGTAGCGCCCCTGGCCGTCGACGATCGCCTTGCGGATCCCCACGCCGCTCGAGGGCAGCTTGAACACGCGGATCTGGAGCGTAGCCGGGTCGAGCATCGCCACCGTGTCGGTCTGCATCTCGTTCGCCCACACGCGGCCCTTCCCGTCCACGGTCACCGCGTAGGGCCCGCCCGCGGCGCCCGCGGGCAGCTCGACCTCGCGCACGACCTTGCGCGCGACCGGATCGACCTGCGCGAGCTTCCCGTTGCCGTAGTACGTGACCCACAGCGAGCCGTCCGGCGCCGCCGCGATGCGCCGCGGCCGCGAGCCCGGCCCGGTCGAGAGCGTGGTGATCTCGCCGGTCTTCGGGTCGAGCCGGCCGA
>CAZIXQ010000185.1:0-7915 GCA_964543155.1 uncultured Enterobacteriaceae bacterium
CCCCGGCGAGCCATTACAATCGCGCGGCCGCCGCAAGAATACCGAAAATGCGGCGCGCTGCGGGCGAAGCGCCCGCGAACGCCATCCGAACGAAGGGGGACCCGCCGTGCTGCTGCGCGCGCTTGGACTGACGGCGCTGCTGTTGGCCTTCTGGCTGCTGCTGTCGGGCTTCTTCACGCCGTTCCTGATCGCCGCCGGCGCGGGATCGGCGGTCGCGGTCGCCCTGCTCGCGCGGCGCATGGACCTGATCGACCACGAGGGCCAGCCGCTGCACCTTGCGCCGGGCGCGTTCCTCTCGTACTGGCCTTGGCTCGTGAAGGAGATCCTCAAGTCGGGCTGGGACGTGACCCGGCGCGTGCTCGATCCGCGCCTGCCGATCTCGCCGACGCTGGTGCGCTTCCGCCCCCTGCAGCGCACCGCGGTCGGGCTCGTCGTGCACGCGAACTCGATCACGCTGACCCCGGGCACGCTCACCGTCGACCTCGCGCACGGCGAGTTTCTGGTGCACGCCCTCACCGCGGAGGGCGCGGCCGGCGCCGCAGCGGGCGGCGAAATGGACCAGCGCGTCGCCGCGCTCGAGGGCCGGCCGTGATCTACGCCGCGGCGGCCGTCGCCCTGCTCGTCGCCCTGGCGCTCGCGCTCGCCCGTGCGGTGCTCGGTCCGACGGTGTTCGACCGCCTGCAGTCGGCCAACACGATCGGCACGCTCGCGGTGCTGCTCCTGGCGGTCTACGGCTTCCTCACCGACCGCCCGGAGTTCCTCGACCTCGCGATCACCTACGGCATCCTCAACGTCGTCGGCACGATCGCGGTGCTGAAGTTCTTCACCTTCGGCGACCTGGGGGAGCCGGGGAAGGACGAGGAGGGGGCACGGCTGTGAGCCCGCTGGGCCGCCCCGAGGTGGGAAGACAGGGCCCCTCCCCCGTCTCAGCCGGACCCCCTCGCGCTCTTCGCGCGCGGGCAGCCCGATGATCTGGGCGATCGACATCGTGGCCTCGTGCCTCCTCGGCGCGGGCGCCTTCTTCTGCGTGGTCGGCTGCATCGGGCTCGTGCGGCTGCCCGACTTCTACACCCGGATGCACGGTGCGAGCGTGACCGACACCCTCGGCGCCGGGCTCGTCCTGCTCGGGCTCATGCTCAAGGCGGGTCTCACGCTGGTGATGGTGAAGCTCGTCTTTATCGGACTGCTGATCTTCTTCACCAGCCCGACCGCCACCCACGCGCTCGCCAAGGCCGCGATGACGCGCGGCCTCAAGCCGCTGCTCGCGCGCGAGGAGCCGCCATCGAAGCCCTGATCGTCAACGTCCTGCTCGCCCTGATGGTCGTGGCGGTGGTCGCGATCGTCGCGCAGCGCAACCTCTTCGCGGTCGTCGTCCTCGGCGGCGTCTACAGCTTCCTGATGGCGAGCGCGCTGATCGCGCTCGACGCCGTCGACGTCGCGATGACCGAGGCCTCGGTCGGCGCCGGGATATCCACCGCGCTCCTGCTCGGCGCGCTCTACCTCTGCGGCGCCGAGGAGGCGAAGCCGATCCGGCGCCCGTGGCTGCCGCTCCTGGTCTCGATCGTCACCGGCGGGGTGCTCGTGTACGGCACCCTCGGGCTGCCGGCGTTCTCCGACCCGCAGGCCCCGATCCATCGCCACGTCGTGCCGCGCTACGTGAACGACAGCGAGCGCGAGACCGGCGTCCCGAACGTCGTCACCGCGGTGCTCGCGAGCTATCGGGGCTACGACACCCTCGGCGAGACGACCGTGGTGTTCACCGCGGGCATCGGCGTGATCGCGCTGCTGCGCCGCCGGCGCAGGAAAGGCGAGGGGCAGTGAGGCACTACCTCGTCCTGCGCGTGATCGCGAAGCTCGTGATCCCGTTCATGCTGCTGTTCGCGCTCTACGTGCAGTTCCACGGCGACTTCGGGCCGGGGGGCGGGTTCCAGGCCGGGGTGATCGCCGCCGCCGCGATGATCTTCTACGCGATCGTGTTCGGGCTGCCGACCGCGCGCAAGGTGGTGCCCGACCGGGTGGCCGAGACGATGGTGGCCTCTGGCGTGCTCGTGTACGCGGGCGTCGGCCTGGCCGGCCTCGCCCTCGGCGGCAACTACCTCGACTACTTCGTCCTCGACCACGACCCGGTGCACGGCCAGCACCGCGGCATCTTCTGGGTCGAGGTGGGGGTGGCGATCACGGTGTCGGGGGTGATGCTGAAGATCTTCTACATGTTTGCCGGGCGGCGCAGCGCGCGCGACGACGAATGAGCTTCTGGAGCCACTTCAGCTACGCGGTCACGATCGTCCTGCTCGTTGCGGGCCTGTTCATCGTCATCGCGCGCGGCAACCTGATCAAGAAGTTGATCGGGCTGTCGATCTTCCAGACCTCGGTGTACCTGCTCTACATCGCACCCGGCAAGCTGATCGGCGGCACCGCGCCGATCCTCGACGGCAGGCATGCGGTGTACTCCAATCCGCTGCCGCACGTCCTCATCCTCACCGCGATCGTCGTCGGCATCGCGACCCTCGCCCTCGGCCTCGCGCTGGTGGTGCGCATCCGCGAGGCATACGGAACGATCGAGGAGGACGAGATCCTCGACGCCGACCGCGCGGCGGACCGGGACGGGCACGGGGCGTGATCGCGCAGCACCTTCCGGCGCTCGTGGTGGTGGTGCCGCTCGTGGCGGCGCCGCTCATCGTGCTCGTGCGCCGCGGCGGGGTCGGCTGGGCGATCGCGATGGCGGCGAGCCTCGCCTCGTTCGCAATCGCCGTCGCGCTGTTCCTGCAGGTACGGGAGGCGGGCGTGATCTCGTACGCGATCGGCAGCTGGCCGCCGCCGTGGGGCATCGAGTACCGGGTGGACGCGGTGAACGCGTTCGTGCTCGTGCTGGTGACCGGGCTCGCCGCGGTCGTTGCGCCGTACGCGCGGCGCAGCGTCGCTGCCGAGGTTGCGGCCGACCAGCACTACCTCTGCTACGCGCTGCTCTGCCTCGTCCTCGCCGGGCTCGCCGGCATCGCGACCACCGGCGACGCGTTCAACCTGTTCGTCTTCCTCGAGATCTCTTCGCTCGCCACCTATGTGCTGATCGCCCTCGGACGCGATCGCCGGGCGCTGCTCGCCTCCTACCAGTACCTGATCATGGGGACGATCGGCGCGACGTTCTACGTGATCGGCTTGGGGCTGCTCTACCTCATGACCGGGACGCTCAATCTCGCCGACCTTGCCGCGCGGATCGGCGAGGTGCAGGGCAGCCGGCCGGTTCTCGCCGCACTTGCGTTCATCACCGTCGGGCTGTGCCTGAAGCTCGCGCTCTTCCCGCTGCACTACTGGCTGCCGAACGCGTACGCTTACGCGCCCTCGGGCGTCACGGCCTTCCTGGCGGGCACCGCGACCAAGGTATCGATCTACGCCCTGCTGCGCTTCTACTTCTCGGTGTTCGGCGAGGCCGCGACCTTCGGCACGCTGCCGATGCGCGAGATCTTCCTCGTGCTCTCGCTCGCCGCGATGTTCCTCGCCTCGCTCGCCGCGGTGTTCCAGGACAACCTCAAGCACATGTTCGCCTACTCGAGCGTCGGGCAGATCGGCTACATCACGCTCGGCATCAGCCTGGACAACCAGGCCGGTCTGACCGGGTCGGTCGTCCATCTCTTCAACCACGGCGTTACGAAGGGGGCGCTGTTCCTGCTCGCCGGCGCGCTCGTCTTCCGGCTGCACAGCGTGCGCCTGGCCGACCTCGCCGGGATCGGGCGCGCGATGCCGCTCACCGCGGCGGGCATCGTGATCGGAGGCTTGAGCTTGGTCGGGCTGCCCGGGATGGCTGGCTTCGTGACGAAGTGGTACCTGGTGCGCGGCGCCCTCGACGCCGGGTCCTGGGCGATCGCGTTCACCCCGGTCCTGAGCTCGCTCGTCGCGCTGTGGTACGTGTGGCGCTTCGTCGAGACGGCGTACTTCCGTGCGCCTTCGGCCGCTGCCGCGACGGCGAAGGAGGCGCCCGCGATCCTGCTCGTCCCGGCGCTCGGGCTCACCGGCGCATGCATCTACTTCGGCTTCGACACCTCGTTCACGGTCGGTGCAGCCGACGCCGCGGCGCGCACGCTGCTCGGAGGGGCGCGGTGAGCCCGGAAAGCGCGATCGTCGCCGCGCTCGCGATCCCAGCGGCGGGCGCCGTGCTGATCGTGGCGTGCGGGCGCACGCCGAACGTGCGCGAGGCGGCGACGCTCCTCACCGCGGTGGCGCTGCTGGGAACGGTCGTCTCCCTTCTCGGGCCGGTGCTTGCCGGAGCGCGCCCCGAGATCGCGCTGTTCGAGCTCCTGCCGGGCATCCCGCTCGCGCTCCGGGTCGAGCCGCTGGGAATGCTGTTCGCGCTGGTCGCCTCGGGCCTGTGGATCGTGAACTCGCTGTACTCCATCGGCTACATGCGCGGCAACGAGGAGCACCATCAGACGCGTTTCTATGCCTGCTTCGCCCTCGCGCTCGCCGCAACGATGGGCGTCGCCTTCTCGGCGAACCTGCTCACGCTGTTCGGCTTCTACGAGCTGCTGACGCTGGTCACCTACCCGCTGGTCACCCACCACGGCGATGACGAGGCGAAGCGCGGCGGGCGCATCTACCTCGGCTACCTGCTCGCGACCTCGATCGTGTTCCTGGTGCCGGCGGTCGTCGCGACCTGGGCGGTCGCGGGCACGACCGAGTTCCGGCCGGGCGGGATCCTCGCGGGTGCGCCGCTCTCGAACGCGGCGCTCGGCGGGCTGCTCGCTCTCTACATGTTCGGGATCGGCAAGGCCGCGCTGATGCCGGTCCACCGCTGGCTGCCGGCGGCGATGGTGGCGCCGACCCCCGTCTCGGCGCTGCTGCACGCGGTCGCCGTCGTCAAGACCGGCGTGTTCGTCGTCCTGAAGGTGATCGTCTACGTCTTCGGACCGGAGACCCTCGCTGGCGTGCGCGGCGCCGACTGGCTGCCGACGGTGGCCGGGTTCACGATCATCGCCGCGTCGATCGTCGCACTGCGCGCCGACAACCTGAAGCGGCGGCTCGCCTATTCCACGGTGAGCCAGCTCTCGTACGTGGTGCTCGCCGCCGCGCTGCTGGTGCCAGTCTCGCTGGTGGGCGCGATGCTGCACGTCGCCACCCACGCGGTCGGCAAGATCACGCTGTTTTTCGCCGCCGGCGCGATCTACACTGCCGCGCACAAGACCGAGGTCAGCCAGCTCGACGGCATCGGGCGGCGCATGCCGTGGACCATGGCGGCGTTCGCGATCGGTGCGCTGTCGCTGATCGGCATCCCGCCCGCCGCGGGCTTCTTCAGCAAGTGGTACATGGTCCAGGGTACCGCCGCGGCGGGCAACTGGGTCGCCCTCGCGGTGATCGGGGCGAGCACGTTGCTCAACGCGGCGTACTTCCTGCCGATCGTGTACGGCGCGTTCTTCCGTCCCGAGCGCGTCGCGCCGGCCCACGATCACGGCGAGGCGCCCCTGGCGAGCGTCGCGGCACTGGTGATCACGGCCGCGGCGACGCTCCTCCTGCCCTTCTTCGGCTCGGTTCCGCTCGCGCTCGCGCGCGCAGCGGCCGGGTCGTGACCGCGCGCGAGATTCCATGCACCGCGACGACCGCAAGTACTGGCTCGATGATCCGGCGAACGTGACGAAGCTCTACCGCGGGCTGTGGGTCGCCGGAATCCTCCTTGCCGCGCTCGACCTCGTCCTGAACCGGCACGACGACTTCTCCTTCGCCGAGACCTGGGGCTACTACGCGTTCTACGGATTCGTCGCCTGCGTCGCGCTCGTGCTGGCCGCGAAGGAGGTGCTGCGGCGGCTGCTGAAGCGGCCCGAGAACTACTATGAGCGTTGAGCTGCCCGTCGCCGCGATCCTCATTGGCGCCGGCCTGGTCGCGCCGCTCCTGCCCGAGCGGTTCCGGCCCGCGTTGCTCGCAGCTGCGCCGCTCGTCGCGCTCTGGCAGCTCATCGGGCTCGCGCCCGGCGACGCGCTGCGCGCCGAGCTGTTCGGCCTGGCGCTCGAGCCCGTCCGCGTGGACCGGCTGAGCCTCGCCTTCGGCTACGTCTTTGTCATCGCCGCGTTCCTGAACGCGATCTATGCCTGGCACGTGCGCACGGCTCTCGAGCCGGCGGCGGCGATGGTGTATGCAGGCGCGGCGATCGGCGCGGTGTTCGCGGGCGATCTCGTGACGCTCTTCGTCTACTGGGAGCTCACCGCAGTCGCCGCGCTGCTCGTCATCTGGGCGCGCGGGACCGAACGCTCGTTCCGCGCGGGGATGCGCTACATCGCCGTCCAGCTCGCCTCCGGGATGCTGCTCGCCGGCGGGGCGACCATCCAGTACTCGGCGACCGGCTCGCTCGTCTTCGACTCGGTCGGGCTCAATGCGCCCGGCGGCGCGCTGCTCCTGCTCGCGTTCGGGATCAAGTGCGCGTTCCCGCTGCTGCACAACTGGCTGCAGGATGCCTACCCGGAAGCCACCGCGACGGGCACCGTCGTGCTCTCGGCGTTCACCACGAAGCTCGGCGTGTACGCGCTCGCGCGCGGTTTTGCCGGCACCGAGATGCTGATCTGGATCGGCACGGCGATGGCGGTCTTCCCGATCTTCTACGCGGTGATCGAGAACGACCTGCGGCGCGTCCTCGCCTACAGCATGAACAACCAGCTGGGCTTCATGGTCGTCGGCGTGGGGCTGGGCACCGAGATGGGACTGAACGGTGCAGTGGCGCACGCGTTCGCGGACATCCTGTTCAAGGGGCTGCTGTTCATGTCGATGGGCGCGGTGCTGCTGCGCGCCGGCAGCGTGAGGGGCACCGACCTCGGCGGGCTCTACAAGTCGATGCCGTGGACGGCGGGCTTCTGCGTCGTCGGGGCCGCGTCGATCTCCGGGCTGCCGCTGCTCAGCGCCTTCGTGACGAAGTCGATGATCATGGCGTCCGCGGCGGCGGAGGGCCATCTTTGGACGTGGCTGCTGCTCCTGTTCGCCTCCGCGGGCGTGGTCGAGCACGCCGGCATCAAGATTCCGTACTTCGCGTTCTTCGGGCACGACTCGGGCATCCGCTGCAAGGAGGCGCCGCCCAACATGCTGGTGGCGATGGCACTTGCGGCGGCGCTCTGCGTCGGCATCGGCGTCTTCCCCGGCGCGCTCTACGCGCTGCTGCCGCACGCGGTCGATTACGTGCCCTACACGATGGATCACGTGCTGACGCAGCTGCAGCTCCTCGCGTTCGCCTCGCTGGGCGTGTTCTGGCTCATGCGCGTCGGCCTCTATCCGCCCGAGCAGCGCGCGGTCAATCTCGACTTCGACTGGACCTACCGCCGCGCCGGCCCGGTGCTCGTTGCCGCAGCCGGCGTCGCGATCGACGCCCTGAATGCCGCATGCGCCCGAGTCGTAAGCGCGTCGGTCGGCCGGTTCATCGCCGCCGGCGAACGCGCGGCGGCACCGGGCGGCCTGATGGCCCGCACGCGCTCGACCGGCGTCATGGCGATGTGGATGGCGATCCTGCTCGCCGCTTACCTGCTGGTCTACTATTTTTGAGCTTGCTGCAGTGCGGCGCGCCTTGCGCTCGCTGTGCGGCCGGACTACCATTCGCGAGCTTCACGACGGGCGAGGGTTCGCCTCCCGACGCGCTCGCCGCGCGGAAATGGGGCACCACTCCAGGCTGTTGCGCATTTCAGGCGCGGCGGCGACAAGCGCCCGGACCCTCGATCTCCACCAGAGGAGCAGCCCAGATGAGCAAGCAGCAGACCCCGAAGACCGCACCCGCCTCGCGTCGCAAGTTCCTCGCGGGCGCGGCGGCGGCGACCGCAGGCGCGACCCTCGGCTTCCCGTCCATCGTCAAGGCGCAGGGGCCCGTGTCGATGCGCTGGCAGTCGACCTGGCCGGCGAAGGACATCTTCCACGAGTACGCGAACGACTTCGCCAAGAAGGTCAACGACATGA
>CAZIXQ010000186.1:0-4290 GCA_964543155.1 uncultured Enterobacteriaceae bacterium
GTGTCGCGGTCGACCCGGGGAAAGTTGGGCGGCGTCGCGGTGGCCGCCTGGGTCCCCGGCGCCCGCGTCGCGGCGGGCGTGGCGCCCGGCGCAAGGCCGGAGACCACCGAGACTTCCTTGGTCACCACCACGCAGGTCTTGCCCTCGGTGTCCTTCTTGATGTTCGTGTAATGGGGACGGCCGTCCGCCTCGGCGCAGCGCCAGACGGTCCCCTGCGCATGGGCGGCCGGGACCAGCGCGAGCGTGGCAGCGAGGAGCACGGCGGTTCTCATGGCAGTCACCCGAACAGAGGCGGGACGTGAAGTCTAGGCCATGACCCACCTGATTACAAATGGCTTTCCCGGACTGCGCACGCCAAATGTCACGCCCCGCGCCGGGGGCGGGACGGGGGGGCGGGGCGACCGTGTCGGGGGCTTGCATCGGGAAAAAAAGACGGGGGCGCCGGCCCCCGTCCGTCCGGTGAGGCGGCCGGCCTCTCAGGAGCTGTAGTACATGTCGAACTCGAGCGGGTGCGTGGTCATGCGGAAGCGCGTGACCTCGTCCATCTTGAGCGCGATGTACGCGTCGATCACGTCGTTCGAGAACACCCCGCCGCGGGTCAGGAACTCGCGGTCCTTGTCGAGGTGGTCGAGCGCCATGTCGAGCGACGAGCAGACGTTGGGCACCTTTTTCGCCTCCTCCGGGGGGAGGTGGTAGAGGTCCTTGTCGAACGGGTCACCCGGGTGGAGCTTGTTCTGCACGCCATCCAGCCCCGCCATCAGCATCGCCGCGAACGCGAGGTACGGGTTGGCGGTCGGGTCGGGGAAGCGCACCTCGACGCGCCGCGCCTTGTCGCTCGAGACGAACGGGATGCGGCAGGCGGCCGAGCGGTTGCGCGCCGAGTAGGCGAGGTTGATCGGCGCCTCGAAGCCCGGCACCAGGCGCTTGTAGCTGTTGGTGCCCGGGTTGGTGATGGCGTTCAGCGCCTTCGCGTGCTTGATGATGCCGCCGATGTAGTAGAGGGCGAAATCGGAGAGCCCGGCGTAGCCGTTCCCGGCGAAGAGGTTCTTGCCCTCCTTCCACACCGACTGGTGGACGTGCATGCCCGAGCCGTTGTCCCCCACGACCGGCTTCGGCATGAAAGTCGCGGTCTTGCCGTAGGACGCGGCGGTCATCCACACCGTGTACTTGAGGATCTGCATCCAGTCGGCGCGCTTCACGAGCGGCGCGAACATGGTGCCGATCTCGCACTGGCCGGGCGCGGCCACCTCGTGGTGGTGCACCTCGACCTCCACGCCCTGCTGCTCGAGCGCGAGCACCATCGCGTTGCGGATGTCCTGCAGCGTGTCGACAGGGGGAACGGGGAAGTAGCCGCCCTTGACCGGCGCGCGATGCCCCATGTTGCCGCCCTCGTACTCCTCCCCGGACGACCAGGGCGCCTCCTCCGACTTGATCTTCACCGAGCAGCCGGACATGTCGACGTTCCAGGTCACGCCGTCGAAGATGAAGAACTCGGGCTCCGGGCCGAAGTACGCGGTGTCGCCGAGGCCGGTCGACTTCAGGTACGCCTCCGCCTTCTTCGCGATCGAGCGCGGATCGCGGTTGTACGGCTTCATGTCGGAGGGCTCGATCACGTCGCAGTTGATGTTGAGGACCGGCTCGTCGGTGAACGGGTCCATGCGCGCCGAGACCGGGTCGGGCATGAGCAGCATGTCGGAGGCCTCGATGCCCTTCCAGCCGGCGATCGAGGAGCCGTCGAAGGCGTGGCCGTGCTCGAACTTGTCGAGCGTGAAGTGCTTGATCGGCACGGAGACGTGCTGCTCCTTGCCGCGCGTGTCGGTGAAGCGCAGGTCGACGAACTTGACCTCCTTCTCCTTGATCAGCTTCATGACGTCGGCCGCGGTCGTGGCCATGTTTTCTTCTCCTATCGACAGTGAAAGACGAAACGAACCCCAAGAGGGGGAAACGGCCGGCTCATTGCGAGATCCATGCCATGCACCGAATTGGCGCTAGAGCCTTGTCCTGAAAGGGCTTTGACTCGAAGGTCTTGTGTATGGCGCACCGAATTGGTGCTTGTCGAGCGAATTATGCACCTTTCCGGTGCCTCACGGGCCCGGCTTGGCCGCAGTGCGCCGAGTGGCTAGACTCGGTCGGGTAGGTCTCCCCCAGATTCATCCCCATGTTTCCGATTGAAGAGATCCGCGCCCGCGCCCGCGCACGGGCCGAGGCGCTCAAGGTGCCCTACGCTGGTGCAGTGACGCCGGCGGAGGCCGCGGTAATCCTGCAGAGCGATGCCGCGGCGCGGCTGGTCGACGTGCGCACCCGGGCGGAGTGGGAGTGGGTCGGACGGCCGCCCGAGGCGGTCTTCATCGAGTGGAACACCTGGCCGGGGGGTGCGCGCAACCCGGCCTTCGCGCACGAGCTCCTCGCGCGCGTGCCGGACAAGGCCGCGCCGGTCCTGTTCCTGTGCCGGAGCGGCGGCCGTTCGCACCACGCCGCGCTGCTCGCCCACGAGCTCGGCTACGCCCAGGCGTTCAACGTTCTCGAAGGCTTCGAAGGCAACAAGGACGCGCACGGGCATCGGGGGACGGTCGGCGGCTGGAAGGTCGCGGGGCTGCCCTGGGCGCAGGGTTGACGCCCGCGGCGGCGCGGACGGCGCTCGCCCGGCAAGGCCGAAGCTTCTAGAATCCGCCGCTCTTCGACCGGACCCGAACGAATGCTCAATCCGACCCGGGGGACGCGCGGCATGGCCGTCGCGCCGCACGCGCTCGCGTCGCAGTCGGCGCTTGCCGTGCTGCGCGAAGGCGGCAACGCGATCGAGGCGATGGTCGCCGCGGCGGCGACGATCGCGGTCGTCTACCCGCACATGAACTCGATCGGCGGCGACTCGTTCTGGCTCGTGCACGTGCCGGGGCGCGAGCCGCGCGGCATCGATGCGTGCGGGGCTGCCGCGCAGGCCGCATCGATCGACTGGTACCGCGACCGGGGCATCGCCGGCGCGATCCCCTTCCGCGGCGGCGTCGCGGCGAACACGGTCGCGGGCACGATTTCCGGCTGGGGCCTCGCGTGCGAGGCAGCGAAGGAGATCGGCGGGCGCCTGCCACTCTCTCGCCTCCTCGCCGATGCGATCCACTTCGCGAACGCCGGCATTCCGGTCACCCGCAGCCAGCACGTCAACACCGCGACGAAGCGCGCCGAGCTCGAGCCGCAGCCAGGGTTCGCGGCGCTCTTCCTGCCCGGCGGGGCGGTGCCGGCGACCGGCGCCCGCTTCGTCCAGACCAGGCTCGGCGCGACGCTCGAGCGGCTCGCCACTGCGGGGCTCGACGATTTCTATCGCGGCGAGCTGGCACGCTCGTTCGCCGCGGATCTCGCCGCCGCCGGCTCACCCGTCAGCCTGAGTGATCTCGAAGCGCACCAGGCGCAGTGGCGCACGCCGCTCGTGCTCGAGCACTCGCTCGGACGCGTCTTCAACATGCCGCCGCCGACGCAGGGGCTCGTCAGCCTCCTGATCCTCGGGCAGCTCGACCGACTCGGGATCGACCGGCTCGATCCGCTCGGCGCGGACTACGTCCACCTGTGCGTCGAGGCGGTGAAGCGGGCGTTCGTGATCCGCGACAAGTACATTACCGACCCCGCGTACATGACGGTCGATCCGCAGAGCTTTCTCGCGCCAAAGGCGATCGACGAGCTCGAGGCGCGGATCGACCGCGGCCGCGCCGCCCCGTGGGCCGCGGGAAAAGGCCCGGCCGACACGATCTGGATGGGCGTCATCGACGGCGAAGGACGCGCGGTGAGCTTCATCCAGAGCGTCTATCACGAGTTCGGCTCGGGGGTCGTGCTCGGCGCGAGCGGCGTCTGCTGGCAGAACCGCGGGTGCTCGTTCAGCCTGAACGAGGGCGCGCTCAACGCGCTGAAGCCGCGCCGCAAGCCCTTCCACACGCTTAACCCCGCCATGGCGCTGCTGCAGGACGGGCGCACCATGGTCTACGGGAACATGGGCGGTGACGGCCAGCCGCAGACGCAGAGCGCGGTGTTCACGCGCACGCTGGTCCACGGCATGAACCCCGCCGCCGCGATCTCGGCGCCGCGCTGGCTGCTCGGCCGGACGTGGGGGCAGACGACCGAGACGCTGAAGCTGGAAGCCCGCTTCGCGCCCGAGGTCGTCGCCGACCTGCGCCGGCGCGGCCACGAGGTTGACGTGCTCGCCGACTTCGACGAGACGATGGGCCACGCGGGCTGCGTGATCCGGCACGCGAGCGGCAACTTCGAAGGCGGCAGCGACCCGCGCTCGGATGGCGCGGTGGCGGCGTA
>CAZIXQ010000186.1:4390-7882 GCA_964543155.1 uncultured Enterobacteriaceae bacterium
TGCGTCCAGTCGACGAGCCCGGTGTAGGCGGTGAGCAGGACGATCACGCCGAACGCGATCCGGTACCAGGCGAAGACCGTGAAGTCGTGCGACACGATGTAGCGCAGCAGCCAGCGGATGCAGAGGAACGCCGACACGAACGCCGTGGCGAGCCCGACGGCGAGCACCTCCAGGTCGCCGGTGCTGAAGAGCGCGCGGCTCTTCCAGAAGTCGTAGGCACCCGCGGCGATCAGCGTCGGCACCGCGAGAAAGAACGAGAACTCGGTCGCGGCGCGCCGCGACAGGCCGAAGAGCATGCCGCCGATGATCGTCGCGCCGGAGCGCGAAGTGCCCGGGATGAGCGCGAAACACTGCGCGATCCCGACCTTGAGCGCGTCGCGCCAGGTCATGTCGTCGACGCTCGCCACGCGCTCCCGGTGGTCGCGCCGCTCGGCCCACAGGATCACGAACGCCCCGACGATGAAAGCGATCGCGACCGGCACCGGCTTGAAGAGCGCCGCCTTGATGTGCTTCGCGAACGCGAGGCCGAGGACCGCCGCCGGCACGAACGCGACCGCGACGTTTGCGACGAAGCGCTGCGCCGCCCGCTCGGTGAACACGCGCGCGGCGACGTGCGCGAACCTCGCGCGGTACTCCCAGACGACCGCGAGCATCGCGCCGGTCTGGATCGCGACGTGGAAGATCTTGCCCTTCTCGTCGTTGAACCCGAGCAGGTCGCCGGCGAGGATGAGGTGGCCGGTGCTCGAGATCGGGAGGAACTCGGTGAGGCCTTCGACGACGCCCAGGACGAACGCCTTGAACAGCAGGACGAGATCCATCAGGGGCGCGATTGTAGCGTGTCGGCCCGGCGCGCCGCCCGCACTGCCACAATTCCGCCGTGGACCTCTGGCGCAGCGTCGATCTCTACTGCGAGCGCACCGACCCCGGCTTCTGGGCGGAGCCGCTCAATGCGGCCTCGAACGCGGCGTTCCTCGTCGCCGCGGCGCTGATCGTCCGCGACTGCCGTGCGCGTGGCGCGATCGCGCCCGATGCGCGGCTCCTCGCCGGGCTCGTCGCGCTGGTCGGCGCGGGCAGCTTTCTCTTTCATACGTTCGCGACGGTGTGGGCCGGCTGGCTCGACGTGCTCTTCATTCTTGCCTTCATCTACGCGTTCCTGGCGCGGTTCCTCGCGCGCGTGGCCGGGTGGGGCTGGATCGCGATCGCCGTGGGGCTCGCCGTCTACTGGCTCGCCGCGCGCGCGATCACGGCGCCGTTCCCCGCCGGCGCGCTCAACGGCTCGACCGACTACTTCCCGCCGCTCGCCGCCTTGGCCGTTCTGGCAGCCTGGGCGCGGGCTCGGGGGCATCCGGCGGCGACGCGGCTCGCTGCGGCCGCCGGGCTCTTCGCGGTGTCGATCGGATTCCGGACGGCCGACCTCGCCTGGTGTGCGGCGTGGCCGCTCGGGACGCACGCGGTCTGGCACGGCCTGAATGCCGCGGTCCTGTGGCTGGCAACGACGGGACTCTGCGCGGGCGGCAGGCGGCAGGACCCCGCGGCCCGGCCCGCGGAGATCAGAGCTTCGGGAGGGTGTTGAGCCCGAACCGGGGCAGCAGCAGCACGCCGAGGTTCGGGAAGGCGCGTCGCTGCGCGTCGCCTGCGGCAGGTTCCGGGTCGCCCTGGACGGGCCGCGCGGTGAGCACCCGCCGCGCGAGCGGGGACAGCACCGCCTGCCGCCCGAGCAGCTCGGCGGGCAGGTTGAACTCGGCCCACTCGTGGAGCCGGCTGTCGTCGATCGCGGTCATCTTCGCAGTGCCAGGGTCCATGCGGTTTCGTCGCTATAACGCGCCAACCCTTGCAATGGTTACGAGTCTAGGTGTCGAACGGATTACCGACTGTGAAGAATTGTGACCACGGGCGGACGAATGCCGCACGCCCGCGCAGCCTCCGCGGCTATTGCGGCGCCGGGCGATCGCGCGCGAGGCGCTCGACGATCGCGCGGAGCGCCGCGGTCTCGCGCTGGAGCCGGGTGACGTCGTCCCGGAGCGACGCGAGTTCCGCGGCCATTCCCGCGGTCCCGGTCGACGATGCCGGAACCGCAGCCGCCGGCGATTCGGGGTCCGCCGCCTTCACCGTCCCGGACAGGAGGTGCGCCCAGCGCGTCTCCCGCGCCCCGGGGACGCGCGGCAGCTGCACCACGAGCGGCCCGCCCTCGGTGCGCTCGGCGAGCTCGCGCAGCGCCGCCTCGACCGCACCCGGATCGGCGAAGCGATGCAGGCGCTCGGTCGCGACGCGCAGCTCCCCGGGCGTCTGCGGACCGCGCAGCATGAGGGCCGCCAGCAGCGCCACGCCCGGCTCGGACACGCGCAGCACCCGCCCGAGGTTGTGGGCATAGCGCATCACCCGCGAGCCGCTCGATTCGATCACGAGCGCGAGGGGGCGCAGGGCGTCGACCGCGGCCTGCACCTCGGCCTCGGTCGCCTGCGACACCGGGTTGCGGTTGTTCTTCTGATTGCACCCGAGGGTCAGCGCGTTGAGCGAGAGCGGATAGGCGTCCGGCACCGTCCGCTCCTTCTCGACCAGCACTCCCAGAACCCGCGTCTCCAGGAAGGAAAGTGCGGGCAGCACGTGCGACGGCCGTCCTGCCGGGTCAGGCGAGCCCGAGCCGCCGGGACAGATCGCTCACGCTCGCCGTGAGCTGGTCGAGGTCGGGCACCTGTCCACCGGGCGTGACGCGATCGACCACCTCGGGCAGCAATTCGGACAGGCCGCGCGTGGCCTCGGCCTCGCTGACGCCCGCCTGCCGGGCGATCTCCGAGAGCCCGCCGTGACCAAAGATCTGCTCGAGGGCCTCGGGGCTCAACGGCATGTTCTGGCCGGTACCGACCCACGAGCGCGCCTGATCGCCATACCCCGCTCGCGCCATCTGTTCCAGGAGTCCGCCAAGGCCGCCGAGCCCGCCAGCGCCGGCTCTGGCACCCCCGCCGCCCAGCAATCCGCCCAGGAGGTCCTCCAGCCCGCCGCCGCCGCGCGGCTGCGCCCCGCCGCCGAGGACCTGGCCCAGGATGTCGCCCAGACCGCCGCCGCCTGCCGGCTGCGCGCCGCCTCCCCGGTTCGCGAGCATCGCGAGCACCACCGGAAGCAGCGCCATGAGGACGCTGCTCGTGCCGCCGCCCGACGGCGCCTGGGACGGGGCCGGCGCGCGGCGCGCCGCACCGCCCAGGTCGCTCTTTCCACCCATCCCGCCCGCGCCACCGTGCCCGGCCGCGCTCGCCAGAAGATCGTCCAGAATTCCCATCGCCTGCCTCCTGTGCTGAAACGGATTACCCCCGACGGGTCAGGCCCGCCGGTAGATCTCGCCACCCTGCGCCACGAACTCCTTCGCCTTCTCCGCCATCCCGCGCTCGAGCGCCTCGTCCTCGGCGAGTCCCTGCTTCGCCGCAAACTCGCGCACGTCCTGGGTGATCTTCATCGAGCAGAAGTGCGGCCCGCACATCGAGCAGAAGTGCGCGAGCT
>CAZIXQ010000187.1:0-7792 GCA_964543155.1 uncultured Enterobacteriaceae bacterium
AAGAACGCCACCTCGTCGCCCGCCTTGACCGGCGTGGCCGGGTCGGCCATCTCCTGGTTCACCGCGACGCGCAGCGCCTTGCCGTTCGCAAGCACGCTCGCCCACGTGCCGCCGCGCGCCATCAGGTGCGCGCGCAACGCGGCAACCGTCGTCACGCCCGCGGGCAGCGCGAGCGCTTCGCTCCCGGTCCCGAGGTCCTCGCGCAGCCGCGCGAAAAAGAGCAGCCTTACCATCAGTGCAGGAGCTCGGCGAAGGGCAGGAACCGGACCGTGTCGCCCCGTTTGATCGCGTGCTGCGCGGGGTTGTCGACCAGGCCGTCGCCCCACACCGTCGAGGTGAGCACGCCCGAGCTCTGGTTGGGGAAGAGCTCGAGCCCGCCGTCGCGGTTGAAGCGCGCGCGCAGGAACTCGCGCCGCGCGTCGGGCTTCGGCCAGTCGAAGTCGGCGCGCGCGGCGTAGCTGCGCGGCGCAATGTCGGCCACACCCTGCAGCCGCAGCACGAAGGGCCGCACGAAGAGGAGGAACGTCACGAAGCTCGACACCGGATTCCCGGGCAGCCCGATGAAGCTCGCCTCCGACCCGCCCGCGCGGCGCACGGCGCCGTACGCGAGCGGCCGGCCGGGCTTGATGGCGATGCGCCACAGGTCGAGCCGTCCTTCGGCGTCCACCGCCGGCTTGACGTGATCCTCGTCGCCGACCGACACGCCGCCCGAGGTGACGATCACGTCGCTGATCGCGGCCGCCTCGCGCAGCGTCGAGCGCGTGGCCGCGAGCGAGTCGGGCACGATGCCGAGGTCGGCCACCTCGCAGCCGAGCATCTGCAGCAGCCCGGTGAGCGTGAAGCGGTTGGAGTTGTAGATCGCCCCTTCCGGCAGCGGCTCGCCCGGCATCACCAGCTCGTTGCCGGTCGAGAAGAGCGCGGCCCGCACGCGACGGAACACCGGGAGCGACGCGAGCCCGACCGAGGCGGCGAGCCCGATCTCCTGCGCGCGCAGGCGCGTGCCCGCGCCCAGGATCGTGGCCCCGGCGTGGATGTCCTCGCCCGCCCGGCGGATCCACTCGCCGGACTTCGGCGCGTGCTTCACCACCACGTCGTCGCCGATCGCCTCGCACTGCTCCTGGGGAACCACCGCGTCCGCGCCGGGCGGGATCGGCGCGCCGGTGAAGATGCGCGCGACGGTGCCCGGCGCGAGCGGCTTGCCCACCGTGCCGGCCGCGATGCGCTGCGCGACGCGCAGGCGCGCCGCGCCCGACGCGCAGTCGGCCGCGCGCACCGCGTAGCCGTCCATCGAGGTGTTGTCGAGCGGCGGGACGTTCAGGGACGAGGTCTGCGCTTGCGCGAGCACCCGGCCGGTCGCCGCCATTGTCGGCACCGTCTCGATCTCGCCGACCGCGCGCGCGCCGGCGAGCAGCCGCTCGAGCGCCTCCTCGACCGAGAGCAGGCCCGGGCTCACGCGAGCATCGTCCGCTTGAAGCCGTGGTGCACGAGCACGAACTCGGCGATCGCGTCGGGGTCGTTCAGGTCGAACTGCGGCAGCGGCGACGCGAGCGGCCGGTCGGTGGCGATGGCGACGATGTGCGGGTCGTCAGGATGCAGCGGCGCCTTGCCGTTCGCCGCGCGGAAGACCTCGAGCTTCGGAATCGGGTCGAACTTGAAGCCCTCGACGAGCAGCAGGTCGCACGGCGCCATGCGCGCGATCTGCTCGTCGAGCGTCGGCTCGGGCGCGCCGCGCAGCTCGTGCATGATGACCCACCGGTGGGCCGAGGCGACCATCACTTCCTTGCAGCCCGCCTCGCGGTGCCGGTACGAGTCCTTCCCGGGGCGGTCGATGTCGAAGTTGTGGTGCGCGTGCTTGATCAGCGACACCGCGAGCCCGTTCGCCACGAAGCGCGGGATGAGCTGCTCGATGAGCGTCGTCTTGCCGCTGTTGGACCAGCCGGCGAAACCAAACACTTTCATGGCCTCGGGTCGTCGCGACGGCGCCCGGCGTGCGCCGGGAAGCCCTTGATTGGACGGCACGATTCTATCAGGGCGAACGCGACCGTCGCCCATGCCCGGGGCAGGGTTACCCGCGGGCGGTCACCCCGGGTTGCCTGCAACACGGCTGTCACTTCCGGACCCGATACTTCGCGATTGGCTCTGAGCCCGTCCCGTCCGGAGATCCCCGATGGAAACCGCTGCACCGAAGCGTCCCTACCACGTGCTCTTCCTCTGCACCGGCAATTCCGCGCGTTCGATCATGGCCGAGGCGATCCTCAACGCGGTCGGCAAGGACCGGTTCCGCGCCTTCAGCGCCGGGAGCCATCCCGCCGGCAGCGTCAATCCCTACGCCGTGGAGCAACTGAAGCTCGCGCGGCTGCCGACCGACGGGCTGCACAGCAAGAGCTGGGACGAGTTCGCCGCCAGCGGGGCGCTCCCGCTCGACTTCGTGTTCACGGTGTGCGACCAGGCTGCGGGCGAGGTCTGCCCGATCTGGCCGGGCCAGCCGATGACCGCGCACTGGGGCGTGCCCGATCCGGCCGCCGTCCAGGGCGATCCGGACGCGGTGCGGCGCGCGTTCTTCGTCGCCTACGACACGCTGTTCCGCCGGATCGGTCTTTTCACCGCGCTGCGCTTGGAGAGTCTCGGGCGCCTGGCGCTGCAACGCAACCTGGACGAGATCGGAAAACACACCCCCGGCGCGGCGAACGACGAGGCGGCCTGAAGCCGCCCGGCCCGGCGCTCAGTCGCGCAGCACGTCCTCGGCCCACGAGAGCGCGGCCACGGCGTTCGGGAAACCGGCTGTCGCGGCGATCAGCATGATCGCCTGCCGCACCTCGCCCGGCGTGGCCCCCGCCTCGACCGCCCGGCGGACGTGGCTGTGCACCGCGCCCTCGGACCGGATCGCGGCCGCCGCGGCGAGCTGGACGAGGTGCGCGGTCTTCAGGTCGATCGGGCCGCTCCCGCGCACGGCTTTCCCGACCGACTCCCACGCGGCGAGGAACGCGGGCTGCGTCTTCTGCAGCTTGAGGTAGAACTTCGGCGGTTTGCGTTTCGCGGCCACGTCTCCCCCTCGATTCTCCGGATGCGAGCGCCCCACTCTAGGGTGCAGGCCACGGGCCGCCTTGACCTGGATCAGCGCCGACGGCAGCGGACCAGCAGCCCGGTCGCCACCGTCACGCTGGCCAGCCCGAGCGCGACCGCCAACCGCTCCCCCCACTCGTCTGCGGCATCTGCGGGACGCTTGCGGCGCAGCTCGGCGGATGCGGGGCAGACCAAGGCGAGCGCGGCAAGCGTCCCGGCGAGCCGCGCTCGGGGTCGCCTCACGGTCCCGCGCGGCAGGCGCGCCCGCGCGAGCTGAACGGCTCAGAGAGCCGTCGCGGAGCCGGCGCCGAGCCCGACGCGCCGCGCGAGCTCGGCGCGACGGACCTCGGCCGGATCGACCGGGCGGCGATAGGACCGCAGGTCGTGCGCGACCGCCCGCTCCAGCAGCCGGGCGAGCGCGGCGTAAACGGCGGCGCCCGGGATCCCCGGGACGGCCGCGTCGATGGCCGCACGCAATCCCGGCGCCCAGCCGCTGACGAAGCCGTCGAGGAACCAGGCCGCGGACACCTCACGCGCAGGGGGCTCGCCCGCGGCCTCCCGTGCGATGAGCAGCGCGACGAACTCGAGCTGGCACGAGACGTGGTCGGCGAGATCGCCGAACCGCGCGTCCCGCTCGACGCCCGCGTCGCGGTAGGCGCGCTCGATCGCGCTCGCCGCCGGTCCGTTCACCGATCCGTCGAGATAGAGGGCGGCGTTGAGCGGCGCGGGCGCCGGCGGCACGAGGAACAGACCGCTGTAGGCTTGCAGCAGGGCTTCGCCGTCCGGGACGCCAGCGATCGCTTCAGCGTAGGCCGCGATGTCCGCCTCGACCGGATAGGCGACGCCGCGGGCCAGCGCCTCGAGATCGCCCGCCAGCCAGCGCGACATCGCCTCGAACATCGCCGCCTCGCGCGGCGGCAGGAAGGCCCGCGCGAGGCACAGGTAGAAGTCGGCCCGGGGTGGCGGACCGCTGACGCGGTTCCCCGCACGCCGCGCCGTCCCGGTGATCACGCTCATGCGGCCGGCGCCTGCGACAGGTCGTAGCGCCGCTCCCCGAAAGCGTTCACGACGTTGGCGATGAAGATCGCCATCAGCAGGAGCACCCACTCGGCGGCCGACGGCGTGTACTGGACGAGCCCGTGCACCCAGCTGCCCTTGAACACCGGCACCATCTGCCCGCCGACGATGAAGGTGTAGCGCGCCATGAAGAGCGCCAGCATCACGAGCACCGCGGTGAGCACCTGGACGCCGCCCTTCGCGCGCAGGCCCGGCGAGAGCATGAGCACGAGCGGAAGCGCGATCCCGAGCCAGATCTCGAAGTGGAAGAGCGGCGAGGCGACCACCCGGTCCCAGACCTGCAGGCCGTCGGCGTTGCTCCACAGGCCCGAGACCACGCGCGCCCCGACGAAGAGCGCGTGCGCCACGATGACGGCCGCGAACACGACCGGCATCCGGCCGGTGAAGAGCGCGCGGATCCCCGCCGGGAGGTTCGCCTGGCTGAAGCCGTGGGCCATGTAGGTGAAGAAGATCGCGAACGCGAGGCCGCCCAGCACCGACTCGATCAGGAACGCGACCGGGATCTCCCCGCCGAACCAGAACGGCCGCATCGCCATCATGCCGAACACCGAGCCGGCGATCATCGTCACGCCGACCGACGAGATGAGCAGCAGGATCGCGAGCGCGCGCACCGACCGCGCGGTCCATCCGGGCCGCACCACCCGCGCCACGAGCGCGAGCAGCACGATCACGTAGAACCCGATGAAGAGCACCTTCCAGAACAGCGGCGACTTCGTCTGGAAGTTGAGCGGGATCGCCCACAGCGAGCGCAGCGGGTACCCGAGCTCGAGGAAGAGCGCGGTGGCCCCGCCGACCAGCCCGCAGATCGCGAGCCAGAGGCAGCGCTTGACGATCGTCCCGAAGTCGGGCAGCTCCAGGATCAGCGCGATCGCCGCGACGAACGCGAGCCCCGTCGAGGTGAGCAGGAAGAAGTCGTAGACGACGATCGGCAGCCCCCACTGGATCCCGTTGCTCGTCATGTTGTACGCCGCGTGCCCCATGGATGCGAGCCTGTAGAGCACGAACGCGCCGGTGACGACGAGTCCGACGAGCGCGCCCCACAGCGCGGTGTTCGACCTCGCCATCGTTGCAGTTGCGGTATTCATCGCCTCGCCTCCTCACGCCTTGTTGGTTTCGCGCGTGCTCGGCACCGCGGCCGCGGCCCCGCCCGCGAGGTAATAGACCTGCGGCTTGTTGCCGGTCTCGTCCTTGAGCCGCACGCCGCCCTTGTCCGCGATCAGCTTGTTCACCGTGCTCGCCGGGTTGTCCAGGTCGCCGAAGTAGCGCGCCTTGGGTGCGCACACCCGGACGCAGCCCGGCGTGAATTCCTTGGTCTCCGGGTTGGATTCGTCCAGGTCCGCCACGCCCTTGGGCGCCTTGCTCACCTTGTGGTAGCAGAACGTGCACTTCGAGACCACGCCCGAGGGCTGGATCCCCACGCCGTGCGTCCAGTCGTCGCGCGCATCGGGCGCGCGGTACGGCGGGTTCCACGAGCGCTTCCCGTCGCCCGGGAAGACCTTGCGGATGTCCGGCTCGATCGCCGATTTCTCGTCGGTGTAGAAGCGCACGCCGTACGGGCAGGCGATCATGCAGTACTTGCAGCCGATGCACTTGTTCCAGTCGATCAGCACCGCCCCGGTCTCGGCATCCTTGTACGTCGCCCTGGTCGGGCAGACGTCCACGCACGACGGGTGCTCGCAGTGCATGCACGGGCGCGGCAACCAGTGCAGCTTCACGTTCGGATACGTGCCCTCGTGGTAGAAGAGCACGTCCTGCCAGTTCTCTCCCGGCAGCCGGTTGTTCTCCATCGCGCACGCGGTGGTGCACGCCTGGCACCCGGTGCACTTGTCGAGATCGATGACCATTCCCCACTTAGCCATGTTCAATCCTCCTCGCTCGCTCCGGGTCAGGCCCGCTCGATGTTGACCTTGGTGCTGTAGTAGTTGCACTGGCCAGTCACGCGGTCGGACTGGTTCACGGTGCACTCGCCGCTATGCCCGGGCAGGCGCGCCCTGGCCCACCTGCCGTGCGCCCAGTGGCCGTGCTCCATGGGCAGGACCAGCGTGTCCGGCCGCACGCCCTCGTAGTAGCGGCAGTAGGCCTCGATCGCGCCGACCGCCGACTTGATGCGCACCCGGTCGCCATCGCGGATGCCTTTCGCCTGCGCGGTCTTCGGGTTGATCTCGACGTACACCGTCTCGCGTCCCCCGATCGTCGGCTGCATGAGGCTGATCGCGATCGGCATGTTGGCGCTGCGCCCTTCGGCGTGCATCGCGACTTTCGGGGTGGCGAGGTAGAGCTCGCCGCCGCCGGGATGCTTCGGCTCCTCCCAGACCGGGAACATGAGCTTCGCCTTGTCGCGCCCGGTCTTGCCGGCGATCCAGTCGGCGTACTTCTCGAGGTACCCGGAGCGGATCTCGAACTTGCCCGACGGCGTCTTCAGCAGCTTGTCCTTGACCTCCGCCGCCGTCATCTTCTTCGCGTAGGCCCTGCCGTCCCACTCGTAGAACTCGCCGCCGACCTGCTGCCAGAGATACGGCTTCTTGTACCAGACGCCCTTCTCCTTCCAGCTCTCGAAGTCCTTGACGCCGTTGTCGCCCGGGCTCTTCTCGAAGCCCTTCGCGAGGTGCCGGATCACGTTCTCGTTGTCGCCGAGCGCCTTGTAGTACTCGCCCATCGGCCCCTTCATGCGCTTGCCGATCTCGATCAGGGTGTCGCCGAAGTACTTGGTGTCGTACAGCGGCTTCACCGCGGGCGTGCGCAGCTGCGCCATCGGGAAACCCTGGAACGGGTACGTCGGCGCGTCCTGCAGCCGCTCGAGAAAGGTGTGATCGGGGAGGACGAGGTCCGCGAACATCGCCGTCTCGCTCGGGAACGGCGAGGTCTCGATCACGAAGAGCTCGGCGAGCGCCTTCTCCCAGACCTGTCCGTTCGGCGCCGTCCAGACGGGATTGGTCAGGTAGAACATCACCGTGTCGAGCTTGTAGGGCTTGCCCGCGAGCGAGTTCGGCCCGACCTCCTGCAGCATGTTCTTGGCGAGGAGATAGCCCTCCTCGCTGCCCTTCAGGTCCACGCGCGGCTGCTTCTTCCATGGTCCGCTCTTCGCGTACTCGTCGAGATAGTCGCCCTCCTTCACCGGCATGTCGCCGTACGCAGGCCCCATCTGGTACATCAGCCCGCCCTTTGCAAACATCGACCCGACCAGCGCGTTGAGCGCATGGATCGCCATCCCGTTCAGCACGCCGTTCGAGTGCGCGTGCGCGCCGCGTTCGAACAGCGCGATGGCCGGCCGCGTCGTTCCGAACTCGCGCGCGGTGGCGACGATGTCGCGCTCCGGAATCGTCGTGACCTCCGCCGCCCACCTGGGCGTGCGGTCCTTGAGCTCGACGTTCCACCACTCGGCGAGCCCCTTGACCCACTTCTCGTCGAAGCTCGCGGGATCCACCGCCTGGCCGGACTTGAACCGGTTCGTGCCGTCCTTGAAGTCGCCGACGAAGGCGCGATCCCACAGCCCCTCGGTGAGGATGTAGTGCGCGATGCCGAGGGCGAGCGCGCCGTCGGTGCCGGGCTTGATCAGCAGCGCGCGGTCGGAGGCGGCAAGCGTCGTGTTGATGTGCACGTCGACCGCGGTGATCCGGGTCTTGGGCGACTTGTCGCCGCGGATGTAGCCCCA